>NZ_LEKS01000018.1:0-110296 GCF_001027725.1 Flavobacterium sp. ABG
TTTGCTGAGCTTGTTTTTACGGAGTTTCTTGCGGAGATTTCTCCTTCGTCGAAAGGACAAACTGTGTGTGTGTGTGTGTATGTGTGTGTGTGTGTGTTAGATAAACTAAATTCTCACATCTATTCGTCCTTTTTAGATTAACGAATATATAAGCTTAATTTTTGATACTCCACAGGTTTTCGTGTCGATCCATTATTTCTTTGCCACAGATTTTTAAGATTAAAATGGATTTCTTTTTTTTTATTTAATTCAACAATCTTTGTGTTTATGTAGCGCAAACTAAATCTAAAATGAACTTACATCACTTATATGGTTTAGACACACTTTTACTTAATCTCAATTTTCACACCTGATCCATTAAAACTTTGCGATTTTGCGACTTTGCGAGATTTTTACTTTTTTTAAAATTTCACCAAACAAAAAAAAGCCCTCCAGAAGAGGGCTTTTATATTTTTAAAAAATTGTATTTAATTACAATTTAGCAACATGTTTCGTTAATTTAGACTTCAAGTTAGAAGCTTTATTATCATGAATGATGTTTTTCTTAGCTAATTTATCAATCATAGAGATTACAGTTGATAATTTTGAAGCTGCATCAGATTTCTCAGTAGACAATCTTAATGCTTTAATTGCATTACGAGTAGTCTTGTGTTGGTATCTGTTAAGAACTCTTCTTTTTTCGTTACTTCTGATTCTTTTTAATGCTGACTTATGATTTGCCATTTTTTCTTTAATTTTAGATGTAATAATTATTATAAATACTAGTTAAAAAAGAAAAACCTCCCACAATTGTAAAACAATCACTTTGGTTTTAACTAATAAAATAAAAATCGAGACACCAACTCTTATTTTATAAAACTAATTTACAACTAATTTTGTAGTCTGTAAGGGAATCGAACCCCTGTTACCAGGACGAAAGCCTGGAGTCCTAACCCCTAGACGAACAGACCAGCTTCCTTCTAAGTTTTCTCCAATTGTAATCAATTGAAATTTGTAGCCCGTAGCGGAATCGAACCGCTCTTACATGGATGAAAACCATGCGTCCTAACCGATAGACGAACGGGCCATAATAACATCAAGTTAAATAACTTATTTCGCAAAAAAAGTAGTAGCCCGTAGCGGAATCGAACCGCTCTTACATGGATGAAAACCATGCGTCCTAACCGATAGACGAACGGGCCTGCTTCTCTAATGCGGATGCAAAGATACAACTATTTTTAAGTTGCACAATAGCTGAAGCAAAAAAATGTTATTTTTTTTTAATAAGCCTTAGCAAACAGTACTCTTCGGGCCGATTTCTCTCCTGTTAAAACACAGATTCCCAGCTCCTCAACAGCGTCCAAAGGAATACAACGAATTGTTGCTTTTGTCAGGTCTTTTATTTTCTCTTCAGTAGCCGCAGTTCCGTCCCAATGAGCCGACACAAAACCACCTTTACCATCTAAAACTTCTTTAAACTCCTCAAAGCTATTTACTTCCGTAATATGCGTATTACGATATTCTAAAGCTTTATTGAATAAATCGTTTTGAATCTGCTCCAAAAGATCATTTATATAATTCACGATTCCTTCAGCAGCAACCACTTCTTTAGTCAAAGTATCTCTTCTTGCAACTTCAAAAGTACCATTTTCCAAATCTTTTGGTCCTACAGCAATTCTAACCGGAACTCCTTTCAATTCCCATTCTGCAAACTTGAATCCTGGTTTTTGGGTTGTTCTGTCGTCATATTTAACCGAAATCTTTAATTTTCTAAGCTTAGCTGTCAATTCATTTACAGCAGTAGTAATTTGCTCTAACTGTTCATCTGTTTTATGAATAGGAACAATAACCACTTGTATTGGCGCTAAATTAGGAGGCAAAACCAATCCTTGGTCATCAGAGTGCGTCATAACCAACGCCCCCATCAAACGAGTAGAAACTCCCCAAGAAGTCCCCCATACATGCTCTTGTTTCCCTTCGGCGTTAGCAAACTTCACATCAAATGCTTTTGCGAAATTCTGACCTAAAAAGTGTGATGTACCAGCTTGTAAAGCTTTTCCATCTTGCATTAATGCTTCAATACAATAGGTTTCATCTGCACCCGCAAAACGTTCTGTTTCGGTTTTTATACCTTTAACAACCGGAATTGCCATGAAGTTCTCTACAAAATCAGCATAAACAGTCATCATTTTTTCAGACTCTTCTAAAGCTTCTGCTTTTGTAGCGTGAGCTGTATGCCCTTCTTGCCATAAAAACTCAGCTGTTCTTAAAAACAAACGCGTACGCATTTCCCAACGCACCACATTAGCCCATTGATTAATCAACAAAGGCAAATCTCGGTACGATTGCACCCATCCTTTATAAGTAGACCAAATAATAGCTTCACTTGTTGGACGAACGATAAGCTCCTCCTCCAGTTTCGCATTTGGATCAACCATTAGTTTTCCGGGTTTATCCGGGTCATTTTTTAATCTATAATGTGTTACGATTGCACATTCTTTTGCAAATCCTTCTGCATTTTTTTCTTCAGCCTCAAACATGCTTTTAGGCACGAATAGAGGAAAATAAGCATTCTGATGCCCTGTCTCTTTAAACATCCTGTCTAACTCAGCCTGCATTTTTTCCCAAATGGCGTATCCGTAAGGTTTAATAACCATACATCCTCTAACTCCTGAGTTTTCAGCTAGATCTGCTTTTACAACCAGCTCGTTATACCATTTCGAATAATCTTCTGATCTTGTAGTGAGGTTCTTACTCATATTGAATAGTTTGGCACAAATTTTGTTTTATTATTTTTTAACTAAATAGTTTGACAAAACTAACTATTTTTGTAATGTGCAACAATAAAAAACACCACAGATATGAAAACTTCTCTTTCACTCCGCCAAAACTCAAGTTATTTTTACCTAATCGGATTATTGAGTTTTCTACTAACATCGTGTGGTTCTTACCAAAATACGTCTTATCAAGATAATGACGGTGTTTACGGTACTACACGAAGCACCTACGCACAAACAACCACCACTAATACGAATAATCAATATAAAGATTACTTTAAGTCGCTGCAAGACGACAATCAGTCTACCGAAATTTTTACAGACGTAGATAATTATGGTAATTATGCTGAAAATGACAGCACACAAACTGCGGCTACATCATACCCAGCCTGGGGAAGTAGCACCACAGAAGTAGCCATCAACTATTACCCTGACACTACATGGTCATGGGGTCTTTCTATGGGATGGGGTTACCCTTACTATGGATTAGGATGGGGTTATGGTGGCGGTTATTGGGGTTATCCCGGATATGGATGGGGCTACCCTGGATATTGGGGACCTGGTTACGGATGGGGAGGCTATCCCGGATACTGGGGCGGCGGATACGGATATAACAATTATGCTTATAACTACGGAAGAAGAGGTTCTGCAGCTTACTACGGCGGAAGAAATTATGGCGTAAACAGAGATTACACCAACAGAGGTTATACTGACAGAAGCTACAGCAATAGAAACTACACCAATAGAAGTTATACTGACAGAAGCTACAGTAACAGAAACTTCACCAACAGAGACAATAGCAGCCGAAATTTTACAAACAGAAGCTATAACACGGACAGAAGCTACTCTAACACAAACAGACAAAATAACTATACCGACTATAGAAGAAGTTCTACTGTAAACGGAAGAACAACAACGAATCCTACTTTTACAAACAGAACGTACTCACAAGGTCAGAGTAATAGCTACGATAATTCAAACAGAAGATCGTATAACAACAACAACAACACAACAACCCGAAACTACAATTACAATAACGGCAACAACAGCGCTCCAACGAGAAGTTATTCTCCAAGTCCATCACGCTCAACGAATAGTGGTGGTGGAAGCATGAGATCTTCTGGCGGCGGTGGCGGTGGCGGTAGATCGTACGGCGGTGGCGGTGGCGGCAGAAGATAATTTCTCTTCTGTTTTTAACACCCCTTCAAAATCATCTAAAATTAAACCAAATGAAAAAAATATTCTTCCTATTTATAGCAGGACTATCTGTTAGCGTCTCACATTCTCAAGAAGTTTCAGATGCAATGCGTTACGCACAAGACAACATTACCGGAACTGCCCGATTCAGAGCAATGAGCGGCGCTTTCGGAGCAGTTGGAGGCGATCTGTCTTCTTTGACAGTCAACCCTGCAGGATCAGCAATATTCTTAAACAATCAAGCTGGAGTAACTTTCAGCAATCAAAGTAAAAAGAACAACTCCAATTATTTCGGAACCCAAACAAGTGACAACGAAAACTCTTTCATCCTGAATCAGGCTGGAGCTGTTTTTGTTTTTCACGACAGAAATCCTAACAACAACTGGAAAAAAATAGCAATTGGAGCTACTTATGAGAACACAAACAATTTTGACAACAATATTTTCTCTGCCGGAACAAATCCAAGAAATTCAATTGATAAGTATTTTTTAGCTTATGCTAATGGAATTCCTTTAGGAGACATCACAAACATCAACTACGGCGATCAGTTCTATGACGAACAACAAGCTTTTTTCGGATATAACGGTAAAGTTATTTATCCCGTAACCCCAAACAACAGCAACACATTATACACCTCAGGAGTACCTTCTGGTGGTAATTATGACCATAAAAACGAAGTTTACACCAGTGGATACAACAGCAAGGCAAGTTTCAATATCTCGACATCATACAAAGACCGTCTTTATATAGGTGCAAATCTAAATGTACACGTTACGGACTTCAGAAGATCAAGTAGTTTTTATGAAAGCAACCGCAACGCACTACAATCTGGTGAAACAATATCAGACCTGCGTTTTAACAACAATCAGTACACTTACGGGAATGGCTTCTCTTTTCAACTTGGAGCCATTGCAAAAGTTACCGAATCGTTCCGTCTTGGTTTTGCTTACGAATCTAATACCTGGTACGAACTTAATGATGAAATATCTCAAAGTCTATACACTACCAGACAAGCAGCAGGAGGACCAGAAAAATATGAATCTGTTAACCCAAATGTTGTAAACGTTTACAAACCTTATACCTTACAAACTCCGGGAAAAGTAACTTTTAGTGGTGCTTATGTATTCGGAAAATCTGGTTTAATCAGTATTGACTACGCCATTAAAGATTACGGAAACACAAAATACAAACCAACAAGTGATCAAGGTTTTAGAGGTCTAAACAACGAAATGAGCAACACTTTAACCAGTGCCGCAGAATTAAGAATCGGTGCAGAGTACAAAATTAAACAATTAAGTCTCCGTGGCGGATACCGCTATGAAGGCAGCCCTTATAAAAACAAGACAACAATTGGCGACCTAAACAGTTACTCAGGTGGTTTAGGCTATAATTTCGGTAGCACAAAAGTAGATTTAGCCTATTCTTATTTAGAAAGAAAAACAAATCAGGGGTTTTTCGCCACCGGATTTACTGACGGAGCCAACATCACATCGAAACTAAATAATGTTTCTTTGACTTTATTATTTGAATTGTAATTAGAAATAAAATAGAATGCTTTAATTTCCGTTAGGTTTATACTTAACGGTTTTTTTTATTCAAAATTAGAGCTAAATCATTTTTTAAACCTCTATAAGTAATACAGATCCTATTTAAATAGCGCAATCCGGTTCACAAAAATCACCTAAAACAAACCGAAACAAGCGGTGTTTGAATAAAAAAGTGTAATTTTGCACTCCAATTTATAAAAGTATGAGAACCAAGTCTTTAAAAAAGAACAAAATTAACGTAATCACTCTTGGGTGTTCGAAGAATGTATATGACAGTGAAGTCTTAATGGGGCAACTTCGTGCAAGCGGAAAAGAAGTTGAGCATGAGGCTCCTGCAGAGAGAGAAGGAAACATCATCGTAATTAACACTTGTGGTTTTATTGATAATGCAAAAGCAGAGTCAGTAAATATGATTTTGGAATATGCTGATAAAAAAGACAAAGGACTCGTAGATAAAGTTTTCGTAACCGGATGTTTATCTGAGCGCTACAGACCTGATTTAGAAAAAGAGATCCCAAATGTAGATCAATATTTTGGTACAACAGAATTACCACAATTATTAAAAGCCTTAGGAGCCGATTACAAACACGAATTGTTAGGAGAACGTTTAACTACAACGCCTAAAAATTACGCTTATTTAAAAATCGCCGAAGGTTGCGACAGACCTTGCAGTTTCTGCGCTATTCCGCTTATGCGTGGTAAACACGTTTCTCAATCCATTGAAAAATTGGTTAAAGAAGCTGAAGGTTTAGCAAAAAATGGCGTTAAAGAATTGATTTTAATTGCTCAGGATCTAACGTATTATGGTCTTGATTTATATAAAAAGAGAAATCTTGGTGAACTTCTGGAAGCCTTAGTAAAAGTCGAAGGAATTGAATGGATTCGTTTACATTATGCTTTCCCTACCGGTTTCCCGATGGATGTTTTGGAAATCATGAAGCGCGAGCCTAAAATCTGTAATTATATTGATATTCCGCTACAACACATTTCAGATTCTATTCTGAAATCAATGCGTCGTGGAACTACACAGGCAAAAACAACTCAATTATTAAAAGAATTCCGTGCTTCTGTTCCGGGAATGGCGATCAGAACAACCTTAATTGTTGGATATCCTGGTGAAACTCAGGAAGACTTTGAAATTTTGAAAGATTTCGTTCAGGAAATGAAATTTGACCGAATGGGATGTTTTGCATATTCACACGAAGAAAACACACACGCCTATTTACTTGAAGATGATGTACCGGATGACGTAAAACAAGCCAGAGCAAATGAAATCATGGAATTACAATCTCAAATTTCATGGGATTTGAACCAGGAAAAAGTTGGAAAAGTTTTCAAATGCATCATTGACAGAAAAGAAGGCGCTCATTTTGTTGGAAGAACTGAGTTTGATAGCCCTGATGTTGATAATGAAGTTTTAATTGATGCCTCAAAACATTATGTAAAAACGGGAGATTTTGTTAATATCAAGATAATTGAAGCAACAGAATTTGATTTATACGGAGAACCTGCTTAAATTTACATTATATATTTGCTAACTTTTGACAAAAATACTTTTATGAAATCTATTCAATCTTTATTTCTTTTAGTTTTTACGTTACTATGTGTTACTTCTGTTTCTGCTCAATACGGAAATGGATACAACAATGGTTACGGTGGTGGTGGTAATGGTTATGGAAGAGGCGGCGGAATGGGAATGGACAGAAGCATGATGCAGGCAGGCCCGCAAGGCTCTCCCAGCAAACCCAAAGAAATTCCTGCCGAAGAAACTGCAGCTAAAATTACAGAGCAGATGAAACCGGTTGTAAATCTTGATGAACTTCAGGTTATTGCAATTACAAATGTTTTTGCTGACAGCTTGAGAGAGCAAGGGATATTGCTGAAAAACGAAAGCAGTAGTCAAGATCAGAAAATTGAACAAATGAAAGCATTAAAAGAGAGCACAACAAAAAAAATAACTGCTTTCCTTAATCCTGATCAGATTGAAAAATACAACTCCTTTATGACTGATTTTAAAGAGGTTAAAAAATCAAAGTCAAAAAAGAAAAAAGAGGCTAAAGAACAGAAAGAAGCAAAAGAAGGTATCGAAACAGAAAAAGTTCAAGAATAACTAGCTTAACTTAATTCCAAAATGTAATTGATTATGATGAAAAAACATTTATGTTATCTGCTTTTAGCACTTATTATCTGTTCCTGCTCGACAAATCCATATAAAAACACAGAAAAAGCATACGATCAGCAGTTAAAAACTTTAGAAAATCAAATTACAAGCAAAGAAGCTAAACCAATACCTCCGGTTAGCCCGGTAGTGATTGACACCACATATGCGCAACAACTGGGCATTGTAAAAGATACCTTATCAAAAACAGGATCTACAGTTTTACTGAATGGCATCAATACAGAATGGATTGGCACGGTTAATTTTAACTTAAGAAAACCAAGTTTTATAGTTATCCATCATACTGCACAAGATTCTCTGCAACAAACAATTAACACTTTTACGAAGACAAGAACACAGGTAAGTGCTCATTATATAATTTCGGAAAACGGAAAAGTTGTTCAAATGCTGAATGACTATTTAAGAGCTTGGCATGCCGGATCTTCTACCTGGGGAAAAAACACTGATTTAAACTCCAGTTCAATTGGTATTGAACTTGACAATAATGGCTTTAAACCTTTTACAGAAGCTCAAATTGGTAGTTTGGTAGCTCTTTTGACTAAATTAAAAAAAGATTACAATATTCCAACTCAAAATATACTGGGACATGCTGATATTGCACCGGGAAGAAAACAAGACCCAAGCGCCTTGTTTCCGTGGAAAACATTAGCAGAAAAAGGATTCGGAATCTGGCCGGATCAAATACTGGAAGAAGCGCCTTTTGATTTTAAGATTGAACAGGCTTTACGTATTATTGGATACAATACAAAAAATCTTTCGGCAGCAATAATGGCTTTTAAACTACATTATATACAGACGGATACAACTTCTGTTTTAGATAGAAAAACGATAGATACTATTTACTCTATTTACAAAAAACAGATTCAATAATTCATCTTTGTACTTTTCGAATAATTCTCAATAATCAAAATAAACTATTCCTAAGCCATCTAATCAGTTGCCTGAATTACAATAATCTATAAATCAATCATTTAAACTGGTCGCAGATTTCAAGAAAGCGCATTTAGGATTTTGGGGCAAAGAGTTGCTAACTTCACAGGCCTATGAGTAAAAAAAAGCCACAGATTAAAGGATCAAAATGATTTCTTTTCCGCACGAATTACACTAATTTTCGCAAATTGTTTCTTTGTTGTTGCGGGGTAAATCATCCTAATCCTTTAATCTTTGGCAATGATTCTCTACCTATAATTTTAAAACTTAATTCGTGGAAAATACTAAAAAACAAGAAACACTAACGACTTATTCATCACTAACTTTAAAAAAGAGTTAGATAGAATTAAAATGGTTTCTTTTCCGCTACAAATTACATGAATTATTTCTTTGCCTTTGAGGTTAAATCATCCTAATCCTTTAATCTTTAGCAATTCTTCTCCATCAATAATTTTAAACTTAATTGGTGTAATTCGTGGCAAAATGATAAAAAACACAAACGACTTCTTTCATTAACTTAAAATAGAATTAAAAAGTTTAATTTATTTTTTAATTATTTTTATATTTTTTGATTCACCCGCAACTGTAACATTTAGAAAATAAACACCAGGCTTAAAATTTGACATATCAATACTTCCTTGAGTTGAATGAATAAATTTCTCAACAACGACCTGACCCTGCAAATCGACAACAGCTATACTAGTAATTTTTCTATCATAAGAAATAAACAATTCACCTCTAACAGGATTTGGATAATACCTAAGATTAACTAAATTAAAATCATCTGCTCCCAATTCGGAATTACCCTCTGTATAGGTGAATTTACTGGTTTTCAAATCAGATAAATCAAACGCCCTAACCTGACCTACCAAATATAATTCTTTAGTCGTAGTATTATAATGAGGCGACCCAATTGCCAAAGTACTACCATCACTAGAAATAAAAACACTTTGACCGGTTCGATCACTAGGTGTTTTTTCGTTGACAACTCCTTTTCGCCCCCAAGAAGTTCCTGAATTATATTTATACACCTGAACTTGATTTAAATCCGGAGCACCAACAGCCAAAGTGTTACCATTATTAGAAAGCGAAATACTAGAACCGAATGAAGATGTCCCCTCCGTAATAACCGGTCCCATCTGTCCCCAGAATCCTGCAGCGCTGCACTTATACACTTGAACCTGACCAGAACCTGCACCAAAATAGGGTGATCCGACAGCCAAAATAGTACCATTTGCAGAAAGTGAAACACTATAACCGCTTTGAGCATCAGCTCCTTTCCCATCAATATCACCTCCAAGCTGTGTCCAGACCCTTCCTTTGTTTTTAAATACCCGCACCTGACCCGAATTCCTCCCCTTTACACTACTACAAGAGGACCCGATTGCCAGAGTATTACCATCTGCAGAAAGCGAAACACTTTGACCACACAAATCAAACCTTCCCTTTCCATAGATTGGATTTCCAAGAGACACCCAAGCACCTCCCTTATTTTCATATACCTGAACCATCCCCGAAGCAAACTGAACATTATCATCATGGGGCGCACCAACAGCCAAAATAGTACCATCTGCGGAAAGGGAAATACTCGTACCACTCCAACTATTATCACTTCCGTAAATAACATTTCCTATCTGCTTCCAGACTCCTGCATTATTTTTATATACCCGCACCGCACCTGCATTTATCTCTTTTATATCATTACCTGGCGCTCCAATAGCTAAAACACTACCATCTCCGGATAGAGAAACACTAGTACCATTATTTTCATCATCATCAATTCCATAAAAAGAATCCCCTAACTGTGTCCAAACTCCTTCCTTATTTTCATAGACCCGAACCACCCCTGTATAGTCTCCAGCTGCATCTACTCTATCCGGTGCTCCGATAGCCAAAATTCTCCCATTAGCAGAAAGCGAAACACTGGAACCACTTTCACTGGCAATTTCCTTCCCATTAATATCACCTCCAATTTGCACTTGTCCAAATCCAAGTATGGGAAACAATAAAACAAATAATTTGATTTTCATAATAAAAATTTTAAGGTTAATAAAGCTATTTCTATAAATAATTAAAATTGTTCGTTAATTGATTTGTTTAATTGTAGTCCAAATACAAACTGAGTAAGTTTTATAAAAAAACTTCTGAAATTACTGCATGTATGGTTCTTCGAAAAAGTTTCTAAATAGCACTAATACTTGTTTCTGTCCTCTTGGAATATGATTTTCATTAAATCCTCAAAAAACACTTATCTTCTTAAAAAAACAGTATCTCCTAAATAGTAATCTAAATAAAACTATTGTTCTAAATAAAAGCTTCATGAGGTAACTTATCAATCAATTTTCCAAGAACTTTTGCAACGGCTGCTATTCCAGGAGTGAAATTAAAAGCTAATTACTATATCATCTTTTTTTGGTTGCGAACTGCACCTCAACACCCTAAAATTATTTTTTCATAAAACCTGAATAACCACACCATTTTCTATGCTAAACTATATGTGCGATTTTCCTATAATTGCATACAGCAACCGGGAAAAATAGATGACATACTGCATTTCACAGCAGAAGTCTTTAAAACTGAACTTAAAATCTCAAATAAACAGTATTAAAATATACTCATCTTTATGTAGCCAACTGTTAATTCTGTTTTATCAAGCCTATTGGCACTAAATCCATACTACTTCCTGAACTTTATCGCCAAAAAATGCTTACCATAAAAATTGGCTAAAAAACAATTCAGTCAAGATGACTTCACTACACACATACCTGTATTACATGATTTTGTATATGATTAATTCTTTTTTTTAAATATCATCTATTAAACAAAAAATTATATAATTTCATCTTTACAAAACATTGGTAAGATTTATTGGTTCGTAAAACAAGCTTACCATACTTCTCTTGTATTTTTTATGCTTTTGGAACTACCATCTTGAATTAAGTTATCAAAATACATCATTTTCCTACATTAAATTATAATCTTCTTTATTAATGCCTTGAATCGAATTATACTTGTTTATTATTAAAAAACTATCCTCTAATTTATTTAAAGCTAATAAGTACATTTAAACAGTAAGTCTGTAAAGCGCTTGGAAAATCAACAACTAAAAATTTAAAAAAATCAAATTACAAGCAAAGAAGATAAACCGATACCTCCGGTTAGTCCGGTAATACCAAGCGACTTGCCTCATAGAGAAGCAAAAGCTCTATTTTTAACAATCATGTCTTGTAAAATAAGCCAAGTTAATCAAGCTCTCAACACAAATTAAATAAAAAAGCTGCCAAAACATTTGCACGTTTTGACAGCTCCAAAAAAAAAAAAAAAATATCAATCTTTATCTCTTAGAAAGAGTATGTTGTAGCAAGTAGAGCAAAAAACATTCCACCAGTTGGAAGAGCGTCAGTGTCTTTAAAAATATCTTCAGAGGCGGCATCATATCTCAACTCTGGGATAATAGTTAACTTTCCAACTTTATAGTTTAGTGAAACCGTGTTCGCAAATACATTTGACCCTGTAAGTGTTCCTAAACTTGGAGCAGCATCTTTGGCGTTAAAAAATTCCATTCGATAAGCCAAACTTAAAGTTTCCTTGAAAGCATAATTGGCATACCCTACTAATGAAAACCACTCTCCGTCTAATGTACTGTTAAAATCATTTGTTGTTTTAGCATAAGTAGCATTAAAGCCAAGTCCAAAACTGTCGCTTATTGTTTTTGAAGCTACAAAATCAAATTGCGTTTTATTTTCGTCTGATGCTGGATTAGTACTTCCGGAAGTAAAATTCAAATAAGCACTTCCCGTATCGCCTACATATCCCAATTGTCCTATATACGTTTTCTGTTTTGTCCCTGCATCCATTGCTGATTTAAAATCGGTCGGATTTGTTATTCCGAACATAGCCGAAAATTTCCCTGTTGTATATTGCGCTTTTACACCTGTATTGAAAAACGGCCCATAAGAGAAAGCATAAGACATACTGTAGTTTTTATTGTCTACCGCATCTACCAATTCATAACCGATATGAGTACCAAAACTACCTGCGACTACTTTAAATTTATCTGTTATCTCATACGTAAAATACAATTGCTTGATTAAAAATTTAGCCGTAATATCTTTATCTGTTGTTTCATTGTATGAAAATTCACCTGCTCTTTTTCCGAAACCTAAATCTACAAAAACGGATCCTTTTTTGAATGAGTGAGAAGCTTCAATAGAGGCCATCCCTAACTCGAATGAATCTTGAGAGTTGGTGAAGCTTGTTAAGCCATTCAATTGTTTCGAAAAATCATATTTATAATAGGCGTCTGCAGATCCGGCAAAAGTAGTTGCAGGAGATACTTGTTTTTCACTATCATCTTGGGCAAATACAAAGGAACTGGTTAACATGGCGGCTAAAATGTGAAATGTTTTTTTCATGTTTTTAATTGGTTTTTAGTTGTTAATTGATTTTGGTTAGTTATTCTTTTCTATATCTATTTGCTAGTATATGTCATCTCTAAAACCTCAAATTTATCCCTCAAACCTCTTCATTTTCCTTAGCGAATTTATTAACTTTTGTATGAGTAGGAGAATCAAAATCTATTTTTTTGATGTTTTAAAGCAAGAATTACGGATTACAAAAATTTACTTCTCTAAAATCACTATTTGATATTTACAGCGATTTATTTTTAAAAATTCAACAACACAAAAAACACGAATAGCCACTAAAAAATAGCAGTTATTAGAAAATTACTTATAAAAAATATTAAAAATTGACGTTAAAATAAAAATAAAAACACATAACCCCTTAAAAAAATAGGGTCAATTAAATTTTATAAAAAACTAAAGAAAAACAAAACTCAATTACAACACTAAGAAGCGAAAACAAATAAGAAGCAAAAATTCTTACAATTACAAACAACAAAAAAGCCCGTTCAATTTATGAACGGGCTCAAGAATAACGTATAAAAAAGAATCAAATTCTACTTGCTATAGTTTTACAAAATTGCTTAGTTAATTCCGCATTTTTTTCATTATTAAGCGTATCGTTTTTACAGCGACCTTAATCCGACAAAAACAATACATATAAATTTCTACTTATGGTCTTCTATTGCAAATTCATGCTTAAGAGGATCAAACATAGAAAAGCTATTGAATTATTTCAGGACCAATTCGATTGCATTTAATTCGTCTGAAGAGAAATCTTGTTTTTGCAGGCACTCGATATTGTTATTCAATTGTCTGACAGAACTTGCACCGATTAAAACGGAAGTAATTCTTTTGTCTTTTTGGAGCCAGGCCAGTGCCATTTGTGCCAAAGACTGGCCTCTATTTTGAGCAATTTCATTTAACTGAACTAATTTCTGAATGCGTTCCTGAGTCACCTCATCTTCTTTTAAATGTCCGTTTGGATTATGTGCTCTGGAATTTTCCGGGATTCCGCTTAAATACTTATCGGTTAAAAGCCCTTGCGCTAATGGTGAAAATGCAATACATCCTACTCCCTTTTCTTCCAAAACATCCAACAAACCATTCTCTACCCAACGTTCTAACATTGAATATTTGGCTTGGTGAATCAAACAAGGTGTTCCCAATTGCTGCAGGACATCAACGGCAACTCTGGTTTGTTCTGCGGAATAATTACTGATTCCGACATACAATGCTTTTCCGCATCTTACGGCATGATCTAGAGCCATCATGGTTTCTTCAATTGGTGTTTCAGGATCGGGGCGGTGAGAATAAAAAATATCTACATAATCAATATTCATGCGTTTTAAACTCTGATCTAAGCTAGACAACAGATATTTACGGGATCCCCAATCTCCATAAGGTCCATCCCACATGGTATAACCGGCTTTGGTAGCGATCACGATTTTATCACGTAGATTTCCTTGAAAATTATGCCATAGTATTTTACCAAAATTTTCTTCGGCAGAACCCGGAACCGGTCCGTAATTATTTGCTAAATCAAAATGCGTTATCCCTTTATCAAAAGCTTCTTTGGCGATGCTTTCCGCATTTTCAAAGTTATCAACTGACCCAAAGTTATGCCATAACCCTAGAGAGATTTCAGGTAACAGTAGTCCGCTTTTCCCACATCTGTTGTATTTCATTGTTTTGGTTTAATGGTTAAAGTATATAGGTTTTAAAGGTAGAAACAATCTCAATTATTTTAAACGCAAATAGTCCTTTATTTTTGTAAATTTGTTTAAAGCATAAAATTATGAATACTAACTGGCAAAACTTGATTTCTATAGATCCGGATATCCGATTTGGTAAACCTATTATCACAGGAACCAGAATTTGCGTTTCCGATATCCTTTCTTGGTTATCTACAGGAATGTCTTATGATGATATTATAGAAGACTTCCCTGAATTAAAAAAAGAACATATTCTTGCGTCTCTGGCATTTGCGGCCAATAGAGAGAATATAACAAAAATAATTGCTGCCTAATGAAATTACTATTAGATGCAAATATTTCATAGAGAATAATCAAACTAACTTATTGAAAATGATTTTTCTAATTGTTTACATTCTAAAGACATTCAAATAAATCAACCCGCAAAAGATATTGAAATTTGGAATTTTGCTAAACAAAATGACTTTACGATTCTCACTCTTGACGATGATTTCGAAAAATTATCACTTTTAAAAGGAGCTCCTCCAAAAGTTATAATTTTAAAAACTTTTAACAAAAACACAAAAGAAATTATTAAATCATTTATTTTAAATAACGAATTGATGATTTTGGAAGTTTATTAATTATTTCCGTTTGAATAAAAAAACAAACCCAACAGGTTTCAAAAATCTGTCGGGTTTAGATAAACGGTTAGTTCAATCCTTTACCCCTCCGTTAATAATTTCAGAAGGCTTTCGTCTCTTTGATAGACATCTTTATAGAAATTCAATCGTCCTTTTCGATCTACCCATGCGGTAAAATAACCGATATAAACCGGAACTTTCTTTTTTAACGTGTACCAGCTTTCTTTTCCGGCGTGCATGGCTTTCTCAATTCGTTGTGGTGTCCATTTTGGATCATTTTTTAGAAGTTCAATCGCTAGCTCTCTTGGTTTTGCTACGCGAACGCATCCGTGACTGAAGGCTCTGTTTTCTCTTTCGAACAAACTTTTTGCCGGTGTGTCATGTAAATAAATGTTGTTTGAATTTGGAAATAAAAACTTCACCAAACCAAGCGAATTATTTACTCCGGGTACTTGTCGCACCGCGCCATTATTCCATTCTAAGTGTTTTTCAGCCAAGTAATTCTTGTTTTTAGCCATTCCGGGTTTAATCTCTTTATTGATAATACTTTGCGGAACATTCCAATAAGGACTAAAAACAATATTATTCATCATACCGCTAAAAATAACGGTTTTCGTCATTGCTTTACCAACTACCACCTCTGAAACAAAAGTAATTTCATGATCCCGAATCAGATATAATTTAAACTCCGGAATATTAACTTCAATGTATTCTTTACCTTTTTCCAATCCCGGGTCAATCCACCTGCAACGCTCCATATTTACTATAATCGTCTTGATGCGATCTGAAACCGGAAGATTCAATTCATCAATATGTTCTTTTAAGATTGTATTTTTTGGTGTATTGCCATGATGCATTTGGTAATCTTTCATTGCTGAAATTAGAATCGAATCACATACCGCACTTTTATTATTTTCTTTTAATTCTCCGGTGATAGCAAGTCTCTCTCTAATTTGAGCAATTGCAGTTGCTGAATCTCCCACTTTAAAACTTTTAAAATCCTCGTCGACTTCAATCGTTTTCCATCCTCCTTTTTTCTCAATTGATCTGTATTTTTTCAGTGCTTCACGCAGTTTATAATACTGACTGAACATTTTACTTTTATTATCATCATTAATGGTAGCATGTTTGAAAATAGAATCCGAAAAGACCTGATAATTCAGTTTTTTTCGCGGCAAAAGCCATTCTAAAGAAGTTGTTGTTTTTTCATCGACTCCACCGTATACTTTTTCTGCATAATAGAAATACAAATTCGTGATCATTAAGTCCGTATCAACCTGTGATAATTTATTGTCACCCAGACGTTCGAAAATTGGATTTATCTTTTCGTTGTACGGAAAATTGGTTTTCAATCCTTCGTCTCCCAAATTTTTGTATTTATTAAACAAGGTGCTGCCAAACTCTACTACTCCTTTATTATCTAACCACAATTGAGTGTCGTTTTTTTTCTTGTACAACGAGGAAACGTCTCCCTGAAATTTAACTAATTTAGGATACGTTTGATAAAAAATGGCAATGTCTGTACTGTCAATAGAAATCTTAAGTTCGGGCACTTCTGCTTTTAAAGTCTTTTTGTGTTTTTCTTCTTTATCATTTGATTTAGAATTACAGGAAACAGCAATAAAAAGAATGATAACTGCGGCAAGCGGATACAAAATTTTCATAATGATATTTTTAATAAAAATAAAAAAGTTTTCATGAAAACCGCTCTTTTGTAAAAAAATAAATACGGACCTAATCACAACATTATTAACCTTTAAAAACGCAAAAAACTCCGGATACATTACATATCCGGAGTTTTCCTCTTTATAACTAATCTATTTAAAACTCTTAGATAACAGTCCCTTTTAAAGTAAGGACTTTAGGCGTAGTTTCGGCACTGGTAGTTACCGTAACCGTTTTTGTAAAACCACCTTTGTTTGCTGCATTATAAGTTGCCGTTACTTTTGCCGATTTACCAGGTAAAATTGGCTCTTTAGTATAATCTGTTGCAGTACAACCACAAGATCCCTGAACATTAGTAATAACTACTGCAGTTTTTCCTGTATTTTTAAATTCATAAACAATTGCTTTTGGAGTTCCTTGTGGAATTTGACCAACATCAATTGTTTCTGCTTTCCAAACAATTACTGAAGCTGTAGCTTCCTCCATTTTTGGAGTAGAAGTTAAAGATTCAACCGGTGCGATTGCAGAAAAAGACATTAATCCTAAAGCTAAAACTAACATCGAAATTTTAATTATTTTCATAGTATTTTTATTTAATGGTTACTGGTTCAATTTTACATTTCAAAAGTACTTTAGAAGAAAACAATTCGCTGTTAAGCGGTTTCAAATCTTTGTTAACAACTTGTTAATGGGTATTTTTGATTTAATTTTTGATTAATATTACACTTGTAAATTGCATTTCCCTTGAAAATAAACAAACTAAATAGTATCATCCTTCTTGGATTAGTTGCCATCATCAGTATATTGGTAGCACAATTACTATGGACAAAAGAAGCTTTTAGCTTGGAACAAAAAAAACTGAGCCAAAAAACGCATATTGCTTTATTGGAAGTTGCCAAAAAACTTTATGAAGGTACCAGTCACGACTTACCTTCTCAAAATCCGGTTCAGAAAATTGCGAATGATTATTATATTGTAAATGTTGAAAATGATTTTGAACCTGATATTTTAGAGTTTTACTTAAAATCAGAATTCAAAAAAATGAATATCACAACTGATTTTGAGTTTGCCATGTACAATTGTCAAAGTGATGAAATGGTTTACGGAAATTACATATCTTTAACTCAAAAGGGAAATACGAAACAAACCGTTCATTTTCCGAAACATAAAAATCTGGTTTATTATTTTGCCGTTCGTTTCCCAAATGAGACCACTTACCTATTCAGTTCAATGCGTTTTTGGTTTGTGCTTTCAACTGTCATGATTCTTATATTATTGATTTATGTTTATTCGATTTTTACGCTTTTACAGCAAAAGAAATACTCTGAATTGCAGCGTGATTTCATCAATAATATGACACATGAATTTAAAACACCTTTATCTTCTATTTTAATTGCTTCCAAGTACCTTATCGAACAAAATCCGATTAAAGAGGACAAAAAACTGTACACTTATACAGATATAATTATCAAACAAAGTCACAAACTGAACAATCATATCGAGAAGATCTTAAACGTAGCCAAGTCGGATCATACACCTTTGGAACTAAAAACGGAATCTGTTTTGATCGTTCCCATTATAGAAGAAATCATTACGAATATTCAGTTAAAATGTCCGGAAGCCGTTATTAAAATTGAGACAGCTTCTGCCGATTATCAGTTAGAAACAGACATTTTTCATTTTTCTAACTTAATATACAATCTGTTGGACAATGCTGTAAAGTATTGTAATGAAAAACCTGAAATCCTAATCCGGATTTCGAAGGAAAACCAAACTTTAAAATTAGAATTCATTGACAATGGAATTGGAATTGCGTCTAAAAATATCTCTTCTATCTTTGATAAATTTTACCGCATACAAAATGAAAAGAGTAACGAGGTAAACGGTTTTGGTCTTGGTTTGTATTATGTGAAAGAAATTTGTACCTTACAATATTGGAAAATAAACGCCACAAATAATACAGAGAAAGGCATCACCATAACGTTGACAATTCCATATAAAAAATGAAAAACTTTAGAATTCTGTACTCCGAAGATGATGAAACATTAGCGTTTCTGACTAAAGATAATTTAGAGCAAAACAACTATGAGGTTACGCATTGCTCTAACGGAAAATCAAGTTTAGAAACTTTCAAAGAGGAAGATTTTGATATTTGCATTTTTGATATCATGATGCCAAAAATGGATGGTTTTGATCTGGCAACTGAAATCAGAAAAATTGATACTGATGTTCCTATTATTTTTCTTTCTGCGAAAACATTAAAAGAAGACCGCATAAAAGGACTGCGTCTGGGCGCTGATGATTATCTCGTTAAACCCTTTAGTATTGAAGAATTACTTCTGAAAATTGAAATTTTCCTCAAACGATCGCAAAAAAACAATGTCATCAAAAAATCTGTTTATGAAATTGGTAAATACCAGTTTGATACCGAAAATTTCATTCTTTTTAATGAAACCGAAAAAATTAGTCTGACACAACGCGAGGCAGAACTTCTGAAACTTTTTGTCGACAATAAAAACTTAGTTTTAAAAAGACAACAAATCCTTACGTCACTTTGGGGAGATGATGATTATTTTATGGGGCGTAGTTTGGATGTTTTTATTTCGCGACTGCGTAAAATTTTGGTTAACGAAAAAGGAATATCAATTGAAAACCTACACGGAATAGGTTTTCGGTTTACCATGTAATCCACCAAATTAAATTTATATAATTTTGTATTTTTAATATCAAATCTATTCGATATGAAATTACATCATTTGCGCAACGCTACTTTAGTTATTGAAACAGAAAAGCATGTCATCTTAATTGATCCAATGTTGGGCAAAAGGAAAACCATTGCTCCTTTTACGCTTTTCCGTTACAAGCCAAAAAGAAATCCGCTTAAGGCACTGCCCAAAAACAGTCGTGAAATCCTTAGTAAAGTAACCCACTGTTTAATTACACATTTGCATCCGGATCATCTTGATAAAGCCGGAGAAGTCTTTTTAAGAAGAAACTCAATTCCGGTAATTTGCAATGCCAAAGATGAAAGTGTCCTGACAAAAAGAGGCTTAACTATTGTTCAAACTTTAGACTACTGGCAACCTCAAGATTTCCTGGACGGAAAAATTACCGGTATACCAGCCCTACACGGCTACGGATTGGTTGCCAAACTAATGGGGAATGTAATGGGTTTCTATATCGAACTCGAAAACGAAAAATCGGTTTATATTAGCTCCGACACTATTTTTACAAAAGACGTAGAAAAAGTGCTGAAAGAACTAAAACCTGATATTGCAACTGTTGCCTGTGGAACTGCAAGATTAGATTTCGGACAACCCTTATTAATGAGAATGAGCGACATTTTGAAATTTACAGCTTTAGCACCGGGAAATGTTTTTGCGAATCATTTAGAAGCTTTAAATCATTGCCCTACTACAAGGGAGGAGTTAAAGTTAGCGTTGGAAAACAGTGATCTTTTATCCAAAACGGCTGTTCCTAATGATGGTGAATGCGTAGAATATTAATTACAAAACCAGCAGACCAAATTCGCGCAACGTATTGATTGGCTTTGAATACCAAAACAATTCGAAATCCTCTAATTCCGTTTCAAAATCATTTTTCACCTCTTGAAAAGTATAATTTTTACCACTTGAAACGGTTATTTTTTTTAGGATTTCGACAAGCCATTCTCCTTCATTTTTATTGGTTTGAATGGTAAAGCTTTCTTTTTTATCATGAAAAACAAACGCTACCATTTCCCAAGTTTGTCCTTTTTTAGATTTTGTAAAATGTTCTACAGCCGGCTTCCCACCTAACCAGACTACTTTTGCATTGGGTTTGGTAGTAAAATCGTTTCCTTCTTCAAGAGCATTAAAAATAAAATCGGGATCTATTTTTGTTTTCGGAATTTTAAAGTCAAACCAATCCTGCAATTCGTAATCAAAACAGATTCCGTGCATGAAATTGAAGAGTGATTTTTTTAATCCAAAACTAAACTTATCGTGATTGATTCCTGTAGAATCGGTATAGTCGATATCATTATTCGCAAAAGTTCCAATGGCTTCTGTTGCTTTGGTTACGCCAAATTTCTCCGGATACAATCCAACGGGACTGTGTGCTGTCATGGCAAACTGATGCCAAAATCCGGATTGCAGAATTCCTGCTTCAAATAACTGTCGCACCATTTCCAGACTGTCAACTGTTTCCTGAATGGTTTGTGTCGGATATCCGTACATCAGATACGCATGCACCATGATCCCGGCTTCCGTAAAATTTCGGGTTACTTTTGCTACTTGTTCTACGGTTACTCCTTTGTCAATTAATTTTAATAATCGGTCGGACGCCACTTCTAAACCACCCGAAACGGCAATACAACCCGAGGCTTTCAGCAATAAACATAAATCGGCAGAAAAACTTTTCTCAAAACGAATGTTCGTCCACCAGGTAACCGCAAGTTTTCTTCGCAAAATTTCCAGCGCTAAAGCACGCATCAGAGCTGGTGGTGCCGCTTCATCCACAAAATGAAAACCATTCTGACCGGTTTGCTGCATCAGATCTTCCATTCGATCACAAAGCAGATTTGCTGCAACGGGCTCATATACTTTTATGTAGTCCAGCGAAATATCACAAAACGTACATTTTCCCCAATAACAACCGTGTGCCATAGTCAGTTTATTCCAACGACCGTCGCTCCACATTCGGTGCATTGGATTTACAATTTCGATCACCGAAATATATTTATCCAAAGGCAAATCCGAATAGTCCGGCGTCCCTACGTAGGCTTGCTTGTAATCGTGTTTCAACGAATTATTCTTGTAAACAACTTTTCCCTCTTCCAACAAAAAAGTTCTCTTATAAGAATTGGAATTTGGATTTTCAAGATTGAATATTAACTCTTCTATTGGCACTTCGCCATCATCTAAAGTAATAAAATCGAAAAACTCAAAAACACGTGCATCAGAAAGCGAACGCAATTCGGTGTTTGGAAAACCGCCACCCATCGAAATTTTAATTTCGGGATGATTTTCTTTTACCCATTGCGCACATCGGAAAGCACTATATAAATTCCCCGGAAAGGGAACAGAAATCAAAAATAAAGTTGGTTGTACCGCTTCAATCTTAGTTTTCAAAAGTGAAATTAAGATCGAATCAATGTAGGTTGGTTGCTGTTGCAAGGCTTCATACAACTCATCAAAGGAATTCGCGCTGCGGCCTAAACGTTCGGCATATCGGCTAAAACCAAAATTCTCATCGACACATTCTACGATATAGTCCGAAATGTCTTCGAGATATAAGGTAGCTAAATGTTTGGCTTTGTCCTGCGTTCCCATGGTTCCGAAAGCCCAATCGAGTTCTTCCAATTGCGCAAAACGAGAAGCTTCCGGCAGAAAATCCTCCTGACAAATCTGTAAAGCCAACGTTGGATTTTTTCCTTGTAAAAACTGAATTACAGCATCAATCGTTTTGATGTATTCGTCTTGCAAAGCAAAAATACGTTTAGAATTATCTGAAATTTCAACACCTGAAACCTCAAACCTGAAACTTGAAAATTCAAACAAATCAACAAGACCTTTCTTCGAAAACAACTCCAGAATCACATCAATCCCCAAATCTGCCTGAACTGATGCTACATTTTTTGTGTTCAGAAACCCTTTTATATAGGCGGTTGCCGGATACGGAGTATTCAGTTGGGTAAATGGAGGCGTGATTACAAAAAGCTTAGTTTTCAAAAGGAAATATTTTCTGCAAAAATACGGGATATTTCTAATCTTTTCAGGAAAAGATTTCGACGGTTTTTCGATTGGCAGGAGCTGGGATTTTTGATTTTATTTTGTAGATAATTAATTACATTTGCCTAGCACTAATAACTCCCCATGAAGCGAATTTTATTTTTTCTGTTGTTACTAATTTTTATTCCTGTATTTTCTCAGAACAAAAACCAATCTATCGGTTTTAAAGAAAACAAGGGTCAGATTTTAGATCAGAAAGGTAAGCCGAACCAGGCTGTGAAATTTTTATTAAACACGGGAGGATTAAATGTTCAATTGAGAAAAAACGGCTTTTCTTATGATGTCTATGAAGTAAAAAAGACACCGATTGTCAGTCGGAAAACATCCAAAACGTTACCATACAGAAATCCAAAGGAAGATATCCCGGAAGAACCGGAATATGGTTTAGAGTATAAATTTCACAGAATAGACATTGACTTTGTAAATTCAAATGCTAACGTTGAGTTCATCACGGATCAGGAAGCAAAAGATTTTGATAATTATTATAATATCCCAAACAAACCTGAAGGCGTTGTTGGCGTGTATCAATACAAACAAATCACCTATAAAAACATTTACCCCAATATTGATGTCGTTTTTACCATTCCAAAGGATCCTAAAAAAACAGTGGAATACAATTTTGTTGTTCATCCAAAAGGGGACATTTCTGCTATTAAATTAAAATTTAGCGGCGCAGCAACAGAACTGGTTGATAACAAAATCCAGATGAAGGTTCGTTTTGGAAAAATGGAGGAAACACTTCCCGCAAGCTGGACTGAGGAAGGCACAACTAAAAAAGAAATAGCTGTTGGGTATAGAAAAATAAAAAAAGATGTTTACGGTTTTGAAACTTCTGATCCTGTTTCTGATAAAACGGTGATTATTGATCCTGTGCCAACAAGACTTTGGGGAACTTTTTATGGGGACCAAACCGGGGTACATTTTACTCTTAGATCATCGAGTATTAGTACCGATTCTTTTGGAAATGCCTATGTAGCAGGAAGTACAAGCGCCTTAAATTCATCATATGCTACAGCAGGAGCACATCAAACGACACAATCTTCTTCCTTTTCAAATGGATTCATAGAAAAATTTAATCCTAATGGAATACGTTTATGGGGTACTTATTACGGCGGACAAAATTACTGTGATATAAATGATATAAAAATAGATTTTCAGAATAATGTTATTGTGACAGGTACCACACAAGATCAGACAAATATAAGTACAACTGGTTCTTACAAACCTAATTTATCAGGATATCAGGACGCTTTTTTGGTAAAATTTAATGGTTCAGGTGTTAGATTATGGGGAACTTATTTTGGTGGAGAATATGATGATCTGGGTCATGCTTTAGATATTGATATTAACAATAATATTTATATGATTGGAACTACTACTAGTACAACTGGCATTGCTATAAATAGTAATTTCCAAACACATATAAATCAAGATCCAAATTTCTCTAATACTATTGACGGATATTTAACTAAATTTGAATCTGGAGGTAATGTAATGTGGAGTACTTATGTAGGAGGTGAAAATCGTGATCAGCTTAATGCCATTAAGGTAAAAAACAATTACTTAATTATTGGAGGTACGACATATAGCTTTAACAATATTTCTACTCCTGGCGTTTTTCAAGAATTACATGATCCAATTACTCATCCGGATGGAGTTATATTCAAATTTTCATTAAATGGCCAAAGAATATGGTCTACCTATTACGGAGGGGAACAGATTGATGACATATATGCGGTTGAAGCTGATGATGAAGATAATATCTATATCGGTGGGCAAACGGCGAGTGATAATAATATGACCACTCCGAATAGTTTTGACAGTGACAATACCTCTTCCTACCGAGGTCTTTTTGCAAAATTAAATACTAATGGGAAAAGAATTTGGGGTACTTATGTTGGTCAAGCCCATGTTTATTCTATTGTTTTTAGAAACAACTCCCTATATCTTGGTGCAACAAATACTGGATTTGATCTTTCTAAATTAACTACTGCTTGCTCCTATCGATCAAACAAAGATTCTGAAAACTATCTTGCCAAGTTTTCTAAAGAAGCCGATTTTATATGGGGAACATATCTGGGTGCAGATGGTCACAATAATCAAACAAAAATAGCGCTTGACATAAATAATGACATATTTATCAGTGGGACCTCAAGTAAAAATGATGGCATTGCAGATGCTAATTCTTATCAATCTAACATTCTCGGATTTTATAATTATTTTTTAATGAAATTTCAAGAAACCACTATACTAGGTATTCCTAAAATAGAAAGTAACTCTCCAATCTGCATAGGAAGCTCATTAGAACTTAAAGCCTCTGGTGGAACTAATTACTCCTGGACAGGACCAAATGGTTTTACATCAACAGATCAAAACCCAATTATAACTGGTGCAGCTACCTTAAATAGTGGCGAATACAGCTGTACAATTACAGGAACAGGTGGTTGTGACGATACTAAAAAAACCACTGTTGTTGTGGGTGATTTTGTAGCCCCAATTCCGGATTTAGCAACTCTACCAACGATTACCGGAGACTGCCATACAACAATAACTGTAACTCCAACTGCTACCGATGCCTGTGCAGGAGCAATTACAGGAACAACTATAAGTCCATTAGCCTATACATTACCCGGAACATATACCATTGTGTGGGACTACAATGACGGAAATGGAAATAATGCAACCCAAAATCAAACAGTCGTTATAAACAGTCAGCCATTACCAACTGTAACTTCCCCTCAGAACTTCTGTATTCAGGATAATGCGACTTTAAATGCCATCAGCATTTCAACTGGTCAAAACATAAAATGGTATGATGCACTCACAGCCGGAACCCTTTTACCCAATACCACATTACTCCAAGAGGGCACAACTTATTACGCCTCACAAACCATAAGCGGATGCGAGAGCGAGAGAACTGCTGTAACAGTAAAAATTTACGATACCCCTGCTCCAACCGGAGATACCAATCAACCTTTTTGCACGGGTCAAAATCCAACTTTACAGGATATTGTAGTTACCGGAGAAAGTCTAAAATGGTATGATGCGCTTACTAATGGAACCAGTCTCTCAAACACTACTACCCTGCAAAACGGAATTACTTATTATGTTTCGCAAACGTTGAATTCCTGCGAAAGTAAAAGATTAGCCGTTACGGTTTCTGTCCAAAATACACCCGGAATTCCTACCGGCGATTTAAGTCCTGAGTTTTGCAAAAGCCAAAATGCTACTTTGAGCGATATCATTCTGAATGAGACAAATTTAAAATGGTACAATACGATGATCTCCGCAGCACCATTACCGAATACTACAGTGTTGCAAAACAATACTACTTATTACGTTTCACAGGCTATAGGGTGCGAAAGTGATAGAATAGCAGTATTGGTAACGATCCATGATACCGCTCTGCCAACAGCCAATACCGCGCAAACTTTTTGTATTGATGACAACGCTACTATAAATGATATTGCAATTCTCACAGGGCAAAATCTAAAATGGTATGATGCGGAAACAGCAGGAAGTGTTTTAACCAGCACAACCACTCTTGAAAACCGCACTTATTATGTAAGTCAAACAAACACGAACTGCGAAAGTCAAAGACTAGGGATTGTTATAAAAATTCAGGATACACAAGCTCCAACTGCCCATGCAAATCAGACTTTTTGTATACAGGAAAATGCTACCATCGGCAAAATAGAAATTAACGGTCAAAACATAAAATGGTACAATGCGATAACAGCCGGAGTAACTTTATCTGAATCAACTCCGCTTAAAAACGGAGTTACCTATTATGCTTCTCAAACCATTAGTAATTGTGAAAGTGAACGAACTCCAATAACCATAAAAATCGATGAAGCCACAGCTACTCCATGTACTAAATATATAAATGAACTTCCTTACCCAAAGTTCTTTACCCCTAATAATGATACTTTTCATGATACCTGGACCATCGATTTTGATTACTTAGCGCCCAACACCGGAATCCGAATATTTGATCGCTATGGAAAATTCATCAAAGAATTAACCGTCAATACTTCCTGGGATGGAACTTATACGGGACAGGACATGCCAGCATCTGATTATTGGTTTAGTGTCACTCGCTTGAACGGTACAACATTTACAGGTCATTTTACCTTGAAACGTTAAGAATAAAAAAGGTTGTCCAAATTTATATTTAGACAACCTTTTTATCGTTTTGATCTTTTGCCAAGAATTGCACCAATTTACATGGATTATTTCTTTGCCACAGATTTTTATAATTAAAATGAATTTCTTTTTTTCTCCATCAATTCAATACTATTTGTGTTTAGTTTTTAGTGCTCCCAACTTTTGGAATTGATTCTTTAAAACTTATGTTCTTTTTTACTGATGACCAATAGCGAGAATAAAGAAATACAGGCTGCACCTGTCAAATAAAAACCTACATAGGTCAAACTGTAATGAGATGCCAGCCAAATTGCAATCATGGGTGCAAAAGCTGCACCAAAAATTCCCGCCAGATTAAAGGTTAAGGAAGCACCTGAATAACGAACATTGGTAGGAAATAATTCCGATAAAAATGTTCCTAAAGGGCCATAAGTAAATCCCATCAGAGTCATTCCGATACAGGTAAAAATCGATACCAGAGCCATACTTCCCGATTTCAAAAAGAAGGAAAAGAAAAAACCAAAAACAGCTATAGCCGCCGTAGCAATAATTAGCATTTTACGACGTCCGATTTTATCTGCAACCACAGCCGATACCGGAATAAAAAGAGCAAAAAACAAGACCGAAAACAACTGTATCAATAAAGCATCTCTTTTTTCAAAACCTAAATTAGACGTTGCCCAACTCAAAGTAAAAACCGTCATCAGATAAAAAACCAAGAAAGTCGTAACGGCTGCCAGAGTTCCAAAAATCAATTGATTTTTATATGATTTTATCAAAGTTAAAAAAGGAACTTTTACTTCTTCCTGTTCTTTTTTTGAATTTTCGAAAGAAGGTGTTTCCGTGATTTTGGTTCGAATATAAAAACCTACTACCACCAAAAGAGAACTGGCTATAAAAGGAATTCGCCAACCATAATCCATAAAATCCTCGTTGCTCATCGAATCGGTTAACAATAAAAAAGTACCTCCCGAAAGCAATAACCCAATTGGAGCTCCCAACTGTGGAAACATTCCATACCAGGCACGTTTGTTTGGCGGTGCATTTTCTATTGCCAGCAAAACAGCGCCTCCCCATTCACCTCCTAATCCGATACCCTGTCCAAATCGGCACAACATTAATAACAAAGGAGCAGCTACACCAATACTGGCATAACTTGGTAAAAAACCAATGGTTACAGTCGAAATACCCATCGTCAGCAAAGCGGCAACTAAAGTAAATTTACGTCCAATCTTGTCGCCGAAATGTCCAAAAAATGCCGAACCTAAAGGACGCGATAAAAAAGCAATCGAAAAAGTAGCTAATGATTCTAAGGTTGCCATGGTCTTATCTGATCCGGGAAAAAATAGTTCCGGGAAAACCAATACTGCTGCATTAGCATAAATATAAAAGTCAAAAAATTCGATCGTGGTACCAATTAAACTACCAAAGAGAACGTGTTTTAAAGAGTTCTTCTTCTGATTTGGGTTATTTTTCATTCAATTTTGATATAGGTTTATTTTTAAGAAAATAGAACACAAAAATGAACCTAATTCCTGAAATCAACAAACATTTATCTGTTAAAATAAAAGATCATTGTGAAAATACAAAAACAGTATTAAATTGAGCTGACGTCGGGGATCGGGTCTTAGGGTTGTGGGATTTCATGCACATCCTTCGACTTCGCTCAGGATGACATTCGAATTTGATCAGGGCGATATTTGAATTTGATCGTGTGATACGCTCCAAAATAAAAATCAAGTTGTTTAGATTCCTCGTTTTCGTGACCTTCTTCATCATTTTGCCACGAATTTCGCCAATTGGCACGAATTATTTTTTTGCCACCGATTAAAAGGATTTACACAGATTTTATAAATCATTTTAATCCTTTAATCTGTGGCTTTCTTTGCTCATAGGCCTGCAAAGTAAGCGACTCTTTGTCAAAGTCGTAAACCCACTTTCTTGAAATCTGTGGCAGAATAAAAAAACAGGCCCGGATATTTAAAATTAATCTGGCCTTTTTTTAATCCTTATCAACTCACCGAAATAAAAAAGGATGTCCTTACAACATCCTTTTTTTCTGTATTATTTTTTCTTTTTGCTTACTTGTTTCTTTTTTTTAGAAACCTTGTTTAACTTTTTAGTCAATCGTTTCTCAGTTTCTTCAATAGTACAATCGTAAGTTGCATTTAGAGTTTCAAGTTGTGTCTCTTTTAATACTTTTTGTGCTTTTTTGAATTTTTTCTGGCTTTCTAAAAGCAGCACTTTCTTTAAGAGAATCTCCACTTTGTTGATTCCTTTAATTGTAAGTGCAAAATCAATTAACTTCATTGCCTCCTCGTAATCTTCATTCAAAACCAACGTATAAATATAATACGAATACACTTCAATTGCATGAATATTAATCGAAATAGCTTGTTGAAAATACTGTTTAGCCTCCTCATATTTAAATAATTGATCGCTTAAAACCTGACCATATAAACATAAAGCCATTGTGTTTTTATCATCATAAGACAAAGCGTATTCTAATGATTCTATGGTTTCTTCCAACGAATAAGGATAGCTGTCTAACGCCTGAAAAAGATATTTATCTACTGTTTTCATCTATTATTTTATATCGGAACTCAAAGCGTACTGTTATTATTCCCGATCGGAATAATCTTCTCTTTTTAACCTTTGTCGTTCCTGTTTGTAATTTTTTGTTTCTTTTTGTTTTTTAAAATCCGAACCCTGAAAAATCCGAATCGGATTTCCTCTCTGAATTTGCAGCTGGTTCATCCATTGCGCCTGAAATTCGGCTTTAAACTGTTTTACCGTTTCTTCTTTAAATTTTTGCAATAACCTTTCCGTTGCCAGTTTTTTATTCTGATGTTGTGAACGGGAGTCCATCGAAACCACACTGATTCCGGTTGGGACATGAGTTGCTCTTACGGCCGAACTTACTTTGTTTACATGCTGTCCTCCGGCACCTGAACTTCTCATGGCTTGGTATTGAATGTCATTCTCGGAAATCTCGGTTGCCGTTGATTTCTCCATTTCAAAGATGCCGATAAACCAGTTTTTACGCTTGTGCAATTTCCTAAACTGACTTTGTCCAATCCATTGAACTGTTCCCACCCATGAATTCACAAAATCATTCAGATTGCTACTTTCCAGTAAAACTGTTGCTGTTTCTACGGTTCCATTTTCAATTCCGGTTTCTCTCTGAAGCATTGTTGTTTTTATGTTCCTCTCTTTTGCCTCTTCTATAAAAGTTTTTAAAACCTGGGCCACAACCCAGCTGCATTCAGCCGGGCCACGCCCTGATGTTATTTGAATTATTTTTTCCATAATTTTTATCTTTTTTTAGCGGTCCATTCTCACGATTTTTGGTGTGAATGTTCCGAGAACATCAACCAATTCGTTTTGGTTTGCCATTACTTTATTAATGTCTTTATAGGCCATTGGAGCTTCGTCAATGTTTCCACCAATCAGACTCACGTCATTTGCTTTCAAGACTTTATTGATCTCACTTTGTGTGAATGATTCTTTGCATTTTCTACGAGAAAAAAGCCGTCCCGCACCATGCGAAGCAGAATTTAAACTCTCCGCATTTCCTTTCCCCTGAACAATAAATCCCGGAGCCGTCATCGAACCCGGAATAATTCCCAGTTCACCAACATTGGCCGGAGTCGCTCCCTTACGGTGTACGATGGCTTCTTTCCCATTTACGATTTCTTTCCACGCAAAATTGTGGTGGTTTTCGATTGTTACAACAACACGTTTTCCTATCGCTTTTGCAATTCGACGGTGAATATCATCATGACAGGCTTTAGCATAATCACCAGCCAAATTCATAGCCAGCCAATATTCCTGACCGTCATGTGTATTCAAATCCAACCAAGCCAAATGCTGTACATTTTTTGGCAACGGACATTGCTTAGTAGCCAGATAGGTATAATGTTTGGCGATATTAGCACCCAATCCTCTTGAACCACTGTGCGATAACACTGCAAAATATTCCCCAACACCTATTTTCCATTCGTTAAGTGGATTGGTAATCTTTGCGATTCCAAACTCAACAAAATGATTTCCGCCACCTGATGTTCCCAATTGTTTGTAGGCTTTAGTCAAAAGGTTTTTCAAAAGTGGAATATCCTGAAACTCGCTTCGGCTAAACAATTCATGATCGGCTCTTATCGTATGTGTTTCATACATTCCAAATTTGGTATTGTCTTTTAAGATGGCCTGCAACTGATGTTCTTTTCCTTTGAAAAAACTGGCCGGAATATCAAAAATGGACAAACTCATTCGGCAGCCGATATCTACACCGACCCCATACGGAATGACCGCATTGTCTGTTGCAAGTACACCGCCAATTGGCAATCCGTAACCTGAATGCGCATCGGGCATTAAAGCTCCGGCTACTGAAATCGGTAATTTTAAAGCATCATACAACTGATACTTGGCCTGTTCGTCGATTTCATTCTCTCCGAATATCGAAAACGGAGCCCTTGTATTATTGAGCTGATGCATTCTTACTTGCACCGGGTTAACTAATCCTTCAGCCACTTTCCCCCAAGTTCCGTGTCCTGTAAATTTTTCAGGAAACAACAAAACTTCTTTGGCTTCGGTTAGGATACTTTCTTTTTTTTCTCTTTTTCTGTATCGGTTGATTTGCCCTAAAGCAATATTGATACTGTTATTTTTTGGAAAGCCTATTTTAATCAGGTCTTTTCCGGATAATTTATTTCCCATTATATATGTTTTTCTTCTAAATACATTTCATATATCGTATTCAGATTTGTTGTTTTTAAGTCATTATTGTGCTTTACTTTTTCCAAGCTCCAATAATAGTAGTCTCCTTTACTCCTCATTTTATAGATCTTCCATCCTAAATTCCAATTCTGTATGTAATTTTCGATGAGCTTTAATTCACTTTCAAGTCCTGCGTCAACAGCTTTTTTATGTGTAATTATGTTTACCTCAATTTTAAATACAAACCTCCATGGTTCATTAAATTTGTAATACCTCACAAAACGATTGTATAGTTCAGACCATTTTTCGATTAGTGTAAAACAGGATTTTTCTTTATCAGTTAATTCGAATTTGTTCGTATTCCAATCGCTGATGCTGATGTTAGCCACAAATTGTTCTCTTGGATAGACGGCTTTCTTCCCAAAACGCTTTTTCTTCGTGGTGAATTCCTTTTGACTAGAAAACTGAAAAGTGTTAATTTTCGCTAGTATCTTTTCATAAAATACACCTTCGGCTGAGCGCAAAACATCAACACGAACTGCAAAAAACCGAACCCAGCCTTTTTGATAAGGCTCTTTCAATTCGATTAAAGGCAAATTTCTAATGGCCAAATAAAGGGCACTTTTTCGTTTTGATAATTGAACAAGTTGTTTTTCAAAATCCTCTTTAACCAATCTTTTTTTTCGCCTTTTAGTTTTTAAACGAGTGCATTGAATGCAATCGTCCAAAAGATAATTGTCCATTAAAAAAAATAGATTATAGATTTCCTGTCCGGTATAAAAAATACAAGACAATAGCATTTTATCTGAAACAGATAAATTAAATTCTGGTAATCGGGAATTTTTTGAAGAGTCTAGAATAAAAAAAAGCCCGAAAGTTATTTTCCTTCGGGCTTGCTCTTATATCTTAAATTGATTTGCTAGGATTGAGAAAAGCCACGAAGACACATGCCAACAGAATCTAATCCTGATGCGATGTTTTGAGAGGTAAAGTTTAATACAAACATTGTCTTCGTTATTAATAGTTAATGATTTATTTTCTGAGGCAAATTTTGTGAAATATTTTCTTAATAAACAAATTATTTTAACAAAATTTTTAGAAAATAATTAAAAAGTACTGATTTACAGCGCTTTAAAAATATTAAAAAAATCAACTTTACTCAAAATTACATGCACAAGAGAACCAATTTTAACAAATTTTACGGCTTTGAAAATGTTTCTATACAAATTTGGTATGGCTATTTTTAACAAAATCAGATTCAAAAAAGAATGCAATTTTTCATTACCAACCAATATCTACCTCCGGAAAACAACAATCTTTATAAAAAATAAATAAACACTTTGTCTAATTTTTCTCTGCTGTTTATGCTAAAAACTATACTTCTTCACGCTATTAACATTTTGTTTACTAAAACGGTTAATTTCAGATCGCAATAAAAAAACAAAACACACTGATTAACAGTGCATTAATTCAAAAATAAAAAATCAAATCCTAAGCAATAGTTAAAACCGTTTTTAACTGTATATTTTCATTAAATTTACAGCTATCAAAAATAAACCTAAAACTATGCCAACCGACTGTATCAGCTACCAAAACTCAGGATATTTCTCTACATTGATACATGATTATTTAGAACAAAAACCGGATCTGAAGCCGCTTTACAATAATTTCCCAACGCTGGAAAACTTTGAAAAACAAATCGTTGAAAAACAACAGAATTTCAACAATCAAAATAGGATTGCTTTGGTTGCTGTTTTAGAAGAACAATATTCGGCTATTCCGACTTCTGATCTGACCAAACAAAACATTGCTCTTTTAGCAGATCAAAATACGTTTACCGTTACAACCGGGCATCAATTAAATCTTTTTAGCGGGCCTTTGTACTTTTTGTATAAAATTATTTCGACCATAAATCTCACCAAAGAATTACAATCGAAGTACCCAACCTATAACTTCGTCCCAATCTACTGGATGGCGACCGAAGATCATGATTTTGAAGAGATCAATTATTTTAATTTTAAAGGAAAAAAATTCAGATGGAATAAGGAAAGTACGGGTCCGGTAGGAAGACTTTCAACAGAAGGTCTCGCTGAATTTTTCGAAATCTATGCTTTAGAATTAGGGTCCAGTACAAACGCCAATACGCTAAAAAAACTCTTTGAAGACGCTTATTTAAAGTACAATACGCTTGCTGATGCTACACGTTTTTTAGCCAATGCGCTGTTTGCTGCTCAAGGTCTGGTGATTATAGATGCTGATAGTGCCGATTTGAAACGTGCCTTCGTTCCTTATATTCAAGAAGAATTAACAAAGCAAACTTCTTTTAAAGCGGTTCAGGAAACTATAGAAAAACTCAAAGCGTATACTGTACAGGTAAATCCGCGTGAAATCAATTTATTCTATATTGAAGATCATTTGCGCGAACGCATTGTTTTTGAAAACGATAAATACATCGTTAACAATACTAAAATCTCCTTTACGAAAGAAGAAATTCTAAAATTAACAGAAAGTAATCCGGAGAAATTCAGCCCCAACGTGATTATGCGCCCCTTGTATCAGGAAATTATTTTACCCAACTTATGCTACATTGGCGGAGGCGGAGAAATTGCGTATTGGTTAGAATTAAAATCTTTCTTTGAGGCAGTAAACGTAACATTTCCAATAATTTTAGTTCGAAATTCTGTATTATTAACTACCGAAAAACAATCCAAAAAAGCCGATCAACTGGGTTTAAGCTGGAAAGATTTATTTACCAGACCAGCCGATTTAGTTAACGCTGTCACCTATAAAATTTCTGAATTTCCAATAGACTTAACGCCTCAAAAGGAAATTTTGGAGAAGCAATTTCAATATTTATTTGAACTAGCTCAAAAAACAGATAAGTCCTTTACAGGAGCCGTAAAAGCTCAGGAAGTAAAACAGAAAAAGGGCTTGGAAAATTTAGAAAAACGACTGCTTAAAGCCCAAAAAAGAAAATTAAGCGACCAATTAGAGCGAATCGAAGATTTACAATATCAATTATTCCCCAACAAAAGTTTGCAGGAACGTCAGTCCAATTTTTCTGAGTTTTATTTAGAAAAAGGAGCCGAATTGATTCCTTTATTAACTCAAAAATTAAGACCTTTAGAAACTGATTTTTCAATCATAATGATCTAATTTCATACTATACGGCACTAATTTCGGGATAAAATAACCACCTGATTCCGAAATTAGTGTTTCTAAACCAAATAGCGACTTTTAAAATTTATTAACTAATCCAATTTACCCAAAACCAATGGTAAAAGAACGCTTAATTTCGCTAGATGTCTTTCGTGGACTGACTATTTTATTAATGACAATTGTCAACAACCCCGGAGATTGGGGTAATGTTTTCCCTCCCCTTTTGCATGCTGAATGGAATGGCTGTACCCTAACTGACTTAGTTTTTCCCTTTTTTATTTTTATAATGGGAGTTGCGGTTCCGCTTGCGATGCCGGACAAAAGATACGACGACACTACTTTTAATAAAATTCTAGTACGTTCGCTACGAATGTTATGTTTAGGGATTTTCTTCAATTATTTTGGAAAAATACAACTCTTTGACCTTACCGGCATCCCTCTTCTTATTGGCAGATTGATCATTACAATTGGCGTTGGATATGCTTTAATGGGTAATTTTAGTTCTAAACTAAAAAACATCTTTGCCTTTTCTATCCTGCTTATTTATCTTTTTTTAGCCTATAGCGGAATCGAGGCTTATCACGACGCACGTCTTCCGGGAGTACTGCAACGAATTGCGGTGGTGTATTTTGTTATTTCTCTATTATATTTAAAAACAACCCAAAAAACCCAAATTATAACAGGAGTTCTTCTCTTATTTGGCTATTGGGCAGTTATGACCTTAATTCCCGTTCCCGGAATTGGAGAAGCCAATCTGGAAAAAGGAACCAATTTAGCTTCTTGGCTGGACGGTATTCTTCTTAAAGGTCATATGTATCGTGGTACTGTAACCTGGGATCCGGAAGGATTGTTAAGTACAATTCCATCAATCGTAAATGGTATTATTGGTTTATTAATTGGTCAATTACTACAACTGAAGGTTGCAAAAAAAGATATTGCACAAAAAATGGCATTAGCAGGGATAGCACTAATTATAGCAGGTCAAATCTGGAATCTTGTTTTCCCGATAAACAAATCGATCTGGACAAGCAGTTATGTTTTGTACACAACAGGGCTGGCCACCACTACTTTGGCCATTTTATATTATGTAATAGATATTGCTTCCTATCAAAAAGGATTTAAATTGTTTTTAATCTGGGGTGTAAATCCGATGATTGTGTTTTTCACTTCACAGATTATTCCGCAGGCTTTGGTGATGGTGGAGTTTGAAAACCCGCATAAAACCGGAGAAAAGATCAATCTTCTGAAATATTTATATGAATACGGAATCGCGCCTTTTTTCAATAATCCGATGCTGGCTTCTTTTGCTGGAGCTTTGGTTTATGTGGGAATCTGGACTTTTATTTTATGGCTATTCTACAAAAATAAACTCATTTTTAAGGTTTAGTGTGTTTATTAAACCATATAAGTTATGTAAGTTCATTTAAACCGGGGCTTAAAAAAGGATTCAAATCTATTTACTGACATGACTTGTATGCTTTAGGGAAATGCTGTGACTTTATAGGCTTTTCATGAAATCAGCGTTTTACAGAAATTAAATAAGTTTTAATTATGAATTAATTAAAATCAATTCATAAAAAAGTCTATTTTTGCACAAAATTTAAAAATCGCAAGAAAAATGGCAACTAATAGAACTTTTACAATGATTAAGCCGGATGCTGTTGCAAACGGACACATCGGGAACATTTTAGCAATGATTACTGACGGAGGTTTCAAAATCGTTTCATTAAAATTAACTCAATTAACTGTAGCTGATGCTCAAGCATTTTATGCTGTTCACGCTGCAAGACCTTTCTACGGAGAATTAGTTGAATTCATGTCTCGTGGACCAATTGTTGCTGCTATTTTAGAAAAAGACAATGCAGTAGAAGATTTCAGAACTTTAATTGGAGCTACAAATCCAGCTGAAGCTGCTGAAGGAACTATTCGTAAAGCATATGCTACTTCTATTGGAGAAAATGCAGTTCACGGTTCAGACAGCGATGAAAATGCTGCAATCGAAGGTGCATTCCACTTTGCTGGAAGAGAGCAATTCTAAATAAAGATTTTAGATTTCTGAAGTTAGACTTCAGATTTAAATCACAAAAAAGAAATCCCGTTTCAAATTTGAAACGGGATTTTTTTATAATCAAATTCAGGTGAAGAACTAAAAATCTCGCAGAGTCGCAAAATTCCTTAAACCTAACAGGTTTTTAAAACCTGTTAGGTTTGTTTTTTTGAGGTATTTAATTAGAAATTCCCACCACAGCAATCAAAAAATTACATAAAAAAACCACTCTTTTTTTAAGAGTGGTTTCTTGCTTTTATATAACTTATAGAATATTAAAGATTATCAGCTGTCTTTTTAACGATTTTAGCTACTTTTTCATCTAAATCTTTTAGCAGTTCTTCTAATGCACTTTCACACATCGGTAGTACTTTCTCAGGCGTTAAAACAGGAATTCCACCTACAATAACTCCCGTTTTCTTAGAGTTTTCTCCTTCGGTGAATGCAAATACTTTTTTACCGTTTTTATCGTACAAAGCAAGTCTTACATTCGCTCTCATTTTAACTGTTCCGGTTCCACCAACAGCGAATCCTTTTTGTAGAGAAAAATGGATTTCTGTAAACAAAACACCATCGGCAACTTCTTTAAAGATGGTAGCTGTTCCAACTTCATTGGCTTCACCTGCCATACCTTCGTAAATATATTTGTATCCAGGGTAATTGATGATCGTTTTTCCTGCATCACCTTCTCTGGCAAATTTTGGTGTAAAATCAATATACTCTTGTTTTTGAGTCACTTCATTCTCAGGAATCAAATCAAACGGAAATTTCTTAGAATACACCTCAAAAAAAGCAGTGTGATATTTCTCTAAAATAGGAGCAAGATTAAAATTCGGGTCATTTCCTAAGTCCGCTATTGCGGCTAAACCATTTAGTCCCAGACTAGAAAGATCAATTGTTTTGTCAGTATAAAAACCGACAACTGCTACTTTTTTCTTTTGTGAATAACCGTTTAAAGTGCATAACACTGTTAAAATAAGTAATGCTTTTTTCATTTTTTGGAATTTGTTTTTTAGGTTTTGATTAATTAAATAAGCACTTTTTTTTATTTATTAAAAAAATACTTACCGGTCAAATGTATCATAAAAAAAACACTTCCAAAACAGAAGTGTTACTTTTATTTTTAAGACTGAAGTCTACTAATCTAATTCCTTTTAAAGATCAAAAAAGCCTAACGTAAAATAACGTCTTTAACCACGTCTCTACCCAATTCCTCATTAATCATCCTGATGATTTTAGACTTTCCGTGACTCAGTTCATCTCTTAAAACAGATGATCCAAGCTCGACATATAAAGTACCATTTTTTAAAACGACGTTTCTGGTATAGGTATTAACACCATTCCCCATCAGCTGTCTCCAGGCCTCCTTTACATCAATCTGATCCATTCCGGGTTGCAATTTATTTACCTGAATGATCTGCTTTAAAACAGCCCCAATCGTACTTTCGTTATTTAGTCTCTTTGCCATCGTTTATGATATTTATTGGTCCTGCTTTTTTATAATGATACTCTTTATTCTCAGCATTTTTCACCACCAATTCATCATCTGATAACGTTAGTAATTCCTCGCTCCACTTTGCATAATCTGTTTTATAATCCAAATAAACTTTATCATCGGTAAAACGAACCGAAACATCTTCAAATGTATCTGTAGACAAAAAAGTACCATCGAGTTGTGGTGCTACTTTTGTTCGTACTCCTTTGTTGTTCTTTTCAATTTTAAAGAAATCAAAAGTTTCATTCATTTTAAAATCCTTTATTTCACCTTTATCAAAAACCACTTTAGTAATTTCCCAATAACCATTTAACTTCGCAATATCTGCCGGTTTAATATCCTGTTTGCATCCTGCAAACAATAGAGACAAAACCAAAATCATAAAAGTGTTTTTCATATTCTAAATTAATTAAAAAATTCAATTGTCGTCATTCTTACTGCCTTGGGACTATAATTAACAGAAGAGCCTGTTTTTAATCCGACACCAGTCCTACATTCAAAAGAAAATCCGTGAACTACAAAGTTAACTTTATAAAGATTCAAAAGAAATAAAAATACACAAAACCCATTAAACTATTTTGCTAATTTTTAGTCAAACTTTAAACCAAAACCTAAAAACATGACCAAAGCCATTTTTAAACTCCTGATATTCTTAAGCTTTATCAGTTGTAGTAAAGAGTCCTCCGATACAGCATCTACACCTGTACAAAATATGTATTTTCCTCCATTAACAGGAACTATCTGGGAAACACAATCGGTCTCAGACCTCAAATGGAATCAAAATGCAGTACAGCCTCTTTTAGATTATTTAGAATTAAAGAACTCCAAATCTTTTATTCTTTTAGTAAATGGGCGAATTGTTTTAGAGCACTACTTTAATGACCACACTGCCACCACCAACTGGTATTGGGCAAGTGCAGGAAAGACATTAACAGCAACCATCGCGGGAATCGCACAACAAGAGGGTCTGATCAATATTAACAATAAAGTCTCTCAATACATCGGCACGGGCTGGACAAGCGAATCAGCCGCACAGGAAGACGCCATTACCTGCAAACATTTACTAACCATGACATCCGGACTTGACGACAGCTCTGACAATGTAGATCCTGCCAGTTTAATTTACAAAGCCGACGTAGGAAAACGATGGGCGTATCATAATGTATATGTAAAATTACAGGACGTTGTGGCGCAGGCAAGTGGTCAAAGCTGGCAAAATTATTTCAACAGTAAATTAAGAGATAAAATCGGTATGAATGGCAACTGGGTTCAACTTGGCCCTAACAGCGTATATACGAGTACCACAAGAAGCATGGCACGCTTTGGGCTTTTAATGCTCAACAAAGGCAAATGGAACAACGATGTGATTCTAAATGAAAATTACTTCACAGAGGCCACAAACACTTCACAAGCGATCAATTTAGGATACGGTTACTTATGGTGGTTAAACGGTAAAGCAAATTACCATTTACCACAATCACAGCTTACCTTTCCGGGAAGTATAATTCCAACAGCTCCAAATGATATGTTTATGGCCTTAGGTAAAAACGACCAAAAAATATATGTCGTACCAAGTAAAAATATGGTCGTAATCAGAATGGGGGACGCAGCCGACAATGTAAACTTAGCCTTATCTGATTTTGACAAAACTTTGTGGGAGAAAATTAATGCTTTGTATCTCTAACTATCTTTTAGTACGGATTCTTTTTAGCATTCCCATAAAGAAGAATCCTAAACCAAGAACCAATAAGACGTAATAAAACGATAAACTTTTATCTTTTAAAACATTCGCTAATACAAAACTTACAACGCTTGCGAAATAAAAAGTAACAGGCGTTATATTTTTTAAAGAAGAAAAACTCATTCTGCTATTATTTAAAAAAACTATCTACAAATTCATATTTATTAAAGACCTGAAGATCTTCAATACCTTCACCAACACCAATGTATTTTACAGGAATCTGAAATTGATCTGAAATACCAATCACAACACCACCTTTAGCAGTTCCGTCTAATTTGGTTACGGCAAGTGAAGTCACTTCTGTAGCGGCAGTAAACTGTTTTGCCTGCTCAAAAGCATTTTGACCAGTTGAACCATCTAAAACCAAAAGCACATCATGAGGAGCGTCTTCTACTACTTTCTGCATGACACGTTTTACTTTGGTAAGCTCGTTCATTAAATTGACTTTATTATGAAGACGTCCCGCTGTATCAATAATAACAACATCGGCATTTTGAGCTACGGCAGACTGCAAAGTATCAAAAGCCACAGAAGCAGGATCGCTTCCCATGTTTTGTCTCACGATTGGCACATCTACTCGATCTGCCCATACCTGCAATTGATCAATAGCAGCGGCTCTAAATGTATCTGCAGCTCCTAAAACAACTTTGTAACCGGCTTTTTTAAACTGATAAGCCAATTTACCAATAGTCGTTGTTTTACCAACTCCATTAACACCAACCACCATCAAAACGTAAGGTTTTTTATCCTTTGGAATTTCAAACTCAGTAGCTTCACCTCTATTGGTTTCAGACAACAAACCACCTATTTCTTCGCGAAGAATTTGATTCAACTCTTCGGTTCCTAAATATTTGTCATCAGCAACTCGTTTTTCAATTCTTGAAATTATTTTCAACGTTGTATTTACACCAACATCAGAAGCTACCAGAATTTCCTCCAGATCATCTAAAACAGCATCATCAACTTTAGATTTTCCGGCAACGGCTTTGCTTAACTTTGAAAAAAAAGTACTTTTTGATTTTTCAAGACCTTTGTCTAAAGTCTCTTTCTTTTCACTAGAGAATAATTTTTTAAAAAAACTCATTTGTTATTTGTTGTTAGTTTTTCAGATTAGCTGATTTTTTGAGGATCTAAATAATCTTAAGATACACAGAAGAGATTTTAGTATTCACCGGTTTAACCACTACCTCATCCATTACTAAAGAAGAGATCGGAAACCTTTTTAAAAGTGCAATACTACTCACTTCTATAAAATTTTAGACAAATATAAAAAATAAAAAAGCTACTTCCGAATGAAAGTAGCTTTTCTATATACTGTGTATGTTATTATTTCTTTTTCAAGAAATTATCAACTTCTTCAGGAGCCATAATAGATTCTACGAATGTATATGCACCAGTTTTAGGAGATTTTATCATTTTAATTGCTTTTGATAATCTCTTAGAAGCTGTCTGTAACGATGCTACGGTTTTCTTTGCCATGACTTAATTATTTAATTTCTTTATGAACAGTTACACGTTTCAAGATTGGATTAAATTTCTTAATCTCAAGTCTATCCGGAGTATTTTTCTTGTTCTTAGTTGTTATATATCTAGAAGTACCTGAAACACCAGAAGTCTTGTGTTCCGTGCATTCTAAAATTACCTGGATTCTATTACCTTTCTTTGCCATCTTGCTATATATTTATTTAGGAAAAGATTATTTGATAAATCCTTCTGACTGTGCTTTTTTCAAAACAGCAGTGATTCCATTTTTATTAATTGTTTTTATCGTAGATGCTGCTACTCTAAGAGTAATCCATCTATCTTCTTCTGGAAGATAAAAACGCTTTTTAACTAAGTTTACAGAAAACTTTCTCTTAGTTTTGTTCATAGCGTGAGAAACGTTATTTCCTACCATCGCTCTTTTACCTGTAAGGTCACAAACTCTTGACATTATACTTTACTTTTATCGTTATTCAAAATCAGGGTGCAAAGAAAAGAAAAATAAACCATTGTAGCAAAAAATTATTGCACAATTTTTAAAATTTCTTTCTGTAATATTTCTAAACTCTTAATACTCGCCCTATCTATCACTTTTTCACGGGGTTGCCCAAAGTTAAACTCTTCGACAATTATATCGTCCGGAGTAGCCAAAGCGATAAAAACGGTGCCAATTTCAGCATCCGAGTCTCCTTTTGACGGTCCGGCGTTACCAGTTGTCGCAATTGCATAATCTGTTTTAAGCAGCTCTTTTACACCCAAAGCCATAGCAGATGCCACCTCTTTACTTACTACCGAAAATTCCTCTACTAATTCCCGCGAGACACCAAGAACATTAACCTTCACATCAGTATGATACGAAACAACACTCCCCATAAAATACTTTGAAGCTCCGGGAACAGCCGACAAAATCGACGCTATTTTCCCTCCGGTAAAACTTTCTGCTGTAGCAATGGTTTTATTTTCTTTTTTAAGCAATTTACCTACCACAGACTCTATTGTTTCATTTTCTTCATAGCCAACTATAATATCATGAATTATAGTGTCTAAAGCCTTTATATTATCTTCTAGTGCCGCTTCAAGAACCTCTTTATCCGTACCTCGTGCCGAAAGACGCAAACGCACTCTCCCGGGATTTGGCAGATAGGCCAGTTTAATAAAATCAGGTAAATTATTTTCCCAATCTTCAATACGTTCCGCGACTAAACTCTCTCCCTGACCGTAAGTCAAAATTGTTTTATGAATAATATAGGGACGTTTATATTCGCGAACAATCTTGGGAACTATTTCATTCTCGACTAAATATTTCATCTCGTAAGGAACTCCCGGAAGCGAAATAAATACCGTGTTTTCTTTCTTCATCCACATGCCCGGTGCTGTACCCACTTTATTAGGCAAAACGGTACACGTTGAAGGTACCAAAGCCTGATCTTTATTCAATTGCGAAATAGGACGCTTGTAAAAACCTTCAATCAATTCCGTTACATGAGCCAATACTTCAGGATTCACAACTAGTTCATCATCAAAATATTCGCAAAATGTTTTTTTGGTAACATCATCTTTTGTTGGTCCCAAACCACCTGTTACAATTACAACATCGACTTTGTTTTGCAGTTGGGCAAAGGTGTCCAAAATATGCTTTTTGTCATCACTTATCGAAATCATTTCTGTGACTTCTACCCCAATTCTATCTAATGATTTAGCAATAAAACCCGAATTGGTATCAATGATTTGACCAATTAATATTTCATCCCCAATGGTTATAATCGTAGCCTTCATATAAATGCTGTTTTTATTTATTGTGATTCAGTTAGTATTAAAAGAAAAAATTAACGTAAGAAGCAGAAAAAGTGCTCTTTCACTACAAAAGAAACACTTGATTAATCCAAAATTCCAAAAAACAAAAAAAGCCAGCATATAATCCGACTTTGATTTTTAATTTTAAGTTACAAACGCAGAAAGAACAAATTCGGGCTAAGCCAAAATTTTACAGGTCAAAGTCTTTTTTAATTTCTTTGACTGCATCTTTTACCTGTTCTCTGATACTTTTGAAAGTTTCGATGATTTCTTTTTTCTTGCCTTCGGCTTTTGTCCAGGCTTCTACTTGAAGAATTTCTTCAAATGCCATATTCAACCCCATTAAATCTAATGTTGGTTTAATCTTATGCGCATAAGAATAAGCGTACTTATGATCTTTCTTTTTAATCCCTTCTTTAATTTGTTTCAAATCTTCAGGGACTTCCGTAACAAATAGTTTTAGAATTTCGTTTACGAATTCAGGATCATTGTCTGAAAGCGCATAAACTTTCGAAAGGTTATACTTTAAAGCCATTATTTTACTTGTATTCTAAATAGTTTTTTATCTTCCAAAAAGCCTTCTAAAACGTCGTTTGGTTTTACAGCAGCAACACCTTCGGGCGTTCCTGTAAAAATAATGTCGCCAATTTTTAATGTAAAATACTGTGACACATACGCAACCAGTTCATCAATTTTCCAAAGCATAAAGCTTGTATTTCCTTTTTGAACCGTCTTAGAATTATTTGTTAATTCAAAAGTAAGATTTTCCATAGAAACAAAATCAGTTTTAGGCAAAAAATCACCAATGACAGCAGAGCCATCAAACGCTTTTGCTTTCTCCCAAGGCAGTCCTTTTGCCTTCAATTTCTCTTGTAAATCTCTGGCCGTAAAATCAATACCTACACTAATTTCATCATAGTACTTATGAGCAAATTTTGGCTCTATGTACTTTCCAACTTTATTAATTTTAACGATTATCTCTATTTCGTGATGAATTTCTTCGGAAAATTCCGGAATCACAAACGGATGTTGCTTTAACAAAACAGCCGAATCCGGTTTCATAAAAACAACAGGTTCTGTTGGTCTTTCGTTTTTTAACTCTTCAATATGATTGGTATAATTTCTACCGATACAGATGATTTTCATTCTTTTTTTTAAGTTACTAAGTTTACCAAGCTGCTAAGTTGCTAAGAAAATGAGCCTAAAAACTCAGGATTTTAAAACCTTAGATTCTCAGAATCTTATTTTGTAATATATGATCTAACTTTTACCTATACAGATAAATTTCTTTTTTTTAGACTCTAAGTCGCTAAGGTTCTAAGCAAATAAGAACGTAAGTCGCAAAAAACTCAGAAACTCAGAATCTTAGCCTCTCAGGACCTTACTTCGTATTTAATCTTCTTAGTTTAATAGCTGTTAATACCTTTTTGGTATATAATGGGAAGTCCGCATTTTGAATCCAGCTAAAATATCCGGGCTCTGTTTCTAACACTTTCTCTACTTTCGCACCTTTGTGCTTTCCGAAAGTAAAAACTTCTTCATTGTCTTTATCAAAAGCAATCATTCCGGCAAAATCAGCGATTTTTTTTCGGGTTGTAAATTCTGACAACACTTTCATATCATTCTCCAATTCCGGATAACGATCTAATTGTGCTTTTAAAATTTCGTAAGTCGCCATGGTATCTGCTTCCGCTGAGTGTGCGTTTTCTAAACTTTTTCCACAATAAAACTTCAATGCAGCACTTAAAGTACGCTCTTCCATCTTATGAAAAATAGTCTGCACATCTACAGAAACTTTATTTTTCATATCAAAATCAACTCCGGCACGAAGCAACTCTTCAGCCAAAAGCGGAATATCAAAACGATCTGAATTAAACCCACCCAAATCACTGTCTTTAATCATTGTATAAACCTGCTGCGCAAGCTCATTAAAAGTAGGCTCATTCGCAACCTTCTCATCTGTTATTCCATGAACAGCAGTAGTTTGAGGCGGAATCGGAATTGTAGGATTCACTAACCAAGTTTTACTTTCTTTATTTCCGTTTGGAAAAACTTTGAATATTGAAATTTCTACTATTCTGTCTTTTCCGATATCAATACCTGTCGTTTCAAGATCGAAAAAACAAATTGGTTTATTGAGTTTGAGTTCCATTTTTGAATTTTATAAGTTTACAAATATAATTTTTAAAGCTGAATTTCACTTCTTTTTTTCATAAAGTTCCCAATTCCCACTTTGACTTTAACACTAAAGTCCAAAGAAAAACCCTTTCAACGTTTAAATGTCGAAAGGGCTTTTTATATATCAAACAGCTACTTTTAGAAATCTCTGTTTACATCAAATGCTTCTAAATATTCTGCCACTCTTTTTACAAAACTTCCACCTAAAGCACCATCTACAACTCTATGATCGTAAGAGTGAGACAAGAACATTTTTTGACGGATTCCGATAAAGTCCCCTTCAGGAGTTTCGATAACTGCCGGTACTTTACGAATTGCTCCAAGAGCTAAAATTCCAACTTGCGGTTGATTGATAATTGGCGTTCCGAAAACACTTCCAAAAGTCCCGACATTTGTAACGGTGTAAGTTCCTCCTTGTGTATCGTCCGGTTTTAGTTTTCCTGCTTTTGCACGACCACCAAGATCATTAACCGCTTTTGCCATTCCAACAAGATTTAATTGATCCGCATTTTTAATAACTGGTACAATTAAATTTCCGTTTGGTAAAGCCGCAGCCATTCCTAAATTTATATTTTTCTTTTTAATGATATAATCACCATCAACAGAGATATTCATTCCAGGGAAATCTTTTAATGCTTTCGCAACCGCTTCCATCATAATTGGAGTAAAAGTAAGTTTCTCGCCTTCTCTTTTCTCGAAAGCGGTTTTAACTTTATCTCTCCATTTCACGATATTCGTTACATCAACTTCAATAAAGGATTGTACGTGAGCCGAAGTCTGCACAGAAGCCACCATATAACCTGAAATCAATTTACGCATTCTGTCCATTTCGATGATTTCATCACCTCCATTTACAGAAACCGGAACTGCTTGTTGACTTTTCTGAACCACTGGTTCTGCCGCTTTTGGAGCCGCAACTTCTTTAACCGGTTCAACAACCGCTTTTGGAGCCACTACTGCACCTGCTTTGCGATCACTTATATACTTAAGAATATCTTCTTTTGTGACACGTCCGTCTTTTCCTGAACCCTGAATACTATCCAGTTCAGCAACAGAAACACCTTCTTCTTTTGCAATGTTTTTTACAAGTGGGGAAAAGAATTTTTCTGAAGTCGAAAAATCCTGAGGAGCAGCAACCGCCTCTTTAGCTCCCTCAATCGTTTTTTCGATTTCAGTTGCCTCAGCAGGAGTTGATTCTTCGTCTGCAATTTTATCAACCAAAAACGACGATGCTGTTTCAACACCACCTTCAGTTTCGATAATTGCAATTACCTGTCCTACCTGAACTAAATCATCTTTGCCAAATAATCTTTCGACTAAAATCCCAGTTACTTCACTCGGTACTTCACTATCAACCTTATCAGTTGCTATTTCCAGTACCGCTTCGTCAGCTTCAATTTTGTCTCCAACCTCTTTCAACCAGTTTGTAATAGTTGCTTCAGCTACACTTTCTCCCATTTTAGGAAGCTTTAATTCAAATCTTGCCATATTGTTAACCTCAAGGGTGATTTTGATTTTCCGATTGCGAAATTACTGAATATTTTATATATAAATTACATTTAATATAATTTTTTACTTGATTTTTATAATTTGCCCCCTTTCATTTCTGGAATTGCTTCCAATAATAAAATTTGCATTTTTGGGGAAAATCTTAAAAGTAATACGCTTATCTCTAATAGTTTCTATGATTTTGATACAATTTCTAAATGAAACATGCTGATTATCTAAAATAATCTCCACTCTTTTACCCTTCAAAACCTGCCACGAATTTACCATTTTTTCTTTTTTGAAATCGAATATATCGACTTTATTTTTCAAAATAACGGACAATTTTTCAGACAAATTTATATCTGAAGAATACAAAACATAACTTTCCGGTCCCGGTTTGACTTTTGATTTTCCCTGAAACATTTTAACAAATGAAAAAAAGAGAATTCCCATTTTTATGAAAACAGAAAAAAACAACGATTTCTTAAAATGTTTTTGGTAAAAAAACGTCATGGCTTCCTGGAAACGTCTCATGTATTTTTCGTCTTTCACGGTACTTTCGCCCTTGTAATGCAGTACCGTTGTGTCGTGAAAATAATAGTTTTCTTTTTCCTTTAACAAAGCCCGATACGAGAGATCAATGTCGTCTGCGTACATAAAACAAGCTTCATCGAAACCTTTCAAATCAAGGTACAAATCTCTTTTCATCAACATAAAAGCTCCTACCAGAATAGCTACTTTTCCGGTTTCATTTTCTGAAATCTGTTGTGCGTAATATTGATTAAAAAGACGCCATTTTGGAAAAACTTTATACAAACCAAAAATCTTGGTAAAAGCTACCCAAGGTGTTGGGATTCCACGTTTACTTTCAGGTAAAAAATTACCTGTTCCGTCAATCAACTTACAACCCACAATTCCTAAATTGGTTTGTTCTTCGGCGAAAGCTAAGATTTTAACAAAACTATCTTCCGCTACAATTGTATCGGGGTTAAGAATGCAAACGTATTTTCCCTGTGCTTGTGCCACTCCAATATTATTTCCTTTCGGAAAGCCGAAATTCTCTTTGTTCTCAATTAATTTCACAGTAGGAAATCGCTCTTTCATCATCAAACAGCTGTCATCTGACGAATTATTATCTATTACTATAATTTCGGCATCAAGAGTGGAGATCGCATTTTGAACACTTAAAACGCATTGTTCCAGAAAATAACGGACATTATAATTGAGAATAATAACTGATAATTGCATGAAAAGAAAAAATATAGATTTTTGCGAAAGTTAGAAATTTTCAGCCAATCCCAGTCGCAATGACCAATCGTTTTTGCTGACTCCAAAATCTAAAACTAAATTACTGCTGTTTTGTTTGTTCCATTTAATCCGCAATCCTGTCCCGACGGCCGGATTCCATTTGGCGAATTGATAGGTATCCAATTTCGAAACGGAAGAAACATTGGCAAAAAACACCGCGCCAATAAATCCGTTTTTGGTTATATCGGTTCTGTATTCACTTTCAAAATAGAGCAGCGCATTACTTCTGTATCTATTTTTCGTGAAACCGCGTCCTGTTTTTCCTTCGCGATCCCAGCCAATACTGGGCAAATCGAGATAATGGGGTTTTCCTCCAAAAGTAGACCAATAAAAGGCTCTTGAAGCCCAAACCCTGTGTTTGGTCTTACTGAACGAATGGTACTTTCTGGCATCAACATACAAAGACCTCCACTTATCCCCTTCCACTCCGCTTGTATTGATTCTTAGATCTGCTTCAACATACAAACCCTGCTCGGGATTAATGGTATTCTTTCTGGAATCGTACAATCCCTGAAAAGCATATCCGAATGAAGTTTCATTAGAAAAATCACCTTTCATATATTTGAAATAATCCGTTTCTTCTTCGATATAAGATTCTTCGGAAAGATTTTGATAATTATCGAATAACAACCCTAATCCCATTCGGAAATTACCAACGACCTTGCGGTTGGCAAATTGATAAAAACGCCACTGCTGATAATCTAAAGTTGACATTTCTTCTTTGGCATTGTGCTCTCCTAAACCATAAGTAAGTTGTGGATAAATCAGATACCGATAATCTCCAATAAAATTCCATTTATCATCTTTGGTATAAATATAAGTCTGAATCGGAAAAACATACTGATTGGAGAAACTGAAATAGGGCGAAAAAGTAACTTGTGACATTTTGGTTTTTTCATGATCGTCGCCCAGATAAAAACTCGTCAAAAAAGAAACCACCAATCCCGTACTTGAATTAGCATCAACAGGAACGGGCAATAAAGAGAAAGCCAATTTTTTGTCTTTACTTTTTTTAACAGAATCGTTTTTATTGAAGAGCTTATAGAGAACATCCCGAATGTCTTTCTTTTCCACAGCAGTACTGTCATTTTGCGAATAACAAACCGACATCAAAAAAAAGAAAAACAAGAGGGATTTTGTTTTCAAACTATTCATTAAAAGCAATTTAAGAATCGATTCTTACAAATTTAAAGTTTTCTTAATAAAATTAGATATATTCGGGAAGAATATTTTCCAGAAGAGTATATTTGGAATTGCTTAAATCCTATAAGTTATTTAAGTTCATTTAACTGGGTATTAATTGAAAAGATCACTGTTAACGAAAATCACTTATTTTGGGCTTTGTGAATTATCCTTGTTTCTTTTAAAAATAATTATCTAATTAACCAAAAACATGATTCGTTTACCAGTTTCATTTCTTATAGTTTTATTTTTTATTTCTGGTTTTACTAATAAGAGAAATACTCGAGATCTGGTAAAAGAAAATGATTGGTACATAGCGGGGCCGGTCAAAGAGAATCAGACAACTCTAAACGAAATTCGGCAGAAAGAAGGGGTTCTTCGCGTAACGACCAAAGACAGTCCGGTTGGGGAAATTGAATTGAATGTGATGATTACAGCATCCGACTCCAATGATGGTGTCGCGACTAATTTATCAGACCATTCAAAATTTGTGAGCATTACCTATAAATCCACCCAACTTATTAAATTGCAGGCTCGCGAAGGAAACAAAGAAGGGACGGGTTGCGTACATGGAGGTTCACACCCAAGAGTTGATTTACCTGCATCTCCGAATAAATTTACAACCTTGAAAATTCCGTGGACCCATTTTAAGCAAGATGGTTTGCCGAACGGAAGACTTTTAGACATACACAATCTTTGCAAATTCAATTTTGTGAATTACAATCCGGCATCAGGATCTGTTCTGGAAATAAAATCGGTTATCCTTCAAAACTAAAATCAATATGAAAAACAAAATTCAGCTCTTTCTTTTCTTCCTTCTGGTATTTTCAAATTTCGGCTTCAGCCAGGAAAAAACTATTCCGGCAAAAACAAATATAAACGGTGTTTGGGAAGACATCAATTCAGGCGTTCAGAATGCTGTGGCCATTATCACCGAACAAAATGGAAAAGTAATTTTTTCTCATTATTTAGAATGGAAAGGACAAAAATTTACAGAAAGCGGCATCGGAAAAAGAACCGGAAATACCATAATCTATACCGTAGATGTGACACTACCGATTGAAGGCTGGGCAACACAAGGCACCCATACCCTGACGCTTTCTGCAGACGGCAATACTCTTGAAGGCACTTATATAGACAATAAAAAAAGAACCGGAGCGATTGCTTTTAAGCGCGTGAGGTGAGGTTTTTTTAGTCCCGGTCGCAGTTATGCTGAAGGGTGAAAAAAGTCGCAGTCTCAGTTTTCAGTCGCGGTTAACCTGGGACCGGAAACTGAGACTGAAAACTGAGACTGAAAACTTTCACAGATGCAACTGAATCTTATATCTGTTGCAGATTTTCATTACCAGTAACATAATTGTCGAAAAAACTAAAGACCAGATAATTCCGGGAAGTCCTTCGCGAAAATAGTCGGGAATTATATGCAGATTAAAAGCCTTACTGAAATAGTAAATAACACCCGGTAAAATATAAATCAATAAGGGATTTGCGGCGGCGGGCATAAAGAAATTACTCCATTTGGTTTGTTTTTTGATCTCCATTAGCCAATAAAGAAAATAGAACAATACTGTGCAAATTGTTGCTGAAAACATAGTCCAGGATGGAGTTCCTTTTATTTTTGAGATTCCGAAATAGGGCCTTAACAAATAGCCGGTTACAAAAAACAAAACCGCAAAACCGATCACAGCCCAGTTCACTTTTGGCGCCACTTTTCGATCAAAAAATAATAACGAAATAACCACACCTGCCGCTACCAGCGAAGCATGCGTTAAATGTCCTGCAATAAAATTAAACAAAGAGTTCTGATGAAGTGCTGATTCGGGCATTAGATTAATTGAATTAGCGACAACACAAACAATCAAAAACAAAATCATTGCTCCTAATTTCCCTGAAACCAACCAATAATAAACTACTGTTAGCAGATACGCCCATCCGATTAAGCCTAAAATTCCCCACCATTGTGGCGTCATCCCTATTGCTCCGGTGTTTTGAACGTATAGAAAATAGAGTGTCACTAACACGGCTATTCCACCATATTGTAAGGTGTTTTTTAGCCACAACGGGAAATTCTTGTCGTACTTATTCCAAATCGGAATTGGCATTGTAAACGCTAAAAGTCCCCAAAAGGCTGGAGTTATAATCATCTTTGCAGCGTCGTAACCGTCACTTGCATTGACCATAAAAACACCAATAATGATTAAAGCCAAAGCCCTTTTTAAAGTATGTGTCCAAATCGTTTTAGAACTATCACCTTTTACTAATCGCGCATTAAAAGCAAAAGGAATCGACATTCCGACAATAAATAAAAATGCCGGAAAAACTAAATCAACAAAGGTCATGGCATCTGCATCTGCGGGCATGTGCTTCATCCATTGCGGTACATTTTTAACGCTTGCCAGTTCATTGACAAAAATCATCACAAAAATGGTGATTCCACGTAAAGCGTCTATCGAAATAATCCTTTGATTGTATAAATTTTCTTTTATTTTCATAAATTATTGCACTTTTAATACCGCCAAATATACTATAAATCTAAAATGATAACTTCGATTATTGCCTTAATTTTGGGGCTTAAAATTCCATTTAACAAATTCTCTAAAAACACCTCTTTTTTTTTACTTTTGCCGCATGTTATCATTTTTAAAATCAAAGCCGTTCCTAAAGGATCTTCTTTCGGAAAACTACGTCGATATTCATTCCCATTTACTACCGGGAATCGATGATGGCGCCAAAACTATAACCGAAACGCTCGAACTTGCCAAAGGGTTTCAGGAAGTTGGAATTTCACAATTTATTACAACGCCACATATCAAACATCATATTTGGGATAATTCGTTTCAATCTATTACTGCAAATCAAAAACAAGCAGCACTTACATTAGAAGAAAACGGTATTAAAATTCCATTTCAGGCTGCAGCGGAATATTTCGTTGATGATTGGTTTGAGCATCATTTTAAATCTGAAAAACTACTGACCTTAAAAGACAATTATGTGCTGATAGAGATCTCCTATATTAGTCCTCCTATACAATTGCATAAAATACTTTTTGACTTACGGGTTGCAGGTTATACGCCCATTTTAGCACATCCGGAAAGATATCTGTATTATCATAAAAACTTCAAAGAATACGAAAAACTAAAGAAAACCGGTTGTTTGTTTCAGCTGAATTTACTGGCTGCTGTTGGCTATTATGGTAGTGAAATTACCCAAATCACAGAAGAGTTGTTAAAAAGAGGAATGTATAATTTTGTGGGATCTGATGTGCATCACCATACCCATATTAAGGAATTTCACAAAAAGGTAAAAGTGCGAGACATTACTGCTCTAAAGGAAGTTATCTCGAACAATCAATTTTTTAGGTTCTAATTAATAAGCGTTCTCTTCTCCATTAAAAACATTAATAATCGTTCTGACGATAATTTTCATATCCAATAATAAACTCCAGTTTTCGATATACCAAATGTCATACTCGACTCTGTTTTCCATATCGATAAGTTCTTTTGTTTCGCCACGATACCCATTAACTTGTGCCCAGCCTGTTATTCCAGGTTTTGCATATTGTCTTACTAGGTAATTATTGATCAGTTCACTGTATTCTTTTGCCAGATTTACCATGTGCGGTCTTGGACCAACAACAGACATATCGCCTAAAAAAACATTAAAAAACTGTGGCAATTCATCAACACTTGTTTTCCGAATAAAAGCGCCAAACCTTGTAATCCTGCTATCTCCCTTTCCTGCTTGTTTATCGTGTGCCAAATCATTGACATACATACTTCTGAACTTAAAACACATAAAAGTTTGATTGTCTCTTCCTGAACGCTCTTGCTTAAAAAAAACCGGTCCGGGCGATTCTATTTTTATAATCAGCGCTACGATTGGCAAAAGCCATGGAAAAATCAACACAATAACGGCTAGTGAGAAACAAATATCAAATACTTTTTTAACAAGTCTGTTTGAAGCGAATTCTAAAGGCTCCGGACGAAACATGAGAACAGGTGTGTTTTCATAGAAGACCACCTCAACTTTACTTGATTTTGTGTACAATTGAAAATCGGGAATAAACTTGATCCGAATCATATTCTGCTCGCAAATTTTGATGAGTTTATTGATTATTTCTACTTTATCGATGTGAAGTGCTACATACATTTCATCCACTTTTTCTTTGACAATAAAATCCTGAATACTATCAAACTCTCCTAAAAAAGGACCTGAAATAGTAGACGAAACGGCCGTTCTATCATCAAAAAAACCTAAAAATCGATACCCATAAGTTAAATCCTTGGCTAATATTTTACGCATTCTTTCTCCGGTATCATTAGCTCCAACAATAATCACTTTTTGAAAGTTATAACCATTGGCTCTGATTTTCTTTAAAATTTTCATCAATATATAGCGGAAGATCATTATGATAAAAAAGAAAAACAAATAAAAGAACAACAGCCGAAGTCTTGAAACATCTTCGTATTTCAGAAAGACAACAAAAATGGAAACTATAGCGGCATGAATGAGGATTTTGTTTATTGTCCTTCTTAATATCGATTCTATGCGTTCAATTCGTACCATTCGATAAGAGTCTCTATAAAGTAACAAACCGATCCAGATTAAATTCATCAGCAAAACAATAGCCCTCTCTTCTTTTGAAGAAAGCTCCTCTAAATTTCCAAATCGCGCCAAGGCAGAAAGATTGATTGCCGCATTTAATAATAAGATATCAAAAAAGACAAACAAAAGTTTGAAATAACGGGAAATACGGTAATTGGAGATCTTTTGTGAAATTGTCATATTTGGGGGATCAAGCTTAATCGTTTTGAATCTAAACTTAATAAAATTTTACTAGCGCAAAGTACCATTTTAATTATATAATTCAAGATGTTCGTTATATTAATCTGTTTAATTGTAATGTGAACAGAAAGCGTATTATAATGACTTTAAAAAACTACTCGAGCAAGAGCTATCACATAGCCTGATTCTTGCAAAAAGGTTTTCACCGGCATTGAAATATTGTTTCTGTTTTTCTTTATATCAACTGTCTTCTATTCTAAAGTAATCCTCATTTTAAAATTTAACAATCAGCTGCTCTCTCTAAAAGCATACTTTAAAACTTATACTACAAATCTAGCCAGAAATTATAAAATAAAACATCTAAAATCACAATGCGTTAATATCCGCATAGTTTTAATTAATAATCACTGAACTGCTGTTCGTAATCAAGCAAAAAAAGTGCGCTACTTTCCGCTTCTGAAAGCATTGATTTTAAATTAGGAGTCCAAAAAAGCAGTTTCTTATCTTACTTCCTAATCCAAAACCAGTTCTTTAAATTATTTTTATACTGTTCTTTTATTTTTTACTTTTAGCTGATCTGATCCTAAAGTTTGCGCAATGATAAAAACATTTTCCTTATTTTTCTTAATCCTATCATCAACATATGGTCAAGTTTCAGGTTGTACAGATCCTCTTTCTAAAAATTACAATCCGTCTGCCACATTAAATAACGGAAGTTGTTTGTATCAAAATTTAAAAATAAAACCGGAATACTCCATTAGATTAAGTGATTCGATAAAAGAAACCTCAGGACTAATTGCTTTCGACAATTTATTATGGACACACAATGACGATCACGATACGACCGTCTATGGATTAGATACTTTGGGGAAAATCAGAAAAAAAGTTATTCTTAAACCTGTAGTTAATCAGGACTGGGAAGAAATTTCGCAAGACAGTACCCATTTATATCTGGGTGATTTTGGAAATAATTTGCACGGAAACCGAACCGATCTCCATATTTTAAAAATCGAAAAAAGAGGTTTTACAGAAGGTAACCCCATTATAGATACTATTTCCTTTTCGTATTCCGATCAAAGTGATTTCAAACCACAGAAAGGAAATACAACTAATTTTGACTGTGAAGCTTTTATAATATCGAAAGACAGTATTTATTTATTCTCTAAACAATGGGGCTCCTCTAAAACCCACATTTATGCATTGCCAAACCAACCCGGAAATCATATTGCCCAATACAAAGAAAGCATTGATACAAAAGGTTTAGTAACAGGCGCCACTTATTTAGAATCCAAAAAACTGGTCGTCCTTTGTGGTTATTCTAAAACCGGAAAAACCTTTTTATACCTTTTATACGATTTTAAAGACCATCATTTCTCCAGCGGAAATAAAAGAAAAATAGCGCTTAAACTCCCCTTTCATCAGATAGAAGGAATCGCTACGAAAGATGGCCTACATTATTATTTAACTAACGAATCTTTGACTCGAAAACCAATTCTGAATGTGCCACAGCAGATGCATTATTTTGATTTGAGTACTGTATTAAATTCTTATCTGAATCAATTATAACAAACCCGTTAACTGCAATTCAGCTAAATGCTATTTAACACATAGATTTAGAATTATCAATTTGAGGTATTTCAAGAAAATTACAATTTCTTCACATAGCACTATGTGATTTATTTAAAGTAAAACGTCTTTTCTAATCTTTGTTAACTATGGCTCTAAGTGTTAAAATTAATTGTAACCAAAGGGTTTAATAATAGTTATGCATTTAATTATTTAAAGCTTCTAATGGCGTTACGGATTGTTTTTCCTTTGCTCCCATTATTAAAAGCCACAAACAGGTTCCAATTTCTCCGAGAGTTGCCGGTAGTTGTATAAAAGATGAAATCCCTAAATCTGAATAATTAGACCCTAAAGAAAATCCTAAAAAATTAATCAGATAGCTAAAGCAACCCAACATTAAAAGAACACCCAAAAACTTAGGAATAACACCCGATTTAAAAACCAAATACCCAAAAGGAAACAGCCATAATCCCCAAAATATCTGAACAATCAAATTGCCATTATCATACTGATTCAAATGAAACAAGACCTGATCCTGCAGCTGCGTGCCGGTGTAAACTTTGGCATTATTATAACCGTTTACAATAGATAGAACCGCATATTTATGTTGTATGTTTATAAAGGATATCGGCACACTGACTACTGCCAAAATAACCATCAGTTTTGCATACGTAGCCTGAACTGACTTTAACAGTCGATATAAAGCAAGAGGTAAAAACAAAAAGAAAGTATAACAAATTAAGCTGCTCACCATACCTAAGCGGAAAAGGAATTCAGCCCCCTTTATGTTATTAAACGTGACTAAAGCATTGTCCCAAACAATTAATTGCGATGGAACATAAGCCAGACTGAAAATACCGGTTAAGACCACAACTAAATACAATAATCCCGCTATTCTGGCCTTCTTTTTATTGGACATCTTTCTTTGATTCTTCATTTTTTGGTGGTTATTTAGTTAGTCATTCTTTTAGGCTCTTTTTCTAGCGGTTTATTCTGGGCCATTTATAGGCATTCCAAACAATTAGTGCTGTAATAAAACTTTCTACGACTGCCAGAAACACATAAAAAGTCCACCATGGCGCAATTGAAGTAACGGCTATTAAAAGCATAATTGCGGTATACAGAATCCCAAAAATAATATTCAGCCCTCTGTTTATTTTAGGTTTTAGTACCACTGACAAAAAAATCATTAGCGCTGGAACTGTCATTAATAGTGTTGCTGCAAATAATTTAAAAGGAGTATCCAACATTGCTTCTCCATCGATAAATTCCTCTACTTTATTGGGTACGTAAAGCGAAAAATAGTCTCCATAAATATAACAAAACATCACCGACGCCCACATTGCCGAGAGTTTGATTTTTATATTGATTTTGAAGTCCTCCAAATTTCCTGATTTTATTTTATTTTCGCTCATTTTTAAGGATTTATGTTTTTTAATAGGTCTAAACTTTTTTGAATTTGTTACAATTTGTTTTACTGCGAATTATTTATTAGAACTTTTACTTTCTGCAAAAGTTACTTTTTGGGGTTTAATTCAAAAAATTATAATTTCGATCCCTTTTAGTCGTATAACGTTAGTACAAATAATTTATACCAACCGTGTGTAAATTATTTACCTTTGTTATGATGAATAGAAATCTTTATATAATTGCAGGTTGCAATGGTGCGGGTAAAACGACCGCCTCATTTACTATTCTTCCAAAAATATTAGATTGTAAAGAGTTTGTTAATGCAGATGAAATTGCAAAAGGATTATCCCCTTTTCAACCTGAAAAAGTTGCATTTGAAGCAGGCAGAATAATGCTAAACAGAATAAAAGATCTCTTAGAAAATAATATAACTTTTGCTTTTGAAACAACTTTGGCAACTAAAAGTTACAGATCAAAAATAGCTTTAGCACAGGAAAAGGGTTATAATGTCGTATTACTTTTTTTTTGGCTTCAGGATGTTGATCTGCCATTGAGAGAGTAAAAACAAGAGTTCAGGAGGGCGGGCACAACATTGAAACCGATATAATTAAACGTAGATACATTAATGGTATAACAAATTTATTTGATATATACTTACCCATTGTTAATGAGGCTATGATTTTTGACAATACAAGTGCGAAAGCTGAATTAATTGCAAAAAAAACATTAGATACTACTATTGACATTATCAATAAAATAAAATTCAATAAACTTAAAAATAATCAAATATGAAAGAGCACAAAACAACACCGACCCAGGAGAAAGTTTTAGAGGGAATGGATAAAGTTTATGAAAATTTAATTGAGTTTAAAAAGAAAGCGAATAGTGATTTGGTGGTTATGGAAAATGGCAAAATTATACGAATAAAACCTTCTACGTTATAAAACTTCCTAAAACAAAGAATCTTCAATCAGAGCCCTCTTCCTAACCCTTTCAAATACGACCTTATATCTAAATTATCGTTCTCCAATAACAGCAGAACACTATCAATTTCAGTCTTTCGCTCAACTCTTTGATTACTAAAAAAGCAGCGTTACAAAATATTCAAAATAATCCTGAAAAGAAAAAACGCACTGAATTGCAAGAAACAACCTTAAAAAATCACCCCTAAGCGGCAATTCATAAAAAGATTTAAAGCCATCAAATCATCAAAATCTCAAAGCAAAAAGATAGTTGCAAAGCTATCTTTTTTTGTTTGCTTCAAAAAGCTATCTTTGCGCCATCTTTTTTAGAGCACTCAAAAGTTAGAGACTAAATTAGTTACCTATTTTTAAACAATAAAAAACTGACTTTCAGTTACCAATTTTCATGAATTACTTATCAGTCGAGAATATATCCAAATCATTTGGCGAAAGAACCTTATTTGACAACATCTCATTTGGAATCAATAAAGACCAAAAAATTGCTTTTATTGCCAAAAATGGTTCGGGAAAAACAACCATTATGAGCATTATTAATGGTCTGGACGAACCGGACACAGGTCAGGTTGTATTAAGAAAAGGGATCCGAATGGCGTTTCTTTCACAAGACAATAATCTTCAGGAAGAATTGACAATCGAAGAAAGTATTTTTGCTTCGGACAATGAAACCCTTAAGGTAATTGAAGCCTACGAAAAAGCTTTAGAAAATCCAAATGATGAAGAAGCCTATCAAAAAGCTTTCGACGGAATGGATCAACACAATGCGTGGGATTTTGAGACGCAATACAAACAGATTTTATTCAAATTAAAACTGGAAGATTTTAAACTAAAAGTAAAAAATCTTTCGGGTGGACAAAAAAAACGTCTTTCATTGGCTATTATTTTGATCAATCGTCCTGATTTATTGATTTTGGATGAGCCAACCAACCACTTGGATTTGGAAATGATCGAATGGTTGGAGAGTTATTTTGCGAAAGAAAACATTACGTTGTTTATGGTAACGCACGACCGTTTCTTCTTAGAGCGTGTTTGTAACGAAATCATCGAATTGGACAACGGAAAATTATACCAATACAAAGGAAATTACTCGTACTATTTAGAGAAAAAAGAAGAGCGAATTACTTCTGAAAATGCGAGTGTTGACAAAGCCAAAAACTTATTTGTAAAAGAATTGGAATGGATGCGTCGTCAGCCCAAAGCGAGAACGACAAAATCAAAATCGCGTCAGGATGATTTTTACTTAATCAAAGAAAAAGCACAAAGCCGTCGTCAGGAGAACAAAGTGGAACTTGAAATTAATATGGAACGTATGGGAAGCAAGATTATCGAGCTTCACAAAATTTCTAAAAAGTTTAAAGACCATGTTATTCTGGATAATTTTAGTTTTGACTTTCAACGTGGAGCGCGTATCGGAATCATTGGTAAAAACGGAACAGGGAAATCTACCTTTTTGAATCTTCTTACCGGAACACTTCCGTTAGACAGTGGTCGTGTAGTAAAAGGAGATACGATAAAAGTGGGCTACTATACACAAACCGGAATCAATCCGAAACCCAATCAGCGTGTCATTGACATTATAAAAGAATACGGTGAATTTATTCCGCTTGCAAAAGGCAGAATGATCTCGGCTTCGCAATTGTTGGAACGTTTTCTTTTTGATGCTAAAAAACAGTACGACTTTGTAGAAAAATTAAGTGGTGGTGAATTAAAACGTTTGTATTTATGTACCGTTTTGATTCAGAATCCAAACTTTTTAATTCTGGATGAGCCTACCAACGATTTAGATATTGTAACCCTAAACGTTTTAGAAAGTTTCCTTTTGGATTATCCGGGTTGTTTGCTGGTAGTATCGCACGATAGATATTTCATGGATAAAATTGTCGATCATTTATTTGTTTTCAGAGGAAACGGAGAAATCGAAAATTTCCCTGGAAACTATTCCGACTTCAGAGCATATGAAGACAGTGCCGATGTGGCCCAAAAAGAAGAAAACAAAGCCGAAAAGAAAGATTGGAAACAAAATAATCCAACCGGAAATTTAACTTTCAACGAGCAAAAAGAATATCAAAAGCTGGAAAGAGAAATTAAAGATTTAGAGATCGACAAAACTAAAATCGAACAATTATTCTCCGATGGTAAAGTTGCCGATGCTGATATCGAAAAGAAAGCAAAAGAGCTTGAAAACATTATCAAGAAAATCGACCAGAAAGAAGAACGCTGGTTCGAGCTTTCAGCTAAAATTGAAGGATAAACACTAATATCCCAAACACAAAAAAGGGAAATTAAAAAACATAAATTCTCCATATCATACCCCGTATTTCTAGATTTTAACATCTAAAAATACGGGCTTATTTTTTATCCTAAAACCAGTCCTTTATTAGCAAGAATAAAATCTCAAAAAAAGCTTTTATTCTATAATTTGTAGCATTGTTTCTTATATATTCGCCACCATAAATTTTTATTTAATCTAATTTTCTATCACCACGCAGTTCCAGCTACTTACGATAGAAAAACAAAACCAATTAACAATTAAAATAATGAAGAACTATTTTGACTTCACCTTAACAGGGAAGAAACTGTTGCCTGTTTGGCTACTTTTTTACGCTCTTTTTATCACTCCCTATGTTTGTTTAATTTTTACTTTGAAAAACATACAACAAGGAAAAATGCCTAACCCTTACATTTTTCCCCTTTTTCTAGTATTATTTTTGACGGCATTTGCGTTAACTTTTTATATTGTAAAACTAATCATAGGGCATTTTGTCTTTAAGGGAAAAAATATAGTTTTTGAAGGATCATTTGGCGGATTTATTGCAAAAATACTATTAGGCTACCTTTTGAGTATGATAACTTTGGGTATATACATGCCTTGGTTTATGCGTGATATGCATAGTTTTTTTATTGATAATTCCTCATACGATTCAGCTCCGTTTAAATTTAAAGGAACTGGCGGCAAATTATTTAAAATCTTCTTACTTACCTTATTCTTACCTATGATTGTTCTGTCGATCATAATGGTAAAATTTGTCTTAAGTTATTCAGGTCAACAAATACCTCTTTTTATATCGTATATCCAACAAGTAATTACTTGGATAATATTGATTCCCTACATGTATTGTTTTTATAAATGGGCTTTAGATATTGACTATAAAAACTACAATATCTCCTGGGAAACAAAATTTTGGGACTCCTGTCTTCAATTTGCTATTCAAATTTTCTTGACGATTATCACTTTTGGTATCTATATGCCAATGGCTATTCTAAAATTATATAAATATTTCGCAGAAAGAACCGTTGCTGCAAATGGTGAAGTAAAAAGAAATTTTGGATTTGATAATGATGATAGAAAAGACTTCCTTTTTATATGGGGTCAAATACTGCTAACTATCGTGACCTTAGGAATCTATTATCCTTGGCATTTGTGCAATATCTTAAAGAGGCTTACTAGTAAAACTTATGTAGAATAATTTTAGTCTATTTTTACAGATTACAGAAAGACCGGAAAGAAGAGTGCTGGTTTGAGCTTTCAGTCTCAGTTTTCAGTTGTATTGCCGAAGTTCTTTAACCATAAAACAAAAAGTCCGTAATGAAACAAGTTTCATTGCGGACTTTTTATGTTCTTAATTTCTCGATTAATTGAAAAGAACGTTAATAGCACATTTTAATCAAAAACTAAGTCTGAGACCGAGATCAAAAACTGAAACTGCCAGGCTGAGCGAAGTCGAAGCCCTTTCTAATTAACCAGCCTTCGACTTCGCTCAGGGTGACACTAAGTACAACTGAAACCGAGGCCGAAAACTCAAACTGTCAGGCTGAGCGAAGTCGAAGCCCTTTCTAACTAACCAGCCTTCGACTCCGCTCAGGGTGACACTAAGTACAACTGAGACTGAAACCGAAGACTGAAACCGTCAGGCTGAGCGAAGTCGAAGCCCTACCACGGAATCGGGTTATAATCTTTCAAAAACTTCCCACACCAGTGTTTTCCTGTATTAATACCATCAAACAACGGATCCATAACTCTTGCAGCTCCATCAACAATATCCAGTGGTGGTTGAAAATCTTCCAATTCTTGTTTCTTTTTGGCTAATTCTGCAGGATCTTCGTCGGTTACCCAACCCGTATCTACCGCATTCATAAAAATACCATGTTTAGCCAATGTTCCGGACGAAGTATGTGTCAGCATGTTTAAAGCTGCTTTCGCCATATTGGTATGCGGATGACGGTCTTCTTTAAAAAAGCGATGGAATTTCCCTTCCATAGCTGAAACATTAATAATATGTTTTTTTCCGGTATTGTCTTTCTTCATTACCTCCGAAAGACGGTTACACAATACAAAAGGCGCCACCGAATTTACCAATTGAACTTCAATCATTTCTGTCGTTTCTATTTGGCCCAAACGCAAACGCCAACTATTTGTTTTTCTTAAATCCACCTGCTGTAAATCGGCATCTAATTCTCCTTCCGGAAAAACTTCATTAGCGACCAAAGCATTATCAAAAGAATATGGGATTTGAGATAATTTGGCTGAAGCACGTAATCCAATACCCGGTTCCGGTCCGTGCCAGGTGACCGGCATATTTTGATTGGAAGAAGCTCCAGAGGTCAGTACTTTTAATTCGTCCAGACAATTGGTATGATCCAGTAATAATTCTTGCGCTTGTTTTGATAAAGAACTTATCTGGCGTTCCTCATTTTCCATTAGATGGGTATAAAATCCCGCAGGACGTCTCACCGTTTGTGCCGCATTATTGATTAGTATATCCAATCGTTCGTATTTTTGCTCTATAAAATTGCAAAAAATCTCCACACTCGGAATATGTCGCAAATCTAATCCGTGAATTTTCAAGCGATGACCCCATTCCATGAAATCATCTTCTTTAGAAAAACGCAATGCAGAATCCACAGGAAAACGAGTTGTTGCAATAACAGTCGCTCCACCTCGTAAAAGCATCAGCGTGATATGATAACCAATTTTTAGTCGGGAACCTGTAATAACGGCAACCTGCCCTTTTACATCAGCCGTTTGAAAACGTTTGGCATAATTAAAATCACCACAATCTGTACACATCGTATCATAAAAATGATGCATTTTGGTAAAACTAGTTTTACAAACATAACAGTTTCTCGGTGTCTCTAATTCTAATTGTTCTTTATGAGCAAGATCATTAAAAGCCAATAATTTTGGAGCAACAAACACACTTGCTTCACGCGCATAACGAATTCCGGTTTCTTTACGAGCTGTTTTGTCTTTCTTTTCTTTTTTGCGTTTGGCAGCTTCTTTACCCTCTTTCACTCGTCTGGAAAATTCCCCACGATCCGGTCTGGAAAACATCCCGGCTTCTTTTAGCAAAGCTATTCTTTGCTCTTTAGGAATCTCAAAGATCTGATTCGTTTCTGCATTCAATTGCGCCAAAACAGCGATGCAACGTTCAATATCCTCCGAAGTTAGTATACTCTTATCCTCTATTTCTTCCTTCAACATCATAAAATGTGTATTTTTTCAAGGCCGCAAATATAGTCTTTTTAGCGCCTTAAATGTGAAAAGCAGAAAGGTCTAGTCAGGCTTAATGACTTTTCATATTACGATTCTCACATTTCATGTTTCGTGTTTCACGTTTCAAGTTTCATGTTTCATGTTTCGTGTTTTACAATTCACATTTCACAATTCTTTAGTATCTTCGCCGCTACTTTGCAACTGTTTCTATGCTATTTCAAATAAAATCATATCTCCAATTTCTTTGGAATTCCAAAAATGAGCATGCTGTTCATTCTCCGTTTGTATTTCATTTATTGACGAAATGTTTTTACGATAGGAAACCAAAACCCGAATATTCGATTTTAAAAAAGTATCGGAAATCACTTTTACAAAACAAAAACTTTATTGAAGTAACCGATTTTGGTGCGGGCTCAAAAGTTTTTAAATCGAATACCCGACAAATTGCTAAAATTGCTAAGACTGCCGGAATTTCTCCAAAACGCGCCGAATTATTATTTCGTGTGGTACGCTATTTTCAACCCAACACGATTTTAGAGATTGGAACTTCATTAGGTTTAGCCACGTCTGCTCTGGCTTTAGGGAATCCGAAAGCGAAAGTAATTACACTGGAAGGCTGCCCAAATACAATGGCAATTGCAAAAAATCAATTACAAGATTTCGACTGTAATAATGTCGAAAGTATCGTTTCAGAATTTCAGTTCTATTTGAGCAACTTGAAACAGGAAACTTTAAACTTCGACTTGATCTACTTCGACGGAAATCATTCTAAAAAGGCCACTTTAGCTTATTTCGATCTTTTATTACCAACCATCACCAACGATACGGTTTGGATTTTTGATGACATACATTGGTCTCCCGAGATGGAAGAAACCTGGGAAATTCTTAAAAATCATCCAAAAGTAAAAGTGACGATTGATACGTTTCAATGGGGATTTGTCTTTTTTAGACGCGAGCAGGAAAAAGAACATTTTATCATTCGCGCATAAAAAAATGACAACCATTTCTGATAGTCATTCTTTACAGTAATTCAAAATTTTTATTTTTTTTGCTTCTTTATTTTATTCGTATTTTGCTTCCATATTCTAAATTCGGATACAATATCTTACAAAAAAATGTTTTATGATTTTTTTTTATTGCAGATAGCTTTATCTTTGAACCTTTAGAAAAACGATACTCATTATGGAACAGAAAATTCATCAAGGAAGAAACGTAAAACGCTTCAGAGAAATGCTTGGCATTAAACAGGAAGCATTGGCTTATGATTTGGGAGAAGACTGGAACCAAAAGAAAATTTCTATACTGGAACAAAAAGACGTAATTGAAGATAATCTGCTTAGACAAATCTCTAATTCTTTGAAAATTCCTGTTGAAGCTTTTCAAAATTTCAATGAAGAACAGGCAATAAATGTTATTGCAAATACTTTTGGAGACAATGCCTGCGTCGGGAAGAATCCTACAATCAACTTCAACCCTATTGAAGAGGTAAAAAAACTTCATGAAGAAAAAATTGTTTTATTTGAGCGTATGTTAAAAGAAAAAGATGAAATGTTAGCAAAGCTTGAAAAATTAATCATCAAATAAATTTCAGGATCATCTCACAATTGAGCATAAAAAAATGACAACCATTTCTGATTGTCATTTCTCGTTTAATATTTACAATTTTTTTATTTTTTAGCTTCTGCGGTTTCTTCCGACTTAGCTCCCATTCTATTTAAGGTATACATTGGAGCAAACTTCAACTTTAAACCGGCAATTTTTCTATTATCTTCACCGGTAAGTCCTTCTTTTTCAACCGTATTTTTGCGACTGTCCAATGCCTCATACATCAATTTAATTTCATCCCAGTCTTCACGGGAGTAACTGTCCTTGTTATTTTCTACTGTATGAACAAATTGTTGGTACACACTGTGAATATTCTTAGCATTTACCCAGGCAAAACTCATATCATCACCAATTTTTCCTTCACCAAACAAGGCATTTCGCAATTGCTGTTTTGGACTGGGCTTTGGAGTAAAAAGGACTGTCATTTCATTTTTAAACTCTTCGTATTTTATTTTACTTGTATTTATTTTTTCGGTCGCGGCCGAATTGTCTTTAATGTCCGCTAACGCTACCTGAGCATCTTGAGCTCTTTTGTCATATTCGGCATCAACTGCTTTCCAATTTTCTTTCAAATCGGCAGCTGCAACCTTTTTCACTGAATCAACATAGGCAACATAGGAGTCGATTTTTTTCTGAGCATTTACTTGTTTTTCATCCTTACATGATGCAAAACTTAAAACAAGCAATGCAATTCCTGATATAATTTGTATATTTTTCATAATCTTGATTGTTTAATTAATAGATATCAAATATACCTATAAAAATGAATAATTATAAATATTTATCATAATTTTAGCATTTTAAATAATTATAATTCAGTAAAAATAATTAAATATGATAATTATGTAAATATCACCTAAAATAATGTAACCCTTTTTCAAACAATTGAAGTATACTTTATAGATAATAGCATCATGATCTGAATACGTCCTTGCCTTTATCCTTTTTTGTAACAAAAATCAAATAATGCCTACTCATTAATTATTGAAAAGCGTTTTGTACTTTTAAATCCAAAATTGTAAACCGAAATGGCAAATCCATTAATTAAAATAACCGACATAAGACGAGACTTTATTCTGGGTAATGAAATCGTTTATGTTTTAAAAGGTATTGACTTAGAAATAAAAAAAGGAGAGTACGTCGCTTTGATGGGACCATCGGGTTCGGGAAAATCGACTTTAATGAATTTATTGGGTTGCTTGGATACACCAACTTCGGGAGGTTATATATTAAATGGTAAAGATGTTAGCCAAATGCGTGACGATGAATTGGCAGAGATCAGAAATAAAGAAATTGGTTTTGTTTTTCAAACCTTTAATTTATTACCGAGAACTACCGCTTTAGACAATGTAGCGTTGCCCATGATTTATGCGGGTCATTCTAAATCGGAACGCGTTGTACGCGCTACACAAGTGCTGAAACAAGTAAATCTTGGCGACAGGATGGACCACCAACCCAATCAGCTTTCGGGAGGACAACGCCAGCGCGTGGCTATTGCCCGTGCTTTGGTCAATAAACCTTCTATTATTCTCGCCGATGAACCAACAGGAAACCTGGACAGCAAAACTTCTGTAGAGATCATGAAGCTTTTTGGCGATATTCATGAACAAGGAAACACTGTCATTCTGGTAACCCACGAAGAAGACATTGCCGCCTACGCACATCGCGTGATTCGCTTGCGCGATGGTATAATTGAAAGTGACACAACTAAGTAATTTTAGATTTCTGAATTTAAACGTTTTATGTTTCAAGTTTTATGTTTCAGGTTTAAAGTTTCAAGTTTTAAACTTTAGATCTACATCGAAAAACTTAGGAACTTAGCAACTCAGAAACTTAGCAACTCAAAAAAAATGAAAGTATATACAAAAACAGGAGATAAAGGCACTACTGCCCTTTTTGGCGGTGATCGTGTCCCTAAAGACCACATCCGGATTGACAGTTACGGAACTGTTGATGAACTGAATTCTTATATAGGACTTATTCGGGATCAGGAAATGGATGCTCATTATAAAACGATTTTAATCGAAATTCAGGATCGTTTGTTTACAGTAGGCGCCATTTTGGCAACTCCGGCGGAAAAAGAAGTTTTGAAAAACGGAGAACTTCGATTAAAAAATCTCGGAATTATCGATACGGATATCGAATTATTAGAAAAAGAGATTGATCAAATGGAAGATAGCCTTCCGCAAATGACTCATTTTGTTTTACCGGGTGGTCATCCAACTGTGTCACATTGTCATATAGCACGCTGTATCTGCCGTCGTGCAGAGCGTTTGGCAGTCCATTTAAGCCATAATGAACACGTTCCCGAAATTGCAATTCAGTACTTAAACCGACTTTCTGACTACCTTTTTGTCTTGGCACGGAAGTTGTCCTCAGACTTAAAAGCGGATGAAGTAAAATGGATCCCCAGAAAATAAATTTTCTGTAAATTCCAATTTTTTAAATTCCAAATTCCAAACCGGAGCTACCGGAAAATATAGGGTTTCAGATTCCTTTTTGGAATTTGGAATTTAATTTTTGGAATTTTAAAACAAGACGTTCTTAAATTTTCTTAAAATAAATCAAAATTTACTTGTCTTTTTCAGTAAAAAATTTATTTTTGCACAAACTAAACAGATAACAGATGTATTGGACATTAGAATTAGCATCTTATTTAAGTGATGCGCCATGGCCTGCTAACAAAGACGAACTTATTGACTACGCTATTAGAGCTGGTGCTCCGTTAGAAGTAGTAGAAAACCTTCAGTCTATCGAAGATGAAGGAGAGATATATGAATCAATGGAAGAAATTTGGCCTGATTATCCAACAGACGAAGATTATCTTTGGAATGAGGATGAATATTAAAAAATAAACCAAAGGAAAAAGTCTCATCACCGAGGCTTTTTTTTTGGTTCAAATACACATTTACATATAATAGAAATACACTAAATCATGAGTTTCATAAACAGTATTATTAAAGTCTTTGTAGGTGACAAGTCACAGAAAGATGTCAAAGCTTTACAACCTTATTTAAACAAAATTAAAACATTCGAAACCAGCTTAATGGGTTTGTCTCACGACGAACTAAGAGCCAGAACCGTGTATTTTAAAGAAACAATTAAAGAAGCAAGAGCAGACAAAGATGCTAAAATTGCAGCGCTTAAAGCTGAAGTTGAAAACATCGAAGACATCGACAAAAGAGAAGATCTTTATGATGCTATTGATACGCTTGAAAAAGAAGCATACGAAATCTCAGAAAAAACTTTATTAGAGATTTTACCTGAGGCATTTTCTGTTGTTAAAGAAACGGCTCGTCGTTTTAAAGACAATACACACATCGAAGTTACGGCTACTCCAAAAGACCGTGAATTTTCTGCTGCTAAACCTTACATCGAAATTAATGGCGATAAAGCGGTTTGGGCTAATAAATGGAATGCTGCAGGTAAGGAAATTACCTGGGACATGATTCATTATGATGTGCAGTTAATTGGTGGAATGGTTTTGCATGAAGGTAAAGTTGCCGAAATGCAAACAGGTGAAGGTAAAACATTAGTGGCTACACTTCCATTATACCTGAATGCTTTGACTGGAAACGGAGTTCACTTAGTAACCGTGAATGATTACTTAGCAAAACGTGATAGCACCTGGAAAGCACCTTTATTCGAATTCCACGGTTTAACCGTTGATTGTATCGATAATCACCAACCAAGTACAGAACAAAGAAAAAAAGCATACGATGCTGATATCACTTACGGAACCAATAACGAATTTGGTTTTGACTACTTAAGAGATAACATGGCACATTCGCCAAGCGATTTAGTTCAAAGAAAACACAATTATGCCATTGTCGATGAGGTCGATTCTGTATTAATTGATGATGCAAGAACGCCACTTATTATTTCAGGACCGGTTCCACAAGGAGATCGTCATGAATTTAATGAATTGAAACCAAAAATCGAAAACTTAGTTGCACAACAACGTCAACTGGCAAACGGATTTTTATCTGAGGCTAAAAAATTAATCAAAGAAGGAAACACTAAAGAAGGTGGATTCTTATTGTTAAGAGCGTACAGAAGTTTACCTAAAAATAAAGCGTTAATTAAATTTTTGAGTGAAGAAGGAATCAAACAATTGCTTCAAAAAACCGAAAATCAATACATGCAGGATAACAATCGCGAAATGCACAAAGTCGATGAAGCTTTGTATTTTGTAATTGAAGAAAAAAACAATCAGGTTGAATTGACTGATAATGGTATTCAATACCTTTCAGGAGATACTGATCCGGACTTTTTCGTACTTCCGGATATCGGAACGGAGATTGCTGCTATCGAAAAACAGAAACTAGACAAAGATTCTGAAGCAGAAGCCAGAGAAAGATTGTTCCAGGATTTCGGAGTAAAAAGCGAGCGTATTCATACTTTGACACAACTTTTAAAAGCATATGCTTTATTCGAAAAAGATGTAGAATATGTGATCATGGAAAACAAAATCATGATTGTAGATGAGCAAACAGGTCGTATCATGGATGGTCGTCGTTATTCTGACGGTTTACACCAAGCGATCGAAGCGAAAGAAAATGTAAAAATCGAAGCTGCTACACAAACTTTTGCAACTGTTACTTTACAGAACTATTTCCGTATGTACAGCAAATTAGGTGGTATGACAGGTACAGCGGTTACAGAAGCTGGCGAGTTATGGCAGATTTATAAATTGGATGTTGTTGAAATTCCAACCAACCGTCCAATCTCAAGACAAGACAAAGAAGATTATATCTACAAAACGACACGTGAGAAATTCAACGCTGTAATTGAAGATGTAACGGAATTATCAAATGCAGGAAGACCAGTTTTAATTGGAACAACTTCTGTAGAGATTTCAGAATTATTAAGCCGAATGCTAAAAATGAGAGGCGTTACCCATAACGTTTTGAATGCAAAAATGCACAAGCAAGAGGCACAAATTGTAGAAGAAGCAGGTAAAGCCGGAGTTGTGACTATTGCAACCAATATGGCTGGTCGTGGTACCGATATTAAATTATCTCCGGAAGTAAAAGCTGCGGGAGGTTTAGCAATTGTTGGTACAGAGCGTCATGATTCCCGTCGTGTAGACAGACAGTTACGTGGTCGTGCAGGACGTCAGGGAGATCCGGGAAGTTCACAGTTTTATGTTTCTCTTGAAGACAACCTAATGCGTTTATTTGGTTCTGAAAGAGTAGCGAAAGTAATGGACAGAATGGGATTACAGGAAGGTGAAGTGATTCAGCATTCTATGATGACTAAATCGATCGAGCGTGCTCAGAAAAAAGTAGAAGAAAACAACTTTGGTGTTCGTAAACGTTTATTAGAATATGATGACGTAATGAACTCGCAACGTGAAGTAGTTTACAAACGTCGTCGTCACGCCTTATTTGGTGAGCGTTTGAAACTGGATATTGCCAACATGCTTTACGATACTTGTGAAGTAGTAGTGAGTCATAATAAAGCAATGAACGATTTCAAAACTTTCGAATTTGATTTGATCCGTTATTTCTCTATCACTTCTCCAATTTCTGAAGCTGATTTTACAAAATTAACTGATATCGAAATCACCGGAAAAGTATACAAAGAAACTTTAGCTTTCTACACTGAAAAAACAGAAAGAAGTGCCAGAGAAGCTTTCCCAATCATTAAAGGAGTTTATGAAGAGCCTAACAATCATTTTGAGCGTATTGTAGTTCCGTTTACTGATGGAATCAAAACGTTGAATGTGGTTACAGACCTTAAAAAAGCATACGATACCGAAGGAGCTCAGTTAATTGCTGATTTCGAGAAAAACATCACGCTTTCTATTGTTGATGAAGCTTGGAAAAAACATTTACGTAAAATGGACGAATTGAAACAATCTGTTCAATTAGCCGTTCACGAACAAAAAGATCCATTGCTTATCTACAAATTAGAAGCTTTCAAATTGTTTAGAGGAATGTTAGACAACGTTAACAAAGAAGTTATTTCATTCTTATTCAAAGGTGATTTACCGGCTCAAAATGTTCCTGAAATTCAAGAAGCAAGAGAAGTTCGTCAGAAAGAAAATTTCAAATTGAGCAAAGATGAAATTGTAAACAGCGAAGATATCAATCGTGAAGCGGGACAAACGCAAGAACGTCAGGTTACAGAAACTATCGTGAGAGATATGCCAAAAATCAATCGTAACGATACTGTAACTGTTCAGGAAGTGGCTACCGGAAAAACGGAAATAATGAAATTTAAAAAAGCAGAAACTTTAATCGCAAATGGCGAATGGGTTATTGTTAAATAATTATTAAGATGAATTAAACCTAACAGGTTTTTAAAACCTGTTAGGTTTGCGAAATATAAAATCTCCAATAGCTTTGTGGCAATTGGAGATTTTTTTTTTAACCTTAAGGACTTCGAATAAGACCTAACAGGTTTTGAAAACCTGTTAGGTTTAAAAAAAATTAAAAAACAACAATAAATAGTCAATCTAAAACGAATAAACTGTATTTTTGCTCCTGAAAACAACGAAACACTCTTTGAAACGCATTTTCATCATATTGCTTTCCTGCATGCTATTAGTTCCCTCTTTTGGCAGTTTCTTTGTTTATACCTCCTTCAAATTAAATCAGGACGAAATTTCAAAAACCATTTGTGTACAGCGTAAAATGCTTTTCAACAATTGTAATGGTCGATGCGAACTTCAGAAAAGTTTGAAAAAATATGCCGACAACGAAAAGAAAATGCAGGACAATCTGAAAGAAAAGGCAGAAATCGTTTACATTCAGAATACCCTTCTAAATACTTTCAAATTAGCAGCCCCAATCGAATCAAAAACAAATCTTTTTGCTTCTTTTGACGGGAAACCAATTTCGGTTTCAAAAACTACTTTCCGCCCTCCCTCCTATTTTATATAATTTTTAAAAATTTATTTCAATTGCTATTGAAATGATTTCTCATTGTTCTTAAAAACAATGAAATAGTGCTTACGCCTATTCTAAATTTAAAATTATATAAAATTCATAAAAATGAAAAAAATAGTATACAAGACTATAGTGCTACTGGTACTTAGTATTTTTATTACAGCCTGTTCTAGCGATGATAACAACGAAAAAAGCACTACAGGAACGGGAAAATTAGGTTTGAAATTTGACAATTCTTTTGGAGACAATGACTTAATCTTAGAAACCCAACCCAATACTACCAAAAACAACGAGGTTTTAAAAATCAATCTCGTTCGTTATATCGTCAGCAATATTGTTCTGACAAAAGCAGACGGAACTACTTTTACCTATCCAAAAGCACAGAGCTACTTTATTGCCGATGAAGGGGATGCTACTGCGGGATACCAATTTAATCTTACTGATGTTCCTGCCGGAGATTATACCAAAGTTAAATTTGGCATTGGAGTAGACAAAGAACAATGGCTTTTGGGAGCTTCGGGACAAGGTGACTTTTTAGCCAAGGCACAAGCCAAGGAGCTGATTTGGAGCTGGTCTGCTGGTTATAAATTTATAGCCTTCGAAGGAACTTTTACCTCCTCTACCGTTAAAACTGCAGTCCCTTTTATGGTGCATACGGGGCAAATTGGTACAGCATATAATTACACAGAAGTAACGCTGGACTTACCTACCAAAGCCTTAGTGCGAACTACTATCACACCGGCTATTCATATCGTAACAGATTTATCTAAAATTCTGGACGGAGAAAACACCATTAAACTATCTGATTATAACAAAGGCGGAATGGGTGCTATGATTATGGGAGGTGAAGCCTTACCTAAAATCACTGCCAACATCTCAAAAATGTTCAGAATAGATCACGTACATAACAATTAGTCCAATTCCGGAAATATAGTACTTATTATTTTTCAGAATACTATTACATCCTGTGCCTTTTTATTTTTCAAGTTTGTTCTAAACTTAAAAAATAAAAAGGACACTGATGGACTGAAATTGTAAAATACTGTTTTCAAAAAGCATCATACCATGCAGAAAATAAAATTTGTTCTCTGGCTGTTTATTCCACTATTTTTAGGTTGCTCCGATAATGAAGAAGATCAAGAATATGTAAATCTTCCTTTAGCGTTTACTGTTCCATCCAATTTTCCGGATATGACCTATAATATTGCTTTAAATAAGCCTACAGAAAAAGGTTTCGAGTTAGGAAAAAAATTATTCTACGACGGACGCCTGGCCTCTGATGGCTTGGTCTCCTGTGGTTTTTGCCACATACAGGCTAATGCTTTCACACACCACGGTCACACAGTCAGTCATGGCGTAAATAATGAGCAGGGTACTCGTAACGCAACACCAATTCAGAATATGGCTTTCCAGTCTGCTTATATGTATGACGGAGCTGCCACTAATCTGGACCTACAACCCATTATTCCGTTGACAAGTATCATTGAAATGAATGGCGATCTGAACGCTATTCTGGCCATGATGAAAGCAGATAAAGAATACCGAAAATTATTTGGTCAGGCTTTTGACGACGGCACAATCAGCACTGAGAATATGCTCAAAGCTCTCTCGCAGTTTATGGTCATGATGGTTTCATCTAATTCTAAATTTGATAAATACAGGCGAAATGAAATTGGTGGCACTTTTACTGCTGATGAAAAAGCGGGTTATGATTTATTCCAATCAAAATGTGCCTCCTGTCATGCAACAGATTTAATGACGGACCATTCCTTTCGCAATAATGGCCTGGCAGTAAATCCTAAAATAAAAGATGTCGGACGTTACAGAGTCACTGAATTAGTATCTGATTATTATAAATTCAAAGTACAAAGTCTCCGTAATATAGAAGTTTCAGCTCCCTATATGCACGACGGACGATTTGGAACGCTGCAAGCAGTACTTAATCATTATGCCTCGGGAGTAGTGGACTCTGAAACTTTAGACCCTATTTTGAAACGAAATGGAAATCTCGGGATTCCACTTTCCGAAAATGAAAAAAAACAAATTATTGCGTTTTTAAAAACGCTCACTGATACACAATATTTAACCGATAAGCGATTTTCGGAATTTTAAAATAAAAAAGAATGAAAAGAATACTCTTAACAATAGTGCTTTTAGTTGGGCTTTCGGCCTATAGTTTTACAGCGAAAGATTCTCTGTCAAGTTTTACCTTTCAGCGTCTGGCCATGCTGGAAGACTTTGATTGTGACGCCTGCGGGTGCTCGGCAAGTGGCGGAAGTATGGGATTTAGTTCTATGCTAAACAATAACTTTGTCGGAGTTCGTTACTTCAAACAAAGTTATACCAGTCGCGACGGGATTTTCAACAATTCTCCGTGGATCGACGAGAATTTCAATACTGTTCAGGCCTGGGCAAGGATTCCGATTACGCAAAAAATCCAGATTTCGGCATTGGTTCCGTATCATTTTCACGAACGTGAATTAACATCAGGTACCGAAAGTATTGCTGGTTTGGGGGATATCACTGTAATGGGATTGTATTCTGTTTATGAAACCAAAAAAGACAGCACCCTTTTTACCCACAAAATAAACCTGGGCGCAGGAGTAAAAATGCCAACTGGAAAATTTGCCGAAGCCAATAATTTAGGAAGTATCAATCAGAGCTTTCAATTAGGAACCGGAAGCTGGGATTATTTATTGGTTTCGGAATATGTAATTAAGAAAAACAATTTAGGGTTGAACACCATGCTGAATTATGTTTTCAAAACAGAGAACAGTAAAAACTATCAGTACGGAGATCAATTTAACTATGCCAGTACGCTATTTTATTTATTTAATCTGGAGGCTTTACAACTGGTTCCGCAATTAGGTTTAGCCGGAGAAGTTTATCAAACCAACAAACAACATGGTTTAGATTTGCCAGATACGGCAGGTGATATACTTTTTGGAAAATTCGGAATTGAGGTCGGAAGAGACAAATTTTCTTTGGGTATAAACGCCATGTTGCCTATCAACCAAAATTTATCCAGCGGAAAAATGGAAGCCAATTACAGATGGGGTATTAATTTGAATTACACCCTTTAAACATTAAAAAACAAATTCATTAAACAACGAAATTTATCTTGAAACGCTTTCTTATCCTATTGCTTTCTTGCATGCTATTAGTTCCCTCTTTTGGCAGTTTCTTTGTATATACTACCTTCAAATTAAATCAGGAAGAAATCTCAAAAACCATCTGTGTACAACGAAAAATGCTTTTTAATGATTGTAATGGTCGATGTGAACTTCAAAACAGTTTAAAAAAGTATGAGGATAACGAAAAAAGAATGCAAAACAATCTGAAAGAAAAAACAGAAATCGTTTACATTCAAAATCTTGGTATTACTCCTTTTGAACTCCTCCTGCCAATCGAAACTGAAGCAAAACTTTACGCCTCTCTCAATGAGAAACCGGTTTCGGTTTCAAAGACTGTATTTCATCCTCCCTCCTGTCTTCTATAAATTTCAGTCCTTTTTTCAATGAAAATTGAAAAAATCTTTCTTGGCATAAAGCCAAAGAATATCGGTTACTCCTTAAAAATTTATAGCATTTAAAATGAAAAAAATATACTTTATCCTACTGATCATAGGACAATGTGTTTTTGCACAAAACAAAGTAGAGAAAGATTCTACCAAATCTCAGGAACTGGAAAATGTTTTTGTAACGGCCAATCGTACTGCCACTTTACGCAAAGAAACCCCTGTTGCCATTAGTAAAATAACGGCCAAAACCATCAATGAAACCAAGGCAACTGCGGTTTACGAAATCATCAATAAAACACCGGGTGTACTGATGGTCAATATAGGAAACGAACAACACATGATGTCGATTCGTCAACCTATGACAACCAATGCCTATTATTTGTATTTGGAAGATGGTTTACCGATTCGCCCCATGGGAATCTTCAACCACAATGCCTTATTAGAAATTAATCAGTTTAACATTCAAAATATTGAAGTCGTAAAAGGCCCCGTTTCTTCACTGTACGGACCGGAGGCTGTCGGCGGAACCATCAATTTAATTTCGCTAAAACCACCTGTTGACCCCGAATTTAAGTTTGGAGTTCAGGCCGATAATTATGGCTACAGGAGATTTCAGGCTGCCGGTGGTGCAACCGTTGGAAAAGTCGGTTTTCATATTGCCGGAATTTCAAGTTTACAAGAAAATAGCTGGATGGCGTATTCTGATTACAACAAAGACAATCTCAATGCCAGAATCGATTACAACATCTCCCCTTCTACCCGATTGATCAGTAATACGATGTACGGAAAATACTATTCGGATATGAGCGGTACGGTCAACGAAGATGCTTTTAACAACAGAACCTACAAAAGCACTTCTAATTTCACGTACAGAAAATCGGAAGCTTTACGAACCCGACTAACATTAGAACACGACTGGAATAACAATTCAAGCAGTTATCTTACAGCCTATTTTCGTGATAATAAATTAGGACAAAATCCATCCTACGGAATCAGATGGAGTCCTACTGTTAATCCTACCACAGCCAAAGGTGAAGTAAATTCAAACAATTTCAAAAGTTACGGGGCAATTGGGCAGCACACCCAAAAGTTCGATTTCCTGAATACTAAAATTGTAGCGGGTGCCTTATACGATTATTCGCCAGTAACCTATTGGTCGTATGTCCTTGATTTGAAAGCCAATCTAAATCCGGGAGAAGCAGGAAAACAAACCGTAGATTCTTATGAAATCATTGCCGAACATCCAGACTCAAAACTCGCGGATTATACCGCCGATATAATCAACACCGCCGGATATGCTCAGCTAAGTATTAATCCGGTAAATAAATTAATCTTTACCGTTGGTGGTCGTTATGACAATATGAAAGTGAAGTATAACAACGCCCTCGATCTTTCCTCCGGGAGTAAGGTTTATGATAAAATAACGTATAAAGCCGGAGCCAATTACAATCCGTTTACATTTGCGGGGATATATGCAAACTACTCACAAGGTTTTGCGCCTCCCGGAATTACCTCTATTTTCAGAACTAAACCCGGTACAGGGGGGACAACAGCTGTTCCTGCCGAGTTTTATTACAATCTGGAACCAGCTACTTTTAATAATGTCGAAATAGGCGGATGGTTTTCGCTCTTAGAAAACAAACTAAACTTGGATTATGCATTCTATTATATGGAAGGCAAGAATGAATTACTAAATGTAAAACTTGCAGATAATACCACTGATTATCGCTCGGCCGGAGAAACCCGCCACAAAGGAATTGAATTTGGTGCTACTTATAAACCTTCCAAACAATTCAACATTCGTCTTGGCGGAACTTACGCACAACATACTTACATTGATTTTAAACTTTCGGACAAACCGTCAGATCCTGTTCAGAATCTAAACGGTAAAGAAATGCCCGCAGCTCCAAGATGGTCCGGAAATTCTGAAGTTAGTTATTACCCCAATTGGCTTCCCAATTTAAGAACTTCAATTGAATGGCAGCTTGTTGGCAGTTATTACCAGGATCAGATTAACACCTTCAAGTACAGCGGGTATAATTTGTTTAATGCCCGAATTGGTTATCAATGGAGAAAAATTGAAATCTATGGAAACGTAATGAATCTTACGGATAAATTATATGCCTATAATGTCTCCAGAGCCAATATAGCAAATGCTCAACCCACCTATACAGCGGCGGCACCGAGAACTTTTGTATTTGGAATTCAGTATAATTTTTCCTTAAAAAAATAACCATGAATAAAGAAACAAACAGAAAAACGGCTAAAAAGAAGGATTCAAAATTCATCAAAAAAATCAAACAACACATGTACAAATGGCATCGTGTTATTGGATTAATTACAATTGTTCCTGTAATTTTCTGGACCTTATCGGGTTTGATGCATCCATTTATGGCACATTTTTTTAAACCGGAAATCGCCCATGAAAAACTGGAACAACAGCATATCGATAAAAATCAGCTAAAGTATTCTATTCAGGAAGTTCTACAAAAAAACGAATTGACACAATTCAAAAATTTCAGAATTGTATCTTTTAATAATGTTACTTATTACCAAGTAAAAACAATCCTTGGTGAACTATGGTATTTTGACACCGCCACTGCCAAAAAACTGGAAAACGGAGATCAGAAATATGCCGAATGGCTATCGCGCTACTTTCTGGAGGATCAAAAAAGCACCGTTAAAAAAAGTGAAGTCGTAACCGAATTTACTTCACAATACAAATATGTCAATCGTTATTTACCGGTTTACAAACTGACATTCGATCGTACAGATGGAATGGAAATTTATGTAGAAACTTCCTCAGGTAAACTGGCTACCTTCAATCCAAATTCAAGGCAAGCTTTTATTTGGTTTTTTGACGTTTTTCATAATTGGTCGTTTATTGATGCCATCTCTAACAACAGTATCCGGATTATAACGATGATCTTTCTTTTGTCTATAATTGGTTTTTCAGCTTTAAGTGGTATTGTAATTTATGGTTTACTGTGGAAACAATTTAAAAAAACAGATAATTTACAACCCAAAAAAGGGCTTCGAAAATACCACCGCCAAATCGGAATCTGGGTTTCTCTTTTTACTTTGACCTTTGCTTTTAGCGGTGGATATCACGCTACAACCAAATGGGAGCCTTACACTTTATCACAAATGGTTTACGAGCCTACTTTTGAAACCAAAGATATTGGCGTTGCAAATAACATTCTGAATTTAGATTGGAGTCGTTTTCAAAACATTGGAATCATTACTTTAAACGACAGCATTTACTATCGTTGTCAGTTGACCGAAAAAGAAACCGGAAAATTCAAAAAACCAAAATCGGACACAAATTCAAAATGGGGCAAAAAAAAGGAGTCCAAATCAGAAGTGGTTTACCTCAATATGGCAACCAATACCATCACACCCAACCTTGATCTGCAATATGCGGAATTCCTTGCGTATTATTTTACAGATGGCGCCCCAAAAGCCGCTTGCTGCGAAATGACCGAAAGTTCAAATGACGAACCTCAACCCACTCTGGAAGATGTAAAACTACTGGAATCAAAAGTCTTAACTGATTTTGAAAGTCGTGAATATGGTTTTGTCAACAAAAGACTACCAGTGACCAAACTAGCCTATGATACCCCTGAAAAAACAACTTATTTTATCGAAACAGCAACTTCAAGATTAGCCGCTGTTATCAAAAATTCGGATAAAGTAGAAGGGTACTCCTTTGCCTTTTTGCATAAATTTTTATTCATGGACTGGGCAGGAAAAAACATTCGCGATCTGACAATGGTACTAGCCGCACTGATTATTTTAGTTGTCAGTGTCTTGGGGTTTGTTCTTTTTTTGAGAAAATAGGTGCTGAGGTAGTAAGGCTCTGAGTTGCAAAGTTTCTAAACCATATAAGTGATTTAAGAAAATATAAGCTTCAATTTAAATGAACTTAAATTACTTATATGGTTAAAAAACACAAACGTTAAGTCCTCTTATCATAGGTTTTCTTCAAAGTATCTAGCTTTGGCACTTAGTTTTTTTCTTTGTGTCTAAGCAACTCAGAAACTTAGCTACTTTTTTCCATACATTTGATCTTGAATCAACCTAGCATCTAAATTGAAAAAGTATCTCAAGCACCCCTTACCTCTACTATTGACACTCTGCTTTAGTTATTTTTTCATATTGATGATCCGGATTACCTGTCAATACATACCATTCAAAAATGATGCGGCTTTTCTTCAGATAAAACAAACTGAGGTTTCTGAAATTCCACTTTATATTGTTTTCTTTTACATTCATGTGTATTCCGCAATTTTTGTTTTGCTTGCCGGATTTACGCAATTCAGTTCGGGTTTATTAAAAAGAAAGCCTGCTATTCATCGAAACATAGGGAAATTTTATGTTTTTATCGTTCTCTTTTTCAGCGCTCCTTCCGGCCTCTTTATTGGCGTTTTTGCCAATGGAGGTTTGTATTCCAAAATATCATTTGTTATGCTGTCCATCCTGTGGTTTTATTTTACGTTGCAAGGTTTTTTATGCATTAAAAATAAAAACATCACACTTCACAAAGCCTATATGCTAAGAAGTTTTGCTTTAACATTTTCCGCCATAACCTTACGCTTTTGGAAGGTTATTCTTGTATATTTGTTTCACCCTTCACCAATGGATGTCTATCAGATCATTGCTTGGGTTGGCTGGATTCCAAATTTGTTAATCATCGAATATTACCTTTATAACCAATCAAAAAAATGAAAAACTTTTTTTATTTATTGTTAGCTGTCCTACTTTATTCTTGCAATTCAAAAGAAAAACAAATTGCTCAAAATGAAAATTTAAAAAATGAGAACAAAGAAGACACAGAAATAAGAACAGACTTATATGGTTCATGGGTTGGGGATTTTATGATTGAGGAAAGAGACACTACTAGAGAAGCAAAAGAAGGAATTAATAAAATCAATATTTTAATCAAAAAAATTACGGAATCTGAAGTTATAGGACAAAGTATTGTTGCCGGAAACAACAGACCGCTAAAAGGCAAAATAATAAAAAAAGAAGACAGGCTAATTTTTACGCTAGATGAACCAGGGGATGATAAAAATGACGGTGCTTTTGTTTTTGAAGTAATAAATGATACAATAGTAGGAATATGGACCGCTTATAACGATAAAAAAGAAGTAACAAAAAGAAGTTTTAAACTCACTAAAAAAGAGTTTAAATATGACCCAAATGTAATGCTTCCGGATTATGACACTTATATTGACTTTCAAAATCCGAAAATCGAAAAAGAAAAAAGCTTACCACTTCCCGATGATACTATTGCGAGAAAAGAGGAGGAGTACGATGAGTACGATACCCCCTCTTTATACCGACAAGCCTCAGAGAGCGTATATCAAATTAACTCCTCAACAACAAAACTAAAAGAAAGTCAATTAAAAAATCTAAAAAAACTAGATTTAGAAATTCTGCGAAATACCATTTTTGCCAGACATGGTCTTACTTTTAAAACAAAAGGAGTTCGTCAGTTTTTTGATTTTGTCGATTGGTATATTCCGATTTCAAGTAATGTAGACGATCAATTAACTGAAACAGAGAAACAAAATATTGTCTTATTAAAACGTTTTGAAAAATACGCAACCGATAATTATGATTCTTTTGGAAGATAGACAAACACTAAACAAATAGTATTACAATTTAATCTTTTACACAAAGCTTCTAAACCATATAAGCCATTTGAAAAAATATAAGCTTCAGTTTAAATGAACTTAAATCACTTATATGGTTAACAACTCATATTAAATCCAACAAAAGATCCCACATAGAAAATTGCCAACCTTTGTCGAATCGCTAGTGTGATTTCTCGTACCTCGAAAGGACAAACTAAACCTATTAAGCTTCAATTTAAATGAACTTAAATTACTTATATGGTTTAACCACTCATATTAAATCCAACAAGAGATCCCACATAGAAAATTGCCAACCTTTGTAGAATTACTAGTGTGATTTCTCGTACCTCGAAAGGACAAACTACACCTATTAAGCTTCAGTTTAAATGAACTTACATCACTTATATGGTTTAACCACTCATATTAAATCCAACAAGAGATCCCACATAGAAAATCGCCAACCTTTGTCGAATCACTAGTGTGATTTCTCGTACTTCGAAAGGACAAACTACACCTATTAAGCTCCAATTTAAATGAACTTACATCACTTATATGGTTAAAAAAACAAAACCGTCAAGCCTTCTTATCGTGGATTTTCCTCAAAATATCTGGCTTCGATTCTCTTAATGTCTTTGATTGAACTTTTAGCCCAAGCTAATCGCTTTTCAAGGATTTCTTCATCAGACAATTGCCAGTTTATAGTTGAATTGCGTAATCGATTGGTAAGGTTTTGAATGATGATTGCTGCAGAAACAGAAATATTTAAACTTTCTGTAAAACCAACCATTGGTATTTTTAGGAAACCATCGGCTTTATCTAATACTTCCTGAGAAAGTCCGTCGCGTTCTGTACCAAAAAACAAAGCACTTGGTTTGGTAATATCGAAATCTTCCAACAAACAGTCGTTTTCATGCGGTGTTGTAGCGATAATTTGATACCCTTGATTTTTTAAAGTTGAAACGCAATTTGCAATCGAATCAAACTGATTGATGTCTACCCATTTCTGGGCACCCATTGCAATTTCTTTATCAATTCTTTTTCCGTAACGCTGCTCTATAATATTCAGTTCCTGAATCCCAAAAACCTCACAGCTTCGCATAACAGCGCTTGTATTATGCATCTGAAAAACATCTTCTACAGCAATTGTAAAATGCTTGGTACGGTTAGATAAAACTTTTAGAAATCTTTCCTTGCGGTTGTCGGTTAGTATATTTTCAAGAAATGCGAGGTAATCTAAATCAATCATTTTGGTTGTATTTGCCGCAAAAATACTAAAAAAGAATTAGTAACAAGGAGCCGTTAATTCCTTCCGGCCAGTTGTCCGGTCAATTTCTCTTGTAGTTTTTCATATAAATGATTCACCTTAACCATGTCAATTGCTAAATTTTCACCTAGAAAAGAATCTCCGTTAAAAACGTTTGTTTCATTTTTAGAATGTTTTTTTAGACGTTCATACATTTGGTCAACCTCTTCGATATAATAATCCACATCTATAATATCCATTACTTTTTCCAGAATTTCCCTCATTCCTTCTTTGTAATTATACACTGCAACATTTTGATCCTTTTCATAAAAATCAGAATACGCCTCAAAATATTTTTCCAGAACCACGGCACCATATTGCTGAAAAGTAAGTTCTTCCATCTGTTGATCATTTATTCCAAAAACTTTAGACGGAAGCAAATTGGGAACCATGTGCATTCCTTTTAGTTTTGAATGAGATTTTAGTACTTCTGTTGGATTTCTATACAGTAGAATAAAAGGCAATTCAGGAAAAATGGCTCTTAATTCATTCGCTTCAAAGATGTGCCAGGAATCTAATTTCACAATCAGATTCTTTTCTTCCGAGAATCTTTTTTGTCCCAACAAAGCAATTACCGCTTTGATAAGAATCTTTTTTTTATCCAAATCAAAAAGGTCACTTCTTATAATTGCATCAATAATCGGAGCTTCTGCAATTACAATATTTTGCGGAGAAACCGCCAAAGACTGCGACAACATTGTAGAACCACAGCGTGATACATGAAAAACAAATGCTTTTAAATCAGTAGAAACTAACTGTTCCGACCAATCAATAAGATTTTCAACTGTGCTTACCAGTTTAAATCTTGTTGAATTATTAGAATATCCCACGCATTTCACCAGTGTTTCTTCAAAAAAGGGATCTAAATATCTTTTATCTCCCAAATAAATCCACTCAAAATAGACCTCGTCCTCTTTTTCAATTAACTTATTCGGAATCCAATGTAAAAGGGGATGATCGCTATTTTCCATGTCTAAAGATTTATTTTATTTATAAGACGGTATTGCTCCTGAACAGAATCCGTTAGGTTATCTACTATAAAAGTATAAAGTTTGTTGGTTGAAACAGTTTCAGATTCGGAATCTGTTTTTATTATTAAATCAGCTTTTACGGGGACTTCGTAAACAGCACTGATTCCTGTAAAATTATTGATCTTGTTGCTGTCAGTATCCGGCAGCAGTGCTTTTTTGTATAATCCTTTCGGGTCTCTTTTTATGAGGTTATCTATTGAACAGTCCAGAAATACGGTTCTTACAAAAGAAAATTGACCGATTTCGTTTCTTAACTCTTCATAAGGATTGATGACTGACATTAAAACAATTACTTTTGACTGCACAAAATCCTGCCCTACCTTAAATAAGCGTCTGACGTTTTCACATCGATCCTCTTTCGAGAATCCTAGGTCTTTGCAAAGTGTTTGTCTGTAAACATCGCCATCTATTATTTCTACTTTGTGTCCTTGCTCGGCCAGCAAATACGAAACATTCTTTGCTAATGTAGTTTTTCCGGAACCTGACAAACCTGTAAATTGTATTAGTATCATTTTTAGCTTTTACATAAAAAAAACAGAGCTATATAGATCAGTAGCTTGTCAATTATTTATAGTAAAAATACTAAAAAAAGAAAACGAAAAGACGAATAATCATTTTAAGATAAAAGTAAATCCTCTACGTTTAATTTCACTTTTGGTTTATCTAACTTTTTGACTGCCTCCTTCACTCTTAGTTGCTCTTCATTAGAAAGAAAAAGCGGAATTAATAAGCTCACATCAATTTTTAGTATTCTATTAATAATTACCAAATCTTTTAAGGTAAAGGGCTTTATTCCATTAACGAGCTCAGACATATGAGTCTTACTTTTATGACCTAAGAGCGTAGCCAGATTTTCTTGAGTCAAATCAAGTTCTTTTAGCTTTTTTCGAATAGATTGTTTTCGATTTTCGATAAAAACTCTTTCCAGTTCTGCTATTTGCTCAAACTTTTCAACTTCTAAAAGTTTACTTTCATCAATTAAATTAACATCACCCCATTCCGAACTTTCATATTTCGCGATTAAATCTCGAAGTTTTGATCTCAGATTTTTAAAGTGAATACTCTCTTTTGCCAAAAGTCTTAATTTTCTATCAGCAATAAGCGCTCTCTCATAGTCTAATTCATTTGAAATGAACCCGCTATCAATTATACTTTCAATGTCAAAATTTGCTTTCATTGTGTTATATATCCATTTTTTCTCAACCACTTTTCTATAGTTGATTTGTTATTTTTAAAAACAACTTCATACTCCTGATGCGTTCCTGCCCATGCAATTGTAGCTTCTCCCTCATCATCTAACTCAACTAAAATTAATGTTCTATGAAAGTGAATATTGAAAAAGTAAAATCCATCCTTATGAACACAATCTGCATCAGTCCAAACTTCCCTGAACTTCCCAGTTTTAGAATCAAAGTTTTCCAGATCAGTAATGAGTTTATCAATCGCACTGCATAACTTTTTATTTCCTATATTTTTAATTTTAATCTTTAAGATTATCTTTTTTCCTATAATTCTCATTGCAATGATTTTACAAAGTAAATAAAAAGTTCTGATAAAAACCGAACTTTAACATCTCTTTTTATAATTTGACTTAAAAAAATAAACAAAGTTGCCATATATTACAGCAATACACAATACAAATATATAAGATTTTACTTACTTCTAAATACTTTTGTAAAGAATTGATATCACAAATAAAAACATCTAATACAGCAATTTCCTTATATTTGAAATTCAAAAAATCAAAATGAAAAAGAAACTAGTCGTTTTAACCGGTGCCGGAATTAGTGCCGAAAGCGGAATAAAAACTTTTCGCGACAGCGATGGTTTATGGGAAGGACATGATGTTATGGAAGTGGCTACACCGGAAGGCTGGTATAAAAATCAGGAACTGGTACTGGATTTTTACAACAAAAGACGCCGACAACTCAAAGAAGTAAAACCCAATTTAGGCCATGAGATTCTAGCCGAATTAGAGCAGGATTTTGAGGTACATATTATTACCCAAAATGTTGACGATTTACATGAACGTGCCGGAAGCACAAAAGTCCTGCATTTGCATGGCGAATTGTTAAAAGTAAGAAGTACTCAAAATAAAAACCTGATTTTAGACTGGACAGAAGATTTATATACGGGTGACTTTGATGAAAACGGACACCAACTCCGCCCCCATATTGTTTGGTTTGGCGAGGAAGTTCCCGCTCTTGAAGAAGCTATTGACATAGTGGAGAAAGCAGATTATCTTGTTGTAATTGGAACTTCACTACAGGTATATCCTGCTGCCGGACTAATTTCGTATACCTACAGCACAACGCCGGTCTTTTACATTGATCCAAAACCAATTGCAATTCCTAATATCAGTAATAAAGTAGAAACGATTGCCAAAATTGCTTCAGAAGGGATGCTGATTTTAAGAGAGCGATTAAACTCAATTTAAAAGCACAATAGAGATCATGTTCAAAAGTTGTGGAGCAGTAAAAATTAAATAGCACGCAGATTTTGCAGATTTTTGCAGATTTTCGCTAAAACAATGAAAAAAAATCTGCAGCCCGAATGATAAGAACAGACGAAGCAAATTCACACAAAAAAGATCAAAAATACTCAAAAAACACGCTATAAAAACTATCTATTTACCAAGAGCAAAAAAGGGTTCGATAGAATTAGATAATCCGGCGAATCTTTTAATCTGTGGCAAAAAAATAATTCGTGCAATTTGTGTAATTCGTGGCAAAAAGATCCTAATAATCAAAAAACACGAAATAAAGACACGACAACTTTTAGATTTGATCCCACAATTGCCCCTTTTGATTACTTTTTATCCCCAAATTCTGTTTATATTTGCTCCTTTCGAACAAACAACATAACAATGACTACTTTAAACGAATTGAATGCTATATCACCAATTGATGGAAGATATAGAAATAAAACCCTTTCATTAGCGCCTTTTTTCTCAGAAGAAGCTTTAATCAAATATCGCGTATTAGTTGAAGTTGAGTACTTTATCGCCTTGTGCGAAGTGCCTTTGCCACAGCTAAAAGACGTAAATTCTAATTTATTTGACAGCTTACGTGACATTTACAAAAACTTTTCTACTGAAGATGCTCTTTGGATCAAAGAAACAGAAAAAGTAACCAATCACGATGTAAAAGCAGTAGAGTATTTTATTAAAGATGCTTTCGAAAAGTTAGGTTTATCGCAATACAAAGAGTTTATTCACTTCGGATTAACATCACAGGACATTAACAATACTGCTATCCCGCTTTCTACAAAAGACGCATTTGAGCAGGTTTATATGCCCTCCTTGATCACTTTAATTTCTAAATTAAAAGAATTAAGTGTTGAATGGGCAAACATCCCGATGTTGGCGCGTACACACGGACAACCGGCTTCTCCTACCCGTTTAGGAAAAGAAATCCTGGTTTTCGTAGAGCGTTTAGAAGAGCAAATGCGTTTGTTGTTTAATATTCCTTTTGCTGCTAAATTTGGCGGAGCAACCGGAAATTACAATGCCCACCACGTAGCTTATCCACAAATTGACTGGAAACAGTTTGGAAATAAATTTGTTGAAACAGATCTTGGTTTACACCATTCTTTTCCAACAACTCAAATTGAACATTACGATCATTTTGCAGCCTTTTTTGATGCTTTAAAAAGAATCAACACTATCGTAATCGATTTAGACCGTGATATCTGGACGTATGTTTCGATGGATTATTTCAAACAAAAAATCAAAGCAGGTGAAATTGGTTCATCGGCTATGCCACATAAAGTAAATCCGATTGATTTTGAAAATTCGGAAGGAAACTTAGGAATGGCAAATGCTATTTTTGAACATTTAGCTGCTAAATTGCCGGTTTCAAGATTACAACGTGATTTAACAGACAGTACTGTTTTGCGTAATATCGGAGTTCCAATTGGACACACCATTATTGCTTTTGAAGCTTCTTTGAAAGGTTTAAACAAATTACTTTTAAACGAGGCAAAATTTGCTGAAGATTTAGAAAAAAACTGGGCAGTTGTGGCTGAGGCAATCCAAACGATTTTACGTCGCGAAGCTTATCCAAATCCTTACGAAGCGCTAAAAGGTTTAACAAGAACCAACGAAGCAATTGATAAAAAGGCTATTCATAATTTTATTGCCACTTTAGAAGTTTCTGATGCTGTTAGAGCTGAATTAATGCAAATAACACCTGCTAATTACACAGGAATTTAAAGAAAACCTAAAATATTTTACCAAAAAAAGCTATCTTTAACGGTAGCTTTTTTTATTTAATCCGATTGGAAGTTAGCCCAGATTATTTCACTTAATTTTTATTTCATAAGAGTTGAGTGAATTTCATTTGAAATAAAAAGCTTTGTGCAAAAAACTACATTTTTTTCACAAAAGCCTGAAATGGAAAACTGGATTAAACTCCTGAAAAAACATTCCCTATATGATTGCCATAAACGCCGCCGCAGCAACTACACACCACTTACAACCTTTAATCAGCGACTTGGGATTAATCCTGATCACCGCCGGAATTGCTGTGCTCCTTTTTAAAAAAATGAAACAGCCTCTTGTTCTGGGCTATTTAATTGCAGGTTTTTTGGCAGGAAATCATTTTGATTTTTTCCCTTCGATTACAGAAATGAAAAGTGTTGAGGTCTGGGCTGAGATTGGTGTAATTATTCTCCTTTTTAGTCTCGGACTCGAATTTAGTTTCAAGAAATTAATGAAAGTCGGCGGTACCGCATCGATTACGGCTATTACCCAGATTATCACTATGGTCATCATGGGGTATCTCGTCGGGCAATGGATGGGTTGGTCCCAGATGGACAGTATTTTCCTCGGAGTGATTTTATCGATTTCGTCAACGACCATTATCCTGAAAACTTTTGATGAACTGGGTGTAAAAGCGCAAAAATTTGCCGGAATTGTTATTGGTTCCCTGATTGTACAGGATCTCGTTGCTATTTTAATGATGGTTTTACTTTCAACAATTGCAGTCAGTCAGCAATTTTCGGGTAGCGAATTGATGATGTCTGTTCTAAAATTAGTTTTCTTTCTGACCGCCTGGTTTGTTGGTGGTATCTTTTTTATTCCGACACTTCTAAAAAAAGCCAAACATTTACTGACAGACGAAATGTTACTTATTATCTCCCTAGCTTTATGTTTGATGATGGTAAGTTTTGCTGCAAATGTAGGTTTCTCTCCGGCATTAGGTGCCTTTATAATGGGTTCAATTATTGCCGAAACTACACAGGCTGAACATATCGAACATTTAATAAAACCAGTAAAAGACCTCTTCGGAGCGATCTTTTTTGTATCGGTCGGAATGTTAATCGATCCTAAAATGCTTTACGAACATGCTGTTCCCGTAGCGATTTTAACGATTTTAACAATCGTAGGGCAATCAGTAAGTTCTACTATTGGTGCTTTACTGGCCGGTCAACCCTTAAAACAGTCTGTACAAACCGGAATGAGTTTGTCGCAAATTGGGGAGTTCTCCTTTATTATTGCCACTCTCGGGATGACACTAAATGTCACAAGCTCCTTTTTATACCCAATCGTGGTAGCGGTTTCTGCTGTTACTACTTTTACGACTCCGTTTATGGTAAAATACGCAGTTCCTTTTTCGGAACTTTTAGAGCGTAAACTTCCAAAAAAATGGGTTAAAAACATCAACCGTTATAGTGTCAACGCACAAGCTATAAAATCGGTCAGCACTTGGCAAAAAGTACTTCATGCCTATATTATTCAAATTATACTGCATACGATTATCATTGTTGCTGTAATTCTATCGTCGTCAAAATTTATAGCGCCACTAGTAGCCGATACGCGATTTGGAAACACTTTAGCTGCCCTTATCACTTTGGTTGTAATTGCTCCGTTTTTATGGGCACTTTCTTTGCGACGTGTGGCAGTAGAAGAAGTCGAAGAGTTATGGGCAGAACGCAAATACAGAGGGGCTCTTTTAATGTTGATTTTAATCAGAATGAGTCTTGGTTTGTTCTTTGTCGGATTTCTGTTGAATATCTTCTTTTCGCCCCTAATCGCATTTATCGCGTTGATTATTGCTATTGGAGCTTATCAAATATTTCCTAAAAAGTTAAACGAACAATATCATAAAATCGAAAATCACTTTTTGAAGAATTTAAACGATCGCGAAAACAAAAAAATCGACAGAAGATACGCCAACTTAATGCCCTGGGACGGTCACATGTCGTTTTTTGACATTGGAAAAGAATCCAATTTAGTAGGTAAAACTCTGGAAGAATTAAGAATTCGTGAACAATTGGGAATCAACATTGCGTATATAAAACGTGGCGATGTAACCATTCCAATTCCAACCAAAAATGAACGTTTATTCCCAAGCGATGAAATTTGTGTCATCGGTACCGATGCCCAGGTTACTGAGTTTGCCCAATATCTGAATCAAAATGAGGTAGAGGCTCCAAAAAAAGCAGAAGAAACAGATATTGTATTGCGCCAACTGGAAGTTTCACAAGACGAATTTATACAAAAAAGCATTGGACAATTCCGAGTAAAAACCAACGGTCTGGTAGTTGGTATAGAACGAAACGGTAACAGAATCCTAAATCCCGAATCCCAATTAATCTTAGAAAAAAATGATATTCTTTGGGTGGTTGGAGACAAAAAAAGAATGTCGGATTTATTGAAATCCTAAGATTCTGAGTTACTAAGGCTCTAAGTGGCTAAGTGTACTACTTTAAAAAAAAGAAAGCCCTTAAATCTCTAAAACTTTATTTTAGGGACTTAAGGGCTTAATAAATTACTAATTAAATTCACCCGGCAAAAAAACTCCTATCTTAGAAACTTAGTACCTCAGAACCTCAGCAACTTTATTTATTCGGTTGCGGAGTCATACGCAAATAAGGCTTTATCGGTGTGTGTCCTTTTGGGAACTTTGCAGGGATATCGCTGTCCGGAACTGCCGGAGTAATAACCACATCTTCTCCATCTTTCCAGTTTGCCGGAGTTGCTACACTATAATTTGCTGTTAATTGCAAGCTATCAATAACACGTAACAATTCGTCAAAATTTCTTCCTGTTGATGCAGGATAAGTTAGCGTCAATTTTATTTTTTTATCAGCACCAATTACAAATACCGAACGCACTGTAAATTTATCACTGGCGTTTGGATGAAGCATATCATATAACGTTGCTATTTTTTTATCTTCGTCCGCAATAATAGGAAAATTAACCGTTGTATTTTGAGTCTCGTTGATGTCTTTTATCCACTCCAAATGAGATTCTAAACCATCTACACTCAAAGCGATAACTTTTGTATTTCTTTTTGTAAATTCCGGAAGATAATTGGCAACTGTTCCTAGTTCAGTTGTACAAACCGGAGTAAAATCGGATGGATGCGAAAATAAAACACCCCAGGAATCTCCGAGCCACTCATGAAAATGAATGGGTCCTTCGGTTGTTTCAGCCTGAAAATCGGGAGCTATATCGCCTAATCGTAATGTTGACATAATTGTACTTTTTTTAGTTCCTCTAAAATTACTCAAAAAAAGAACAAAGAAAACATTGATTTTCACAAAAATAGTTAAAAAACGCCCCTACTTTTTCGTTTGAATGTTCGGTAAAAAGTAAGCCAAAACTCCAATTAAAGGCAAATAGGAACTTATCGTATAGACATATTCGATACTTGTTTTATCTGCAATATAACCCAAAATAGCCGATCCTAAACCGCCCATTCCAAAAGCAAAACCAAAGAACAAACCAGAAATCATTCCGACTTTTCCGGGTTTCAATTCCTGAGCATAAACTAAGATTGCCGAAAATGCAGAAGCGATAACAATTCCGATAATTACGGCCAAAACTCCTGTCCAAAACAAATTAGCATAAGGCAAAAGCAGGGTAAATGGCGCTGCTCCTAAAATAGAGAACCAAATAATATATTTTCTTCCAAAATGATCCCCTAATGGACCACCTATTAAAGTTCCTGCCGCAACAGAAGCTAAGAAAATAAACAGATAGTACTGCGATTCCTGAATGTCTAAAGAAAATTTACTCATTAAATAAAAAGTAAAATAACTGGACATACTGGCCATGTAAAAGAACTTAGAGAATATTAACAACAATAAAACCATAATCGAAATAGTGATTTTTCTATTGGATAATGGAACAGCTTCTTCTAAACCTACCTTTTTTGCAGCTCTCAAACTCATGTGATTTTCATACCAAAGTGCAATTCTCGACAGAATCATGATTCCTAAAACTCCAGCTATTACGAACCAAATCACATACGATTGCCCATAAGGAGCAACTACCAAGGCAACCAACAAAGGTCCGATGGCACTACCGGCATTTCCTCCCAACTGAAAAATTGATTGCGCCAGACCACGCTTCCCTCCTGATCCCAAAAAAGCAACACGGGAAGCTTCGGGATGGAAAATAGAAGAACCGACTCCTACCAAGGCCACCGAAGTCAAGATCATCCAAAAGGACGTTGAGATAGACAATAAGCCTAATCCAAGAATAGTAAAAAGCATTGCAGCCACTAGTGAGTATGGTTTTGGCTTTTTATCGGTATAAAATCCAACAAAAGGCTGTAACAAAGAAGCGGTTAACTGAAAAACAAACGTAATTAATCCGATCTGTGTAAAACTCAGATTGAAGTTTTCTTTTAAAATCGGGTAAGTAGATGGAATTACAGATTGCATTAAATCATTCAGCAAATGGGCAAATGCAATGGAGAATAATACCGAATAAACGGTTTTTTGAGCTAAAGCACTGCTATCAATTGTAGCAGTCTGAGTAGATGAATTCATATTATGGTAACAAAAAAATTATATATAACTAACTATAAAATACCAGATGGTAAGGGTGATGAAGGAAGCCGGTATTCCGAAACCAATCATCATGCTGCTGAGCTTCGGTTTTAATCCGTAAGTCGAGGCCAAAATTGCACCGGTTATCATGGGTGCCATTGCCATTTCCATAAGGGTGATTTTGATCGCTTCTGAATGTTGTTTTAAAATAAAAACATACAAAACCAGAATGATAAAAGGAGCCAGAATAAGTTTGTAAAAAAGCCCTAATTGCAAGAATTTCCAATGTCGGCTTCTTCGGTCAAACGTAAGTTGCAACCCTACAGAAAGCAAGGCTAAAGGAGTTACAAAACTTCCAATCTTCAACAAAATGGCTTGCAGGCTTTCGTCAAACTCCACTTGAAAAACATTCAGCAGACAGGCGACAACAAACGTGATAAATGGAGGAAAAAGAACAACCTTCTTTAAAATCCCTAATGCATCAGGACTTCCCTTTGAATAAAATGCAGCCACAAAAATCCCTAAAGTCGAAACCACCACAAAGGTTCCCGGCTGATCGACAAGAACGGCGGTTTCCAAACCTTTTTTTCCAAATAAAGCCTCAATAATCGGATAGCCAAGAAAGGAACTGTTGCTCAATCCTGCCGTCAGAATCAAACAACCGATCAATTTATTAGACCAGCCTAACTTTTTTCCCAGAAAATGAAAAAACACAAAAGCAAGTATAAAACTAATCCATCCTGATCCTATCGGAAACAGTAAGTCAGCATTCCATTTTATTTTCGGTATGTGATACAAGGTAATGGCCGGCAGACAAACGTAGATGACTATTTTATTCAAAAGCTTATAAACAGAAGTCGGAAACTGCTTTACTCTTTGTAAAAGCAAACCCAAAGTCAAAAAGAAGAATATTAGAATAAAATTGTTCATAGCGCAGAATGATTGCAAAAATAAGGTTTTATAAAACATTGAATACTATTAATTTTCAGTTAAAACTTTTTTTTATTGAATAAAACCGCATACATTTGTAACATATTTTATTACAGTATGATTTCAGGTAAGTTTGCCATAACGATTCACATTTTAACTTTACTCACTAAATTCCCAAATGATTATTTGTCTTCCGAATTTATTGCAGGAAGCATTAACCTCAACCCGGTTTTGGTTAGAAAGGAAATTGCGAATCTAAAAGCGCATCATATTGTAGAAAGTAAAGAAGGCAAAAACGGCGGTACAAAATTGTCTAAAGCGGCTTCGAATATTACTTTGAAAGAAGTATTTGAAATGACCCTTGACACGATCAATTTAGGTTATGCGAAAAATCAGCCTAATCCCGATTGTCCGGTTGGAAAAAAAATCAACCAAAATTTAGCCGAATTATATGCCGAAATGAATGAAAAAGTTAGTCTGCAACTGAGTGGTATCACCTTAGAAGATTTTTCAAATCAGTTCTAAAACTTTTTTTTACGCAAAACTGTAACATTTTTTATTACTAATAAAAATAGATATATTATGAAAATTGCAATCATTGGAGCTACCGGATTTGTTGGCTCCGCTATTTTAAACGAACTGGCTTCACGAAATCATGAAATTACAGCCATTGCCAGAACTCCAAAAGAAACTCCAAATGTAAATTGGGTTGCTGCGGATATTTTTAACACGGCTGCATTGGCTGATGCCTTAAAAGGAAATGACCTTGTAATCAGCGCGTACAACTCCGGTTGGACCAACCCAAATATTTACGATGATTTTATTGCCGGTTCAAAAGCCATTCAGGAAGCAGTAAAAAAATCGGGAGTAAAACGTTTTATTACCATTGGCGGAGCCGGAAGTTTATTTGTAGCTCCCAATCTACAAGCAGTGGACACCCCAGATTTTCCAAAAGAATACCATGCAGGTGCAACAGCTGCAAGGGATTACTTAAACCTCATCAAAGAAGAAAAAGAGTTGAATTGGGCCTTTTTCAGCCCTGCTTTTGAAATGCATCAAGGCATTACAACAGGAAGAACAGGTAACTATCGTTTAGGACTGGAAAATCCGGTTTTTAATGACGAACAAAGAAGTATCTTATCGGTACAGGATTTAGCGGTTGTTATCGCTGATGAGGCAGAAACTCCAAAACATCATCAAGTACGTTTTACGGCGGCATATTGATTTTTTTAAGTTGCTGAGGAACTAAGATTCTAAGGTTCTGAGTTTTTCTTATAGCCACGAATTACACTAATTTCCGCTAATTTTTTTTCTCACTTACAGCAAAAAACGATTCGTGAAAATTCGTGTAATTCGTGGCAACCAAACTCAACAGTTTCAAAAGCTAAATTGCCTCTTGAAACTGTTTTTGTTTTCTGAGTCGTTAAGTTTCTATTTTTTTATAATCATGAATTTTTACAAGTTTTTCGTTCTCATCATACAGCAAAAAAACAATTCGTGAAAATTCGTGTAATTCGTGTTACTAACCTCAACAGTTTCAAAAGCCAATTTGCCTTTTGAAACTGTTTTCGTTTTCTGAGTCGTTAAGTTTCTATTTTTTTTATAATCATGAATTTTCACAAGTTTTTCGTTCTCATCATACAGCAAAAAAACAATTCCTGAAAATTCGTGTAATTCGTGTTAACCAACCTCAACAGTTTCAAAAGCTAAATTGCCTTTTGAAACTGTTTTTGTTTTCTGTACTTTTACACTACCAAAAAGAATGTTTTGTCGAGTTCAAAAAAACAAGTTAGCAGTCTGCAAGAAAAAGCCGGAATTTCACCTCCTGAAATTACCAGCATATCTGCCATTCATCAGATTCAGAAAAACAGAAAAATACAACCTTCCGCCGAAGAATTGATTGATGGAATTCTTAACGCCAACAGAACTTCCTTAAGTCGGGGCATTACTTTGGTTGAAAGTACCAATCCCGAGCATGCCGAAAAAGCAAATGAAGTTATCAAAGGTTGTCTTCCTTATGCCAATAAATCGATCCGAATAGGGATCACAGGCGTTCCTGGTGTTGGAAAAAGTACTTTTATCGAAACCTTTGGAACTTTTTTGACTGGCTTAGGTAAAAACGTAGCGGTTTTGGCCGTTGATCCCAGTAGTTCACTTTCTCACGGCAGTATTCTAGGCGATAAAACCCGAATGGAAGAACTCGTAAAAAATGAAAATGCTTTTATAAGACCCAGCGCATCAGGAGATACTTTAGGCGGAGTGGCCCGAAAAACAAGGGAAACAATTATACTTTGTGAAGCTGCTGGATTTGATACTATATTAATCGAAACAGTTGGTGTTGGACAAAGTGAAACTGCTGTCCACAGCATGGTTGACTTTTTTCTTTTATTAAAAATCTCGGGTGCCGGCGACGAACTTCAGGGCATCAAACGGGGTATTATGGAAATGGCGGATGCTATTGTCATCAATAAGGCTGATGGTGATAACATCAAAAAAGCTACTCAGGCCAAACTGGAATTTAATCGGGCTTTGCATTTATTTCCACCAAAAAAATCAACCTGGCAACCCAAAGTAACTACCTGCAGTGCCATTACCCACGAAGGAATTTCGGAAATCTGGGAGACCATTTCCAATTACTTCGAAATGACAACCAATACGGGCTATTTTCACGAAAAACGAAAAGATCAGAATCATTTTTGGATGATGGAAACCATCAACGAACAACTCCGATTGAACTTTTACAACCAACCCGAAATAATTTCACAACTGGAACAAAACAAAAAAGCAGTGCAAAATGATGAATTATCACCTTTTGCAGCTGCTCAAAATTTGTTGGCGTTGTATTTTGGAAAAGATACTAAGTAACGAAGTTGCTAAGTTTCTAAGAAAATCAAACTTAGAATCTTAGTCACTCAGAACCTCAGCCACTTAAAGATCAGCATCATTTTTAGATGATGGAAACCATCAACGAACAACTCCGATTAAACTTCTATAACCAACCGGAAATAATTTCACAACTGGAACAAAACAAAAAAGCAGTGCAAAATGATGAATTATCACCTTTTGCAGCTGCTCAAAATTTGTTAGCGTTGTATTTTGGAAAAGATACTAAGTAACGAAGTTGCTAAGATTCTGAGTTACTAAGAAAATCAAACTTAGAATCTTAGTCACTCAGAACCTCAGCCACTTAAAAATTACTTTTTTCGAAGCTTATACTTATTCTCCTTATATAAATTTCCTGCTGTAATAACGTGTGCCAAAGCATCTTTGGCTAATTCTTCGTTTAGTTTCACAGGAACTAAAGTTGTATCATTTTTGATCTCAAATTGAAGAGGCTTTAAATTGGGCTGCATGATTACAACTTGATTCTCTACTCTGAACGCATTGATATCATTAAACTGCATAATAGATCTTCCCTGAACTTTAGTATCCAATTTATTTAAATTTCTTCCTACCATCGGTGTCTCAAACGGAATTCCTAAATACCCTAACAAAGTTGGAGGAATATCGATCTGACTTGCCAATTTGCTGTAAACACTTCCTTTCTGAACTCCAGGTCCCATTATCAAAGCCGGAATATGAAATTTATTGATCGGTACTAAATTCTTTCCGTAAGTTCTTGTATTATGATCTGCAATGACAATAAAAATGGTGTTTTTAAAATACGCTTCTTTTTTAGCCATTTCGAAGAATTTTCCAATTGAAAAATCCGCATACTTCATGGCGTTATTTACCGTTGCCGGTTTTTGATCGTAAGGTTTTATTCTTCCGGCCGGATATTCAAAAGGCTCATGATTGGAAGTCGAAAACATTAAAGAAAAGAACGGTTTATCGCCTTTAGCTTTAAAATAATTGTTTGCTTTTGTTACCAGATCTTCATCTGAATACCCCCAAGTTCCTTTGAACGCATATTTGTTTCCATCCGATTCAAAGTCTGCCTGATCTACAATGTCCTGAAAACCATTTCCGTTGAAAAACGAAGCCATATTATCAAAATTTGCCATTCCACCATAAATAAAACTGGTATCGTAACCTTTTTGTTTTAAGGCATCAGCCAATGTAAAAAAGCCTTGTTGCGAATTTCCTAATTTCACCACACTTTCAGATGGCGATGGTAAAAATCCTGTTACAACCGCTTCGATACCACGAACACTACGAGTTCCTGTACAATACAAATTGGTAAACAACAATCCCTCTTTTGATAGTTTATCAAATTCCGGTGTCAGGGGTTTTCCTCCTAAAATTCCAACGTATTCCGCACCTAAACTCTCTTGTAGAAAAATAACCAGGTTATACGGTTTTGCTACAGCAGTATCCGGTTGTTGCACATGCAGAAACGGAATTTCAGCATCAGTAAAATCTGTTGGTCCGGCAATCATGTATTTTTTCACACGGGCAATAGCTTCCGCTTCCTCCATTTTTCCGTACATCTTGGTGTTTCCTTCGTTTTTAATCGAATAGGCCGCAAAAGCAACCGTATAAAAAGAATTCAACCCCAAAGTATTGGTTAATTGATCGGTAGAAAATACTGCATTACTGGCATTGATTGGTCGTTTTGAAGTCAAACTGGAACGTGCTCCAAAAAACAATAAAAAAGCCACTAATGGAAAAAGCATCAATTTGAATTTATATTCGGTATTGGTGGTGTGAAAGAAACGTTTTCCTTTTTTGAAAGCAAAATAAAGTACCACTCCCAAAATTAAAAACGTAACGATAATAGACATCAGATAACTTTTCAACAACATTCCTACTACTTCTTTTGGGTAGATCAGATAGTCCAGAAAAATTTTATTGGGACGTGTGTCGTATTGTTTTACAAAATCAGGTGTTGCTAATTCTACGAAAAGAATTAAAAACAGAAACAAAAAACTATAAATCACCAAAAAGTTATTCGTGAATTTTATCCATTTAGCAGGCAAAAATGTAATTAAAACAGCCGGAAGAAAAGACAAATAACACAATAATATTAAATCCATTCGCAGACCGATTGGGAAAATATACCAGAAATTTGGCGTTTCGACCACTCTGTCTTTAAAGATAAAAAATAAAAATAGTCGGCTTAAAGTACTAATTAGCAATCCGATTGCTATAAAATTAAAAACGGGTTTTAAAAAACTTATTTTTTTCATTAAAGATAATTTAAGGTGGAATTTTTGGGTAGACACATCGTAGAGACGCACAGTAGAAACGCATTGTAGAGACGCACTGCTGTGCGTCTCTACCAATGTGTGTGTGTGTCTATTCTTCGTAACGATTTATTTCTCTGTCGTAAAAGTCGTTGGCCAAAACAATCAAACCTTCCATTTCGGCATTTAATTCTGCTTCATCAAGGTCTTCGGCTTCTTCCATAAACTCCACCTCATCATCTTTTAAATTGATTATAAATCTTGGATAATCAAGGTGAATGATAAAAATATCATCCGGGAAATCAGTATTGTCTCCGAGTAAAAATTTAGGTAATTCCATATTATTTATTTTATTTTTTTAGTCTTTGTAATAATCTATCAAACGATTATTAGTTTGCCACAGATTACACGGATTAAAAAGATTTTAAAATAATCCTTTGAATCCGTGTAATCTGTGGCATTATTTATTTTTAAGTTTCAAATTTAGTTATTTGCAACTGAATTATTAATTAATTTTTTGGTTAAGTAGTGAAAACGTATGTACAGGAATACGGCTGCTGTGGTTAAACCTGCCAAAAGTCCAATCCAAACCCCCTGTGCCTTCCAAGGCGTGTATTCTGCCAAATAATACGAAATCGGAAAACCAATTACCCAATACGCCACAAACGTAATGTACATGGGTATTTTTACATCTTGCAAACCACGTAAAGCTCCTAAAACAACCACCTGAATTCCGTCAGAAATTTGAAAAACGGCTGCAATTAAAAGCAATTTCGAAGCGATACTTATCACTTCGTTGTTATCCAGCAATTGTCCTCCATTTTCCATATTCAAAAAGAGATGAGGCAGATAATTATGAAAAACAACAAACAGAATAGCAAAGAAAGTTTCTAATATAATAGCCAGCAAAAATATAGAACGGGCCACCACGACTAATTTTTTAAAATCATTTAATCCTCTTTGGTTACTAACTCTAATCATCGAGGTTACGCTTAATCCCATAGCAAACATAAAAGTCAGAGAAGACAGACTCAATGCAACCTGATTTGCTGCCTGACTTGTTTTACCGATATTACCACAAAGCCAGATCGAAGCCGTAAACAAGACCACTTCAAAAAGCATTTGCATAGCCGAAGGAAAACCAATACTTACGATCTTTTTTATGGTTTCTTTTTTAATTTCATTGAAACTGAAACCGTTGAAAAAACGCTTTAAATCATTTCTTCTTGAAAGCATAATATGCATAAACATCACCAAAAAGATTCTGGAAATTACGGTTCCGAGCGCTGCTCCAATAATTCCCATTTTAGGAAAAATCCAGATACCGTAGATCAAGAGATAATTTATCCCTACGTGCAGCACATTTGCCATTACCATCGCATACATCGAATATTTAGTCATCGACATTCCATCGGCAAATTGTTTGTATCCCTGATACATAATTAAAGGAATCAATGAAAACGCCACCCAATCCAGATACGGTTTTGCAAGTACAATTACTTCCGCTGGCTGATCTAACATTTCCATTATTGGTTTTGCCAAAACAATCACACCGAACATCACCAATCCTAAAATAGTACATAAAAATAGACCGTGATGAAATGCAGAACGAATTTTGGTATCATTTTGCTCCGCATCACCTTCTGCAACAATTGGGGTTATTGCGGTCGAAAATCCAATTCCTAATGACATTGCAACAAAGATCATACTGTTTCCCAGCGAAACCGCCGCCAGCTCTGTACTACCTAATTTCCCAACCATAATATTATCGACGATACCTATTAAAGTATGTCCAACCATTCCCAAAATAATTGGGTAGGCTAATCTAAAATTATAAGAGAACTCTTTTGTGTATTGTTTTATATTCAATTTTAATGTTTTTAAGTGAACAAAGATACTCAGAAGCTTTGAATTCTCTCCTATTATCAGAAATATAAGCCAATGTTAAGAATATCCTTAATAACGCTAAGATTATATAACAATTCCTGCGAATTGTATAACAACCTCCGAGCGGTTAGAATCTACTTTTACCTTATTAATAATTCAAAAAAAAGGATCATGAAAAAATCTGAAAATCTAAAAATGTTATGCGTAGCGGTTATGGCATTTTTATTCGCCAATACAACTTTTGCCCAAGAGACTGAAGCAGTTAAAAACGAGGGTGAAATCAAAACTTACAAGCCAGGTTTTAGATTAGGTTTTGGTTTAAACGGTGGTCTCCCGACAGACAATGCTTACGATTGGTCGCTTGGAGGAGATGTGCGTTTGCAATATGATTTATCTAAAAGAACTTCACTAACCCTGACTACAGGTTTTACAAATTTATTTATCGGAGATGATGTAAAAGACCTTGGATTTATCCCTGCAAAAGCGGGTTTTAAAGCCTTTATCTGGGAGGATCAATTTTATGTATTAGGAGAAGTTGGTGCTGGTTTTGCGGTAACAAACGGATACAACGACACCACTTTTTTATGGGCTCCGGGAATCGGATATGCCAACAAATACATTGACATCAGTGTACGATACGAAGATTACAACAAATTCAAAACCAATCAGGTGGCGCTTCGTTTAGCGTACGGTTTTGATTTGTAAAAATACATTCATTATTGATCCGTTGGGTGTAATTAGATAAAGGATTATTTAACACATAGAAACATAGACTTTTAATTCACAATTTGAGATGCTTCAAGAAAATCATATTTTTTTCACATAGTCTCAAGTAATTTATTTCAAGTAAAACGTCTTTTTAGGCCCTGTTAGCTATGCCTCTATGTGTTAAAATTAATTGCACCGAACGGATTCATTATTATTCTTTTGTTTTTGGTAAAACCCGGCAGTTTCTCATGGACTGTCGGGTTTGTAATTTTATTACGCTCCCAATTCCTTTTTGTACATTTCGAAATTGGCTCTTATTTTATCGTCTAGTTCGGGTTCTTTGATATCGGTGTGTTTTTGCATTTCTTCCCAAATAATTTTGGCTACAATGTAACGGGCCATTTCTTTATCGTCTGCCGGAACAATATACCAGGGGGCATGCTCTGTCGAAGTCTTATTTATTGCTTCTTCATAATATTTCTGATATTCATCCCAACGCTCACGCTCTTTCAAATCAGCAGGAGAAAATTTCCAGTGGTGTCTTTCTTCCTCCAAACGACGCAGTAAACGCTGGCGCTGTTCTTCTTTACTCAAATGCAGAAAAAACTTTAATACGATCGTTCCGTTTTGTGCAATGTGTTTTTCGAAATTCGTAATCTGTTCCATCCTATTTTCCCAAAAATCGGGTGTAATATCATCAATCGTATTAATTCCGGGTAAATTCTCCCCTAAAATATATTCCGGATGCACCCGTGTTACCAAAACATTCTCGTAATGGGTTCTGTTAAAAATTGCAAACTTTCCTTTTTCAGGTAATGCGATATAATGTCTCCACAAATAATCATGCTCTAATTCTGCCGAGGTAGGCGTTTTAAAACTATGCACCACTACTCCACGCGGATTAAATTCTTTAAAAACCTCGCGAATCAAACTGTCCTTTCCCGAAGTATCCATTCCCTGCAGGCATATCAAAACACCGTATTTGTTGTGGGCATACATCACATCCTGCAAATTGCTCAATTTTGCCTGAACCTTATCGAGCTTATGTTCCTTTTCATCCTCATCTGCTTTTATGTCCAACAAAGTCGGAATATGCTTTAAACTTATTTTTTTTACAACTTTAAAATTATTCGGATCTATAGATTTCATACTATCAGTTTTATCATATAAGTAAATATACTACTTTTACGAAGCATATTTTTGCTATTTATGGTAATACTTTTTCAATACATTATTTTCATTTTTAGCACGATTAAACTTTAGTTTTCAAAACAACATTCATGGAAAAATTCACACTGGAAATATTATTTCAAATCATCGGAATCGGGTCTGCTTCGGGATTATTCTTCAATAACAATTCTCTTTATGTCATTGGTGATAACAGTGGATTCTTGTACGAATACAACATGCAGAATCAGCAATTAAATCAACATGCTTTAATCGATAATCCGACGCAAAACATTCCAAAAAATATAAAACCGGATTTCGAATCGATCACCAATCACAATGATACTTTATATGTATTTGGTTCGGGCTCTACCGAAAAACGAAATAAAATGATCTCGTTTGATCTCAAAACGAAATCCATACTTCAAAAAAACAATCTGGTTGATTTATACGGCTTAATGCAAAGTTTTGGTGAAATAAAACCGCAAGACTTCAATCTGGAAGGGGCTATTTTCGATGGCGAAAACTGGTATTTATTCAATCGTGGTAATGGGATTTCAAACAAAAACACCATTTTTACGATCCATGCGAAAAACCTGGGCGAAGAATTTGCTTTGGTCGCTGTCAATTATAAACTGCCCAAAATAAAAGGAGTTCGTTCCAGTTTTACAGATGCGATTTTAGTCGAAGATAAAATTTATTTTCTCTCTACTGCCGAAGACACCAAATCGACTTACGACGACGGAGAAATCCTCGGAAGCTTTATCGGACGCATCGATCTTAAAACTATGAAAATCGACTTCACACAGAAAATAACGTCAACCAATAAATTTGAAGGTCTGACCTTCTACCAAAAAGCAAACGGCAAAATCGATTTTTTGCTATGTGAAGACAATGATACAGAGGTTTTAGAAACGAAAATCTTTAAACTTAGCTTGCCTTTAAAAGACTAGTTTTTCTTGTAAAGTAAAGGTTTAGAGAAGCAAAGGCCCAGAGCTTTCCTATCCGGTCGCACAAAAACAATTCGTGAAAATTCGCGAAATTCGTGGCAAAAAAATAAAAAATAATTCACTCCCAATCCAGTATCGGATTGCACTTTTTACAAGAATGAAAAAAACCATCAAAAGCTTACTTATCTTCTTGCTCTTTCTTAGTACTTCAATTTATGCACAAGATCGGGAATGTATCATTTTTTTTCACGAAGGAGATTCTATTGAAGGTGTTGGCCAAATTAAAAATAATAAAGTAAAATTTAAAATTACTCCGGACAGCAAGGCCGATTCCTGGGATTTCGAAACTATTTCCAAAATTAAATTCGTTGGCTATGGTTTTGAGGAAACTTACGAATATGTAAAACTAAATTCGTTCGACAATCCGAAACTACTGGAACTTGTACTTGATGGAGAAGTTTATTTATACCGAATGGCAAAACTGCAGTATTATACAACGATGAATTCGAGCCCAGGATCTTTCCCGCAAGGTGGTGCAAGCTATTCGAACACTACAGAGCAATTTACGGAGTTTTACTACCTGAAACGAAAAAAAGAACAATACCCTACTTATATCAATCTTGGAATTCTTTCTAATTGGAAAAAAACAGCTACCAATTACTTTTCCGATTGCGATATTCTTATTAAAAAAATAAAAGACAAGAAATTTAATTCTACTCAAATTAAAGAGATCGTCGAATATTACAACTACATTTGTCACGAGCAATAAGAAGCATAAAATCAACCACTTACAACCAATCATAAATTATTTTTACTTTTTTTTAATAATCGTCCCAACCTTTTTATCTTTTTATCTCTCTTTAGTATAAAGACAACAATTGTGATAAACGAAACTCAAATTTCTAACTGTAAAAAAATGAACCGCGATGCACAGCGTCAGGTTTATGAGTATATGGCTCCAAAGCTGTATCGCCTCTGCAAGCGCTATCTAAAAAAGGAGGAAGAAATCGAAGAGGCTATGGCCGACGCTTTCTATACCATCTTTACAAAAATGGATCAGCTTAAAGAAGTTCAGGCTTTTGAGGCCTGGGCCAGAAAAATAACAGTGAATCATTGTTTGGCAACCATCAGGAAAAATACTAATTTCAATATGTATCTTGATGATGTCAAATTGCAATCTCAGCCTTTTACAGACGAAATCAATCACTTAGAAGAAGAAGATTTACTCAATTTATTAAACCATATTCCAGACGGCTGTAAAACGGTCTTTAACCTTTTTGTAATTGAAGGTTACGGACATAAAGAAATAGCCAGCATGCTAAACATTTCGGAAGGCACCTCCAAATCACAATTGAATGCCTCTAAAACCAAGCTAAAGGATTTAGTAAATAAGTTGTATTATCAAAAAGCAAAATAGTCATGGACAATCAAGATAAATTATTCGAAAAAATAAAACAAGCTTCGCATAACGCCGAAAGCAAAGATTTTCCGGCAATGGAAAAAGTCTGGTCGCGCGTTGAAGAGAAGCTTGACAAAAAAGAAGCTAAAAAAACAATCGCGTTATGGAAAAAGATTGCAATTGCTGCTTCTCTTTTACTCGTGATTTCTTTAGGATCTCAGTTTATAAAAACAGACAACAGTCAAACTATTCAAAACACCAATAAAGTAGTCACAACCGAAACTAAAACAGAGCCTATTCAGAAACCAATTTTAGAAGAAAGTAAAGTCGCTGTATCAGAAAACTCAAAAATAGTTCCCCAAAAAGAGGCTGAAAAAATCATAGACAACCAAATTAAGCACCAAAAAGAGGTTGTACAAAACGACATACAAAGTCCAAATGCTGCAGCGGTAATTGCTCATGAAACAGTAAAGGCTGAAGCTTCTGCTAAAGCTTACATTCCGGCTCCGGTAATGGCACCCGCTTATGCAACAGAAGAAAGATCTTATCTAAAAGACAAAGCTTTTGCAACTGAAGAATTATCAAAATCGGCAAAAAGTGAATCTTACCGAATTGCAGATGCTGAGGCGTCCCCGCAAATGGCTAAAAAAAGCGCTCCATTAGTCATCATGAACGGAAAAGCACTTTCTCACAATGACGATATTAAAAGAGATAAAATGATGCAGGCCGAACTTTCGAATCTGAGTCCTGAAAATGTAGAGTCTTTGGTAGTACTAGCAGAACCTTTGTATATCATTGATGGAAACTACTATTCTGAAAATGATTTATTCGGGAAGAATCCGACAAGTCCTTACGCTCCTTTAAACAAACAGGAAATTAAAACCATCACCATCCTTCAGGATCTTGAAGCCACTTCAAAATATGGCGAAAAAGGAAAAAAAGGAGTCATAATCATCACTACAAAAACGGGGAAACCAGCTTCGCAGCACTAGTTAAAACCTAAAATTCAATCTTAAAATTTACTATCATGAAAAGTCTAAAACTTATTTCATCAGCCATTACTATGCTTATATGTTTCGTATCTATGGCGCAGGAAAGAACAATTAAAGGAACGGTTTCAGATTATAGTTCTGTCGCACTTCCGGGGGTTAGTGTCACCATTAAAAAAACAAAAACGGGTACTGCAACAGACTTTGACGGGAAATATTCTATTCGTGCTCAAAAAGGCGATATTCTTATTTTTAGTTATATCGGATTTAATACGGAAACTGTTGTCGTTAATGACAAAGACCTTATCAATGTAAAGATGAAAGAAGCTTCACAAAATCTAAATGAGGTTGTCGTTGTGGGATACGGAACAAGTGATTCCGAATATACAACTCAAAACTACACCCGCTCGGAAAGAAAAAAAGATAAAAAGTCAGTTACCGAAATGCTTCAGGGGAGAACTCCTGGTTTGCAAGTTCAAACTAACACGCAATATGTCGCTCCTTCGAACATCAAAATTCATGGATCCCAGTCTCTTCCATCATCAAATGAGCCTTTGTATGTTCTAGATGGAGTTCCTGTAAAATCGCAGCAAATAGCGAGAATAAATCCAAATGACATTCAGGACATGAAAGTCTTAAAAGAAACATCGGCTACTTCTATTTATGGAAGCAGAGCAGCAAACGGTGCTATCATAATTGCTACTAAAAACAACATTTACAAAAATCTTACGGAGCAGGAAATTAACAAAAAACTAAACATAACCGTTCCTGTTCAGCCAGAAGTAACTAATGAAGATTACGATACTTTCACAGAAAATGCATTCGAGAGCCCAAAAGCAGCGCCTTTGTCTACTTTCTCAATAGATGTTGATAATGCTTCTTATACGAATATCAGACGTTTTATAAACAATGGTCAGGCGGTTCCAAAAGATGCCGTTCGTGTAGAGGAAATGATCAATTTCTTTAAATATACCTATCCGCAGCCAAAAGATAAAGATCCGTTTTCTATCAATACCGAGTTAAGCGAATCTCCATGGAATCCTGAAAGCAAAATTCTAAGAATTGGTTTACAGGGTAAAAATATTCCAACCGAAAATCTACCGGCATCAAATCTTGTTTTCTTAGTAGATGTTTCGGGTTCTATGAATAACGCTAATAAGTTGCCTTTATTGAAACAATCTATGAAAATATTGGTAAACGAACTTCGCTCAAAAGACAAAGTAGCCATTGTAGTTTATGCCGGTGCAGCCGGATTGGTTTTACCTCCAACTTCTGGAAACGAAAAAGAAACAATTATTAAAGCGTTAGATCATCTAAGCGCCGGAGGAAGTACAGCCGGAGGTGCCGGAATTGAATTGGCTTATAAAGTTGCGGTCGAAAATTTTATCAAAGGCGGCAATAACAGAGTGGTTTTAGCAACAGACGGCGATTTTAATGTGGGAAGTTCATCTAACGCTGATATGGAAGCTTTAATTGAACAAAAAAGAAAAACGGGTGTTTTCTTAACTTGTCTTGGTTACGGCATGGGAAATTACAAAGACAGTAAAATGGAAACACTGGCTGATAAAGGAAACGGAAACTATGCCTATATTGATAACATTCAGGAAGCGAATCGTTTTTTAAGCAAAGAATTTAAAGGTTCTATGTTTGCTATCGCGAAAGATGTAAAAATCCAGATTGAATTTAACCCAAAACAGGTTCAGGCGTATCGATTGATTGGGTATGAAAATAGAAAACTTCGCGCAGAAGATTTTAAAAATGACGCTATCGATGCCGGCGAATTAGGAAGTAATCATACGGTTACGGCTTTGTATGAAATTATTCCGGCCGGAGTTAAAAGTGATTATTTAAATCATCAGCCGGATGCCTTAAAATATACTCCCGTTGAAGAAAACACAACTAAATACAGCACGGAATTGGCGACGATAAAATTCCGTTACAAAAAACCCGACGGAGACAAAAGTATTGAAATGGTAGCTATAATTGAAAATAAAACCATCTCACTACAGAGCTCAAGTACCGATTTTAAATTCAGCACAGCCGTTGCCTGGTTCGGATTAAAATTGAGAGATTCAAAACTAATAACGAACAAATCTTCTGATGCTATTTTAAAATTGGCGAAACAAGGAGTAGCGAACGATACTGACGGATATAAAGCAGAATTTATTCGTCTTATTGAAGGAGCAAAGTTAGCTTATTAATAGCGGTTTTATTACATTTGGTCTCGCTTCAAAATTGAAGATTTCCATTTATAACCTAATTTTAAAAAATTAAAATGAACCCTATTTTAAACCAGAATTTATTTCTTGTAAAAGAGCATGTTGGGATGTTTAAAGCAGCTAACAATTACGACATTTACGATCCGGAAACCAATCAGATTGTTATGAATTGCCGTGAAAATAATCTTGGCTTTTTCACAAAAGTATTGCGTTTTACTGATTATAAAAGAATGACTCCTTTTAATGTTGAAATTACAACTGCCTCAGGAGAAAAATTAGTAACCGTGAGACGTGGCATCGCTGTTTTTCGTTCAACAGTAGAGGTTTTAGATGAAAAAGACCGTTTGATTGGAACTTTCAAACAAAAATTCTTTTCTTTTGGAGGCAGATTCGAAATTCTAGATAAAAACGAAAGACCATGTGCTACCCTTCAAGGAAAATGGACGGGTTGGGATTTTAAATTTTCGCATGAAAACAAACCATTGGCTCAGGTAAGTAAAAAATGGGCAGGATTAGGGAAAGAGTTTTTCACAAGTGCTGACAATTATGTCCTTCAAATCGAAGAAAGTGTAGCGGCAGACAGTCCACTTAGACAATTAATCCTTGGCGCGGTAATGTGCATTGATATGGTTCTTAAAGAATAACAAAGTTGTTAAACTTAGATTAAGAAAACGGCGGAGAGCATCATTTTAGTACGCAAATGAATTATTTTTGTATGACTAAAATGATGCTTTCTGCATTTCAAAAATACTATCATGACAGATTTAAAAAATAAAAATGCTCTTATTACCGGAGCTGGAAAAGGAATCGGAAAAGCCATTGCAATTGCTTTAGCCAAAGAAGGCGTAAATGTAATTTTAGTTGCAAGAACGCAATCTGATGTAGATCAATTAAGTACCGAAATCTCCGCTTTTGGTGTAAAAACTTTGGCATTGAGTGCTGACGTTTCGGACATTAATTCCATAAATACAGCGGTAGAAAAAGCTTTAGCTGAATTTAAAACTATCGATATTCTGATCAACAATGCCGGTATCGCCGCTTTTGGTAAATTCCTTGACTTAGAACCAGCAGCCTGGGAAAAAATCATTCAAGTGAATCTTATGGGAACGTACTACGCTACCCGTGCTGTTTTACCTAATATGATCGAAAGACAAACCGGAGATATTATCAATATATCCTCTACAGCCGGATTAAACGGAAATGCTTTGACCAGTGCTTACAGCGCTTCTAAATTTGCTGTTCTGGGTCTAACAGATTCCTTGATGCAGGAAATGAGAAAACACAACATACGTGTCACCGCTCTAACCCCAAGTACTGTTGCAACCGACATGGCAAAAGACCTGAATCTGACGGATGGCAATCCCGACAAAGTAATGCAATCGGAAGATATTGCAGAATTGATTATTGCTCAACTTAAATTAAACCGCAGAGTTTTTATTAAAAACAGCAGTATCTGGTCTACAAACCCTTAAACTTACAGTAAATTTCAAATTTTAAAACTCCAAATTCCAATTCTTCTTTGGATTGAATTTGTTTCTTTGAAATTTCAATCGCATTGATTGGAATTTGGAATTTTCGGATTTGGAATTTAAAAAAATAATATTATGGAACAGTATTTAAGACAATTAATTGCAATAGAATTTACCGATAAAAAAGAAATTTTTACCGGATTTCTTATCGATTATTCTGATGACTGGATTTTATTGAGAAATAATCCGGTTGACTATATCCTTGATGGTTTTGTGATTTTGAGAAACAAAAATATCGAAGCCGTTCACAGAGATCAGGATCTTGCTTTTACCGAAAAAGTAATCCGAATGAAAGGCCTGAAGACAAATGCCGAAGACATTATTCCGATTAGAGACCTTGCAGCTATCATAAACTTCTTAACGAATAAATACGAGATTTTTCAGATTTCAAAAAAATCAGCCAAATCTGCTTATTTAGGCAAACTAATCGAATTAACGGACGAAGAACTCACCATCGACTTCTTAGACACAAGAGGTAAATTTGGAGGCGAATTGAGCTTTAATCCGCAAAAAATTAGAGTCATTGAGTTCGACACCGATTATATCAATTCCTTGAAATTGGTTGTTCAGGAAGATGTGAAGTAATATTTCACTTTATAAAACAGAAAAGGCCTTTGTAATAAAGGACTTTTCTGTTTTACATTGTCATTTCGAGCGAAGTCGAGAAATCACACAAGAGACTCCGTACAGTTTGTTATCCTGAGGAACGAAGGATCTTCGTTTGCTGAATCGATACTGTTGAACTTCACTTGACGGAATTACTTATGAAGATTCTTCCTTACTCCGTATGACAAAACTGCGGAAAATAGAAACGGAATACCTGGTGTGATTTCTCGACTTCGCTCGAAATGACAGAC
>NZ_LEKS01000019.1:0-91508 GCF_001027725.1 Flavobacterium sp. ABG
GCATTATTTTGAATTGCCTCCTGCTTTAGCTGGAGGAGTATAGTTTGATTTAAGAGTTTAATGGCTTTAGCCAAAATAAGCACCAGTTTGACTAAAGCTCAAAGTCATTAAGGTAAGAGATTTTTTCACGCAGATTCTGCGGATTTTGCGGATTTTTTTAATTTCATTCCGCTGAAACCTGCGTGAGACTTTGTTTTTGACAATCCTTAACTTAATGACTTTGAGCTAAAGCAAGAGGCAATTCAAAATGATACTTTTGCAAATCTTTTAATTTTTGCTGGAGATTTATATCATTTTAATTCGGAAAACAAGGTGTAATTTTTTTAATATTAGGGATAAGAAGACTAATGATCTGAATGGACTAATTTAAAATTCCGAATAAGAATGCGGCTAAAGAAGCACCCAAAAGTGGTCCTGCAATGGGAATCCAGGCATAACTCCAATCGCTACTTCCTTTGAAGGGAAGGAGGCTGTGTACAATTCGAGGGCCTAAATCACGAGCCGGATTAATCGCGTAACCCGTAGTTCCTCCTAAGGACAGGCCGATGCCCCAAACTAAAAAAGCAACAGGAATCGCACCTGCTGAACCTAATCCTATTTTTGCAGAAGGATCACTGGCTAATGAAATGCTGGGATCGGAAAAATAAAAGATCACAAAGACCAGTACAAAAGTGCCGATTATTTCACTGATAAGATTAGAAAAAGGATTTCTGATTGCGGGACTGGTACTAAAACAAGCCAATTTTGCCCCCTCATCTTCTGTGGCGGCAAAATGATCTTTATGAAATAGCCAGACCAAGAATGCTCCTGCCATTGCGCCAATTAACTGAGCGATAATATAGGAAGGCACTAATGCCCATGAAAATTTTCCCGCTATGGCCAAACCAACTGTTACGGCAGGATTTAAGTGCGCGCCACTCACCGGACCTGCAACTTGAACGCCTACGAAAACAGCCAAAGCCCAGGCTGTGGTAATAACAATCCATCCTGAATTGTTGCCTTTGGTGTCTTTTAAAACTACGTTTGCTACCACACCGTTTCCTAGTAGTATAAGAAGCATGGTACCTATTATTTCTGCTGTAAATGGGGTCATTTTTGTGTTTTTTGAGGTTGGTAGATTAATCTTCAATCCATTTAGTTGTGCGTCCAACGGCTTTGTTCCAGTTGTGTACGAGTTGGTCTACTTCTGTTTTTGGCATTTCGGGAGAAAAGACTCGGTCAACCGACCATTGTTTTTGTAATTCGTCTACACTTTTCCAATACCCTACGGCTAATCCGGCCAGATAGGCGGCGCCCAGTGCTGTTGTTTCGAGTGTTTTGGGGCGTATTACTTTAAAACCGAATAAATCAGATTGGAATTGCATCATTAGATTGTTGACAACAGCTCCGCCATCGACTCTTAATTCTGTTCCTGCATTTCCCGAGTCCGCTTCCATTGATTTTGCTAAATCATATACCTGATAAGCTATCCCTTCTAAAGTGGCACGTGCTATATGTGCGCTGGTTGTCCCTCTGGTAATACCCAAGATAGCTCCTCTCGCATATTGATCCCAATGCGGGGCACCTAATCCTGTCAGGGCAGGGACAAAATAAACACCGCCATTGTCCGGAACACTTGCTGCCAAGGCTTCAATTTCGTCTGATGAGTTAATCATTTTTGCACCGTCGCGCAGCCATTGTACGGCCGCTCCGCCTACAAAAACACTTCCTTCCAGCGCATAAGTTGTTTTGCCGTTTATCTTCCAGGCGATGGTGGTTAAGAGATTGTTCTTAGAATAAACAGGTTTGTCTCCGGTATTCATTAGCATAAAACAACCGGTGCCGTAAGTATTTTTCATCATTCCGGGTTCGGTGCACAATTGTCCAAAAAGGGCTGCCTGCTGATCTCCGGCTACACCGGAAATCGGAATTTTTGAGGAAAATAACGTGGTGCTGGTTTCGCCATATATTTCGCTACTTTGTTTTACTTCGGGCAACATGGCTCTTGGAATGTCAAATAATTCGAGTAATTCGTCATCCCATTCTAAGGTATGAATGTTTAGCAATAAGGTTCTGCTCGCATTAGAAACATCGGTCATGAACATTTTGCCTCGCGTTAGTTTCCAAATGAGCCAGGTGTCTACAGTTCCAAAACACAGTTTTCCCTGTTCTGCTTTTTCACGTGCGCCTTCAACATGGTCTAAAATCCATTTTAATTTGGTTCCGGAAAAGTAGGCATCCAGTATCAGTCCTGTTTTTTCCTGAATCATATCGGAATGCCCTTTTGCTTTTAATTCATCACAATACTTGGCTGTTCGGCGATCTTGCCAAACAATGGCATTGTACAAGGGTTCGCTGGTTTCTCTGTCCCAGACAATGGTGGTTTCGCGTTGGTTCGTGATTCCAATTGCCGCGATTTCTCTTCCCGAAATTCCCACTTTTGCAATCACTTCGGCTGCAACACTAATTTGGGAAGACCAGATTTCATTTGGATCGTGTTCTACCCATCCCGGTTTTGGGAAAATCTGTTCGTAAGGTTTTTGAGAAATGCTCACGATTTCGCCATCATGATTAAACACGATGGCTCTCGAGGAAGTGGTTCCCTGATCCAATGTTAAGATTAATTTATTTTGCATAATGGTGGGTATGTGGTTAGGTTTGTTTTTCGTGAAAATCGGATAATAAAAATCCGTTGGCAAGATGTTTGAACTCGGCTATTTGTCTTTGAATCCATTTTTCATCATGACCGAGTTCTTTCGCCAGTAATTGTGCTACTTTTTCGCAGCAGCTAATGGCCGCCCGTGCGTCTAAAAATAGCAGACGAACTCTTCTCGCTAGTACATCATCTATCGTTCGGGCCATTTCATAGCGAATAGACCAGGCAACTTCTGCCATCGTATAGTCGTAATCCGGATGTAGTTTTTCTTTTAATTCGGGTTCCGTGTTGTGCAATTCTGCTATTTTAGGAATATCAGTTCCGTATATATACAAATGATTTGCTCGTGCTGCGGAATCCGTTTTTATATTTCCGTGAATGGAGAGCTGTTCTGTTTTACATTTCTTTTTAGGTAGACGATGTACTGCAATGGCTTTGTCTATAATGTCTTCGGCAATTCTTCTGTAGGTGGTCCATTTCCCGCCCGTTATGGTGATTAATCCGGTTTCAGAAACAATGATTTTGTGACTTCTGGATACTTCTTTGGTGCTTTTTCCTTCTTCTTTTGGTGCTGCCAAGGGTCTTAGTCCGGCAAAAACAGACAGCACATCGGCACGTGTTGGTTTTTTTGTTAAAAAGCGTTGGGCGGTTTCTAGAATGAATTCGATTTCTGCTTCGAGTGCAATGGGTTCGAGGCTGTGTTTTTTAATTAAAGTATCAGTCGTTCCTATTACTATTTTGTTGTGCCAGGGCACCGCAAACAAAACTCTTCCGTCACTTGTTTTTGGAATCATCAAGGCCTGATCGCCCGGTAAAAAGGAACTGTCGAAGACCAAATGAATACCCTGACTTGGAACAATGTATTTTTTGTACACCGTGTCGTTTAGTTTCATTATCGCGTTGGTGAAAACGCCCGTCGCGTTGATGACAGCCTTTCCTTTTATATCGTATTTAATACCGGTTTCATGATCAATCGCCTGTACACCTGTTACCTGATTGTGGTCGTCTTTTAAAAGATTGACGACTTTGAAATAATTAAGAAGACAAGCGCCTTCTTCTACTGCAGTTTGTGCAATGTTTATGGCGAGACGGGAATCATCAAATTGGCCGTCTTGATAAACAACGCCGCTTGTTAGGTTTTTTGGTTCTACGGTAGGGAGTAGTGCTAAGGTTTTTTCTTTTGAAATGTATTTCGATCGTCCTAAGCTTAGTCTTCCAGCCAGCAAATCATAAACCGTAAGGCCGATGGTGTAGAAATAACCGCCCCACCAGTTGTAATTGGGGATCACAAAAGATTGGTTTTTGACTAAATGACCTGCATTTTGTGCCAGTAACCCCCTTTCTTTTAAAGCTTCCTGTACTAAAGGGATGTTTCCCTGCTCCAGATAACGAACGCCGCCATGAACTAATTTAGTGCTTCTGCTGGAAGTACCTTTTGCAAAATCTACTGCTTCAACCAAAACGGTTTTGTATCCTCTGCTTGCGGCATCAAGGGCAGTCCCGAGTCCGCTTGCACCACCTCCAATCACTATAACATCCCATTCCTGAGTTTGTTTTAGTTTTGTTAGCTGTTCTGTTCGTTTCATCCTATGCTTTTTTTAGTTTGATTTTATTTTGAATACCAAATATAACGAAACCAAATGAAGCGGAAGTGAATAGAGAGCAGATATGATTGCTGTTAAAAAGGAGCAAAGAATTGTATCTGTTTTAATGTAACTTATGCGATTTTGAGTGTTAAAAATCATCTATTTTTGGAGTATAACCCCTTAAAAGTTATACCTATATATGTAATCGCGATGTTTACAGATAAATCTGTAATTTTTGGAAACATATTATTAAAATACTTCAAAAATGAATAAGCAAGGTTAATATTTAAAAAAAATAGATACTTTTGTTGCAGAAAAATAGAGCAATGGCAAAGAATTTAGTAATAGTGGAATCACCTGCAAAGGCGAAAACGATAGAGAAATTTCTAGGAAGTGATTTTCAGGTAGAGTCAAGTTATGGACATATAGCCGACTTACCATCAAAGGAAATAGGGGTAGATGTAGAAAATGGATTTAAACCTAAATATGAAGTTTCTTCTGATAAAAAAGCTTTAGTAAGTAAACTGAAAACACTATCTAAAAATGCCGAAATGGTTTGGTTGGCGAGTGATGAGGACCGCGAAGGGGAAGCTATTTCATGGCATCTTGCGGAAGAACTAAAATTGGATACCAAAAAGACAAAGCGAATTGTTTTTCACGAGATTACCAAAAGTGCAATTCTTAAAGCAATTGACAATCCAAGAGAAATTGATTATAATTTAGTAAACGCTCAACAAGCGCGTCGTGTTTTAGATCGTTTAGTGGGGTACGAATTATCACCGGTTTTATGGAGAAAGATTAAAGGTGGTTTGTCTGCCGGTCGTGTACAGTCCGTTTCTGTTCGTTTGATCGTAGAGAGAGAACGTGAGATTCAGAATTTTAGCGCTGTAGCAAGTTATTCTGTAGTAGCAGAATTTGTTAACGAAGCCGGAAAAACATTCAAAGCAAAACTGCCAAAAAACTTCAATACAAAAAAAGAAGCCGAAGATTTCTTAAAACAAAATGTCGGTTCTATATATAAGGTAGCAGATTTAGAAACTAAACCTACCAAAAAATCTCCAACAGCACCTTTTACAACGTCGACTTTACAACAAGAAGCGGCCAGAAAGTTGTATTTACCGGTTGGTATTACCATGCAATTAGCACAACGTTTATACGAGGCGGGACTTATTACTTATATGAGAACTGATAGTGTGAATCTTTCTAAAGATGCAATGGATGCCGCCGAAGCTGAAATCATCAAATCATACGGAAAAGAATTCTCTAAGCCACGTACTTTTGCTAATAAAAGCAAAGGAGCGCAAGAGGCACACGAGGCGATTCGTCCGACAGATATGTCACGTCACACCGTAAATATTGATCGTGATCAGGCACGTTTGTACGATTTGATCTGGAAAAGAACATTGGCATCTCAAATGAGTGATGCCCAATTAGAAAGAACAAACGTAAAAATTGAAGCCAACAATCACGGCGAAATTTTTACAGCTTCAGGTGAAGTTTTACTTTTTGAAGGTTTCTTAAAAGTATACTTGGAAGGACATGATGATGATGAGGAAGAGCAGGAAGGAATGCTTCCGGCATTAAAAGTAAACGAGAAATTAGCAAACAATTATATTACCGCTACCGAAAGATATTCAAGACCACCGGCACGTTATACAGAGGCTTCGTTGGTTAAAAAATTAGAGGAATTAGGAATCGGGCGTCCGTCTACGTATGCACCGACTATTTCGACGATCATCAACAGAAATTATGTTGAAAAAGGAACTCTTGAAGGTCAGGAACGTAATTATACCCAACTTACTTTGCAAAACAGTAAGGTTGGTGAAAAGTTGTTAAAAGAAAATACAGGTTCTGATAAAGGGAAATTAGTTCCTACAGATATCGGAACTATCGTAACAGACTTCCTGGTTAAGAATTTTGGAAACATCCTTGATTATAATTTCACGGCAAAAGTAGAGCAGGATTTTGATGAGATTGCCGAAGGAAATATTGATTGGGCTGTCATGATGAAGGAGTTCTACGATAAATTCCATCCGAATGTAAAAGAAGTGGAAGCGAATGCGGAACGTGAAAGCGGAGAAAGAATTTTAGGAAAAGATGCAGACGGAAGACAGGTTTCTGTTCGTTTAGGAAAATTTGGACCAATGGCTCAAATTGGAGAAGCGGATGATGAAGATAAAAAATTCGCCAGTTTGATGTCGGATCAGAATATTGGAAACATCACTTTAGAAGATGCTCTTAATTTGTTTTTATTACCTAAAAGTTTAGGAGAATATAAAGGAGAAGAAGTAGAGGTAAGTAATGGTCGTTATGGTCCTTATGTACGTCACGGAAGTGTTTTTATCTCTTTGCCAAGAGGAGAAGATCCATTAGGGGTTTCGAAAGACAGAGCACAGGAACTAATTGATGAAAAAGCACTTGCTGATGCACCAATTGCAGTTTATAAAGCAGAACCGGTTCAGAAAGGTGTGGGGCGTTTTGGTCCTTTCATTAAATGGAATGGTCTTTTTATAAACGTAAGTAAAAAATACAACTTTGATAATTTATCACAAACAGATGTTGAAGAACTGATTGAAGATAAATTACAGAAAAATATAGATAAAGTCCTTCACAATTGGGAGGATGAAGGGATTTTAGTTGAAAAAGCACGTTGGGGTCGTTCGGTGATAACAAAAGGTAAGATTAAAATTGAACTAAGCAAAGAGGTTGATGCTACAAAGCTGACATTGGCTGAGGTTCAGGAAATGATCGCCAAAAAAACACCGGCAAAGAAGACACCGGCAAAAAAAGCAACAACAACTAAAAAAGCTCCAGCTAAAAAACCAGCTGCTAAAAAGAAATAAAAAATGGAATTTGATTTTCTAGAACCGGTTAATGACGGGATTTTAAAATTCATTAGTTCATTGTCTTCTCAGGAATTAGGCAGTAAGGTTGTTTTTCATACTCAGGATCAGTTTCCCGATATTAGTAAAGTCACTATTGCGATTGTTGGTGTTTTAGAAGATCGACGTAATAGTGGTGTTGTTAATGAGGTAAATCTGACAGCCGTTCGAAAGAAATTTTATGGTATGTTTCCCGGTAATTGGGATGCTTCGATAGCAGATTTAGGCGATATTCTTGCAGGAGATTCTGTAGAGGATACGTACTTCGCACTTAAAAAAGTTACATCAGCTTTAATTAAGAATAAAGTGATTCCGATAGTTTTAGGAGGTTCACAGGATTTGACGTATGCTTTGTATCGTGCTTATGACGATTTGGAGCAAATGGTGAACATGGTTTCGGTAGATAATAAATTTGATTTTGGTAAAGACGATGAAGCGGTTTCTGCGAATTCTTATTTAACAAAAATTATTATTGACGAACCGAATAATCTCTTTAATTATTGTAATATTGGATTTCAGACGTATTACAATTCTCAAGAAGAAATTGATTTAATTGAAAAGCTGTTTTTTGACGCTTACCGTTTAGGTGAGATTTCGAATAAAATCGCTTTGGCTGAACCTGTTTTTAGAGATGCTGATTTAGTTAGTATTGATTTAAATTCGGTAAAGTCATCGGCTTCGGGGAATATGGTTTCTTTTGAGCCGAATGGTTTTAATGGAAAAGAGATTTGTGCCTTGGCGAGATATGCCGGAATTAGCGATAAGGTTTCGTCTTTTGGGGTTTTTAATCACAACAGTACCGTACCGGAAGCGGCAATTATTGGCCAGATTGTTTGGTATTTTATCGAGGGATATCACTACCGATCCAAAGAATATCCATTTGGAAGCAGGGCGAATTATTTAAAGTATATTGTTCCTTTAGAAGAGGAAGAATTGATATTTTATAAAAGTGACAAAACCGATCGTTGGTGGATTGAAATTCCGTACGAATCAAACGGCCACAATAAATTAAAAAGAAATACGTTATTACCCTGTTCTTACGATGAATATTTGCTTGCTTGCAATCAGGAATTACCGGAAAGATGGTGGAAAGCGCAGCGAAAAAACGCTTTGTAGACGGAAATTTTAGCGAAAATCAGGACTTTTTAAAGTTGTGAGAAAAAAGTTAAGAAACATTAGTAGGAAAAGATTTATAGAGTATAAAAAATAACGTTTTACGTCGATTTTTTGCGTTAGTTTATCGATAAAATATTTTTTTTTTATTTTATTTAACATTATTTTTGAACGGTGAAATAAATTTCGTGACTAGTATTGTTTTTTAGCTAAATAATAAATACGTTTACGGACTTATAATAATGAATAGATAATCCCAAATTTATATGAAGAAGTTTATTGCATTTGCAACAATATTAACCCTAGTTGTCGGCTGTGGAAAATCAGGTGATAAAGGTGAGTTAGTTGGTGTTACAGGAGGAAAATGGCATCCTGAAAAACCTTATGGAATGACATTGGTTCCAGGTGGGTCTTTTATTATGGGTAAATCAGATGCTGATTTGGCTAATGTAGAGGACGCTCCAACTAAAACAGTGACAGTTCGTTCGTTTTATATGGACGAAACTGAAATTACCAACAGTGAGTACCGTCAATTTGTGGAGTGGGTAAAAGACTCTACAATGAGAGTTCGTTTGGCTATTTTAGCTGACGAAACAGGTCAAAAAGGAGCAGGAGATGGTAAAGGTAAAAAAGCAGGTAGTATTGCTGATTATGCATTTAACGATTCTGATCCTGAAAAAATGACAGCTTACGATAAGTATATGTATGATAATTACTATAGCGTAGGAACAAAAGATGATCCGTATGCAGGTAGAAAATTGAATAAAAAAGTTAAGTTAATTAAAGATACTAAAGCGTATCCGGATGAGTATTACACTGAAGTAATGGATTCTATGTATTTGCCTATCGAAGAGTCTTACAATGGTTTAAGAACAATTGATGTAAATAAATTGAAATTCCGTTATTCTTGGATGGATATTCAGGCTGCAGCAAAAGCTAAAGTAGGTAAAAGAAAAGATTTCGTTAAAACAGAACAAGTAAGTGTTTACCCTGATACTACGGTTTGGATTAAAGATTTCGCTTACTCTTATAATGAGCCAATGCACAATGACTATTTCTGGCACAAAGCTTATGGAGATTATCCTGTAGTTGGTGTTACCTGGAAACAAGCAAAAGCATTCTGTGCTTGGAGAACTTTGAACAAAAACAGTTATATTAAATCTAAGAAAAAAGGACGTGACTTAGTAAATGCTTTCAGATTGCCAACAGAGGCAGAATGGGAGTATGCTGCAAGAGGAGGTCTGGAATCTGCTACATACCCTTGGGGAGGTCCTTACACGAAGAGTGACAGAGGTTGCTTCTTGGCAAACTTCAAACCAAGCAGAGGAGATTACGCAGCTGATGAGGCTTTGTATACTGTTGAAGCTAAGTCTTACGATGTAAATGGTTACGGATTGTACAATATGGCAGGGAACGTTTCAGAGTGGACAGATTCAGCTTACAATCCAAATGCATACGAATATGTTTCAACAATGAACCCTAACGTTATTGATGGAAACAATCAAAGAAAAGTAGTTCGCGGTGGATCATGGAAAGATGTTGCTTACTTCCTACAAGTAAGTACTCGTGACCACGAATACGCAGATTCAGCCAGAAGTTATATTGGTTTCCGTACCGTTCAGGATTATATGGGTACTCAGGTAACTGGCAAAAAGAAGTAATTTCATAAATTAAATATCCAAATCAAATCTATTTCAAATTAAAACCTAAAAAAAAGTATTATGGCATTATTAAGTAAAAAAGCAATGAATTTCGCTTATGGTATGGGAGCGGCAGTAGTAATCGTTGGAGCATTATTCAAAATTACTCACTTTGAGATTGGACCATTAACAGGAACATTGATGTTATCAATCGGATTGTTAACTGAGGCGTTAATCTTTGCACTTTCTGCTTTCGAACCTGTTGACGAAGAGTTGGACTGGACTCTTGTTTACCCTGAATTAGCTAATGGACAAGCTAGAAAAAAAGCGGATAAAGTTGAAACTCCTTCTGATGCCCAAGGATTGTTGTCTCAAAAGTTAGACGTTATGTTGAAAGAAGCTAAAATTGACGGTGAATTAATGTCAAGTTTAGGAAACAGTATTAAAAATTTCGAATCAGCTGCTAAAGGAATTGCTCCTACTGTAGATTCTATCGCTTCTACTAAAAAATACAGCGAAGAATTGTCTATGGCTGCTGCACAAATGGAATCATTAAACAGCTTATACAAAGTACAATTAGAAAGCGCTGCAAGAAATGCAGATGCTAATAAAGAAATTGCTGACAATGCCTCTAAATTAAAAGAACAAATGCAATCAATGACTGCAAACATTGCTTCTTTAAACAATGTTTACGGTGGTATGCTTTCTGCAATGAGTAACAAAGGATAATTAGTTTTTAACTACTATATTAAAATTATTAATAAGAACTAATTAGAAAAAAATGGCAGGAGGAAAATTAACCCCTAGACAGAAGATGATTAACCTGATGTACTTGGTTTTCATCGCAATGTTGGCAATGAACGTGTCGAAAGAAGTAATATCAGGTTTTGGTTTATTTAACGAAAAATTCGAAGCTTCTAACACTACAGCAACTACAAATAATACCTCTCTATTAACAGCCTTAGATCAAAAAGCGGCTGAAGCAAAAGGAGAATTTGCTATCGCTGCAGTAACAGCTCACAAAATTGAAGCAGTTTCAAAAGATTTTTACGCTTACATCGGAACTTTAAAAGCACAATCTATCAAAGGATTTGAAGCAGATAAAGAAACTGGTAAATTACCTTACGAGTCTATGGACAGAGGAGATAATATCGACGACTGGTTTACAGGAGACGGTTATACTGCTAAAGGGAATGAGATTATCGCTAGAATTCAAAAATACAAAGCAGACATTAAAGCTGCTTTAGGATCAGATAAAAAATACGCTAACATTATTTCAGAGATCGATCAAAAATTTGATGTATCTGATGTTAAAAACAAAGACGGTATAAAAGAAAAATACTTAGCTTATCATTTTAAAGGTTTCCCTGCAATCGCATCAGCTGCTAAACTTTCAGCTTGGCAAAATGATGTTACTAAATTGGAAACTGATGTTTACAACAGTGCTTTAGGTAAAGCTGCGGTTGCTGCTGCATCTTATAGCAATTATCAAGCAATTGTTGTTTTAGACAAAAATGCTTACTTCCAAGGAGAAAAAGTTACAGGTAAGGTAGTTTTAGGTCGTTATGACGAAAACACTAAACCAACTTCATTCCAAGGTCCTGGACAAATCGTTAACGGACAAGCGGTTATTTCATTAACTGCCGGAGGTGTTGGAGAGCAAGATATTAATGGTCAATTTACTTTCTTGGAAGACGGAAAAAACATTCCTCTTAAATTTGCTGGGAAGTATGTTGTAGTACCAAGACCAAATGCTGCTACTATTTCTGCAGATAAAATGAATGTGGTTTATAGAGGAGTGGTTAACCCAATCTCTGTATCATTCGCTGGTGTTGATGCAAACAAAATTGTTGCAAGTGCTCCTGGATTAGTTTCTGCAGGTAAACCAGGTAAATATAACATGAGCCCGGGTCAAGGTACTGAAGCTACAATTTCTGTAACTGGAACATTACCAAACGGTGATAAAGTAACAGACAAGAAAACATTCAGAATTAAAGGTATTCCTGGACCAACAGGAACAATTAGAGGTGAGATGGGTGTTGTTAAAGGACCTAAATCTAACTTAGAAATTGCTACTATTGGTGCTAAATTACTTGATTTTGATTTTGAAGTTGGTTTAGATGTTGTTGGATTTAATTTAAAAGTTACAGGACAACCTACAGTTGTAGTTAGCGGTAACAGATTAAATGCACAATGCAAACAAATTCTTTCAAGAGCAGGTAAAGGAGATCAAGTTACTATTTCTGAAATTAAAACTAAACTTGTTGGAGCTGGTAGTTATTTATTACCAAGAACTGCTCCGGTAATTTACGAAATACAATAATAAAGTAGGTAAAACTACGTTCAATATCTTATAATGGTATCATGATGAAAGTAAGAAATTTTTTAATAGCTATTGTTTCTATCGCTGGAGGTTTTGCTTCTAATGCGCAATCGAATTTGCTTAATGCAAAAACACCGGATCAGATAGGGCTTAAAACTCCTGCGCAGCTTATCTCCGATAATGATAAACCATTAGCTTATGGTTATGTTGATGACAGAGATGTATTGATGGGGAAAACTACTTGGGAAATCATTGATTTAAATGAAAAAATTAACTTCCCATTATATTTTCCGGTAGATACGGCTAATATTGGCCCTGACAGACGTTCTCTTTATGACGCTTTGACTAAAGCTATGAAAAATGGCAAAATAACTGAAGTGTATTCAGATAGCTATTTTAATACTAAAAAATCTCTGAAAGACATCCAAGGATCATTATCACGTATCGATACGACTGATGCAGGTAGAGAGTTAATTAACCAATACCCTGATGACTACAAAACTCACGTTGTGAAGAAAAAAGTAGTTACCGGTACAGGTAAAAAGAAAGTAGTAACTTATGTTGACGAAACTGTAGGTGCTACCAGAACCGTTCCTGCTGAATATATTTTGAAGCAAGATCTTACCTCTGCTGATGTTACACAGTACAAAATAAAAGGATACTGGTATTTCGACAAACGTCAAAGTGAATTGAAATATCGTTTATTGGGTATTTGCCCGGTAACTCCTGATGTTTATACTATGAACAGTGATGAGAAGGATTATATCGAGTTGTTTTGGATTTTCTATCCAAACTCAAGAGAAGCATTGCACGAAGCAAAAGCTTTTAATGACAATAACTCAGCGCTTCCGATTTCATTCGATCAAATTTTAAACTCAAGACGTTTTAACGCTATTTTGTACAAAGAAGAAAACTTGTACGGAGATCGTGAGATCAAAGAATACATGAAAGACAATGCACAGAATCAGTTGTTAGAATCTGAAAGAGTAAAAGAGAAGATTCGTAACTTCGAACAAGATATGTGGAACTACTAAGTTTCTGAAATTAAATTATATGAAAAACTCTTACTGCCTCGGTAGTAAGAGTTTTTTTTTGGTCGTATCTGTGGTATTTTCAGGTGTAAATACTTGGTTTTCAATTAGGTTTAGGGTATTGTCGTTATTTTTTTGTAATTTTAATAAATGTGTCGAGAATATTCAGGGATCAAGTCTTGAAGTTGTGAAGCAGTAAAATTGGATGTAATAAGTTAGTTTGTTTTGAAAATATAGACAGCGTTTGTCCTTTCGACGAAGAAGAAGTCTCTACAAGGAGCTCCGTAAAAATGAGCTTAGTAAACAAAGATTTCTCCTTTTTTGAAATTGACAGCATTGCGGAAAATGAGGCTTGATCCATATTCAGTGAGTGTAAGGAGTTACGTTTAATATCTTATAGTATTTATCATGATGAAGATTAGATTTTTCTTAGTAACAATTGTTTTTATTGCAGGAAGTTTTACTTCAAACTCACAATCCAATTTGCTTAATGCGAAAACGGCGAATCAAATTGGACTTAAGACTCCCGCTCAGCGTATATCAGATAATGATAAACCTTTGGCTTATGGTTATGTTGACGACAGGGATGTATTATTGGGTAAGACCGTCTGGGAGATCATTGATCTGAATGAAAAAATTAACTTCCCATTATACTTTCCGGTTGATACCGCCAATATTGGCTCGGAGAGACGTTCGTTATATGATGTTTTGACAAAAGCGATGCGGAACGGTAAGATAACCGAAGTTTATGCGGATAGTTATTTCAATACTAAAAAATCTTTGAAAGACATTCAGGGATCATTATCCCGTGTTGATACAACGGACGCAGGAAGAGAGTTAATTAATCAATATCCGGACGATTACAGGACACGTGTTGTAAAGAAAAAAGTGGTGACCGGTACCGGTAAGAAGAAAAGTGTGACGTATGTTGATCAGACAGTTCCGGCTTCGAGAACTGTTCCTGCTGAATATATTTTAAAGCAAGACCTTACCGCTGCTGATGTGACACAATATAAAATAAAAGGGTATTGGTATTTTGACAAACGTCAGAGTGAATTGAAATATCGTTTACTGGGTATTTGCCCTGTAACTCCCGATGTGTATACGATGAATAGTGATGAAAAGGACTATATTGAATTGTTTTGGGTTTTCTTTCCCAATGCGCGCGAGGTGTTACATGAAGGGAAGGCTTTTAATGATAAAAATTCGGCACTTCCTATTTCGTTCGATCAGCTTTTAAACTCGCGGCGTTTTAATGCCGTTATCTACAAAGAAGAAAATGTTTATGGGGATCGTGAAATAAAAGATTATATGAAAAACAATGCCGACTATCAATTGTGGGAGGCTGAAAGGGTTAAGGAAAAGATTCGCGACCTCGAACAAGATATGTGGACCTACTAGGCTCGTAAAATTAAATTATAAGAAAAACTCTTAGTACCTTTGTAGTAAGAGTTTTTTTTATTTTACCATTATTGAATATGATTGATTATCTCATTGTCGGATCAGGATTAGCCGGAATTTCGTTTGCTGAACGAGCGCTTCAAAACCATAAAACTATTTTAGTAATTGATGATAAATCTCAAATATCATCAAGAGTGGCGGGAGGTTTATACAATCCCGTTATTCTAAAGCGATTTAGTGAAGTCTGGAAAGCAGAGGAGCAATTAGATTTGATGGATGAATTCTACAGTCAGGTGGAAGCTAAATTGGAAACTAAATTTAATTTCAGGCTTCCTATTCTCAGAAAATTCTTTTCTATTGAAGAGCAGAACAATTGGTTTTCAGCCTCTGATAAACCACTGTTGGCCAATTTCCTTTCTACAAAGTTGATTTTTAAGAAATATGCCGGAATCGATTCGCCTTTTGATTATGGTGAAGTATTACACACAGGTTATGTCGATACAGGACTTTTGTTGGATAAATATCAGGCGTATTTGATTCAGAATAAATTGTTGCAACAGGAATCATTTGACTATTCTAAATTGATTATTGGAGAAGATTTTGTAACCTACAATGGGATTGAAGCCCGAAATGTAATCTTCGCAGAAGGCTTTGGACTGCACGCTAATCCATTTTTTCAGGATTTACCGCTTGATGGTACAAAAGGGGAGTTGTTTATTATAAAAGCACCCGATCTTGATTTGGATGTTATTGTGAACACCAGCGTCTTTATTTTGCCTCTGGGAGCTGATTTATACAAAGTGGGTGCGACTTACAATTGGCAGGACAAAACCGCTACTCCAACAGCAGAAGGAAGAGCGGAGTTAACAGAGCGTATTCAAGAGATCATCAATTGTGATTTCGAGATTGTATCGCATTTTGGTGGAGTAAGGCCAACAGTAAAAGACCGAAGACCTATTATTGGTACACATAACCTACATCAACGATTACACCTCTTAAATGGACTGGGAACACGTGGTGTAATGCTCGGGCCGGCGATGGCAAAAGATTTGTTTGCTTATATTGAAGACAAAACGCCTTTGGATCCGGTGATTGACATTTACCGTTTTTATAAAAAAAGAAAATAAGTAGTTTATTGTTTTTTTGCTTTTGGATCTGCTTTTGCATCGTAAGAGACGAACATATTGATGTAGATGTTTCTTGAAAGACGCAAAACAAAAGGGAATAACACTACTAAAGTAATAATAATAGCCAGAAAAGATTGCTCGATAGTACTCTCAAAAAACACGAATGAAACAATAAAAGCGGCAATTCCCACTGCAACATTTAATCCGTAGCTCACATACATTGCACCGTAGAAAAAGGAAGGTTCAATTTGATATTTTAATCCGCAATGGCTGCAGTTCTCATTCATCTTGAGAACTTTAGTCAAATGAAGCGGATTTTGGTCTGCATACATGCTTTCATTTTGACATTTTGGGCAACTTCCTGTTAAAATACTATTTATTTTAGATCCTTTTTTGAACATTTATATGGGGCGTATTTATGAAATAGTGTGGATTTGATTTAAAGTTTTAATAATTCGTACTGAACGATCGTCTTTTTTTGATTGCTTCGAATTCAATGTAAATATAGTGATAAAGTTTCTCTTTTTTATGGAATTGGGAATCTCGTTTGTTTGTATTTTGAGTCATTTTTGCTAGTGCTTTGGGGCTGAATAGGTTTGCCGGAGAATATTCAGAATAGTGTTGTTTTCTATGATTTTTGTTGATTTTGTTGATAAATATTTCTCTTTTTACGTACTCCCACATTTTTCATGAGGGGCTTTTTTGTATCATTGTATAGTTTAAGAAATTCTAATTAAAATATCGTAATGGCTATAAATTTACAAAAAGGGCAAAAAATTGATATTGGCTTGTTTAAGATTACAATTGGGTTAGGATGGGATCCAAATGAAGGAACGGGACATGATTTTGACTTAGATGCTTCAGCGATTATGATTAATGCAAACCGCAAGCTTTTAGGAGAAAATTATTTTGTCTTTTACAATAATCTAAACTCTCCCGATGGAGCATTAGAGCACACAGGAGACGATCCGACAGGAGGAAACAGTGATGGTGATGATGACGAAGCAATAAAGGTTGACCTCAGTAAATTAGATGCCGCTGTTGAAGAAATTCTTTTTGTAGTGACTATCGAAGATTTCGAACGCAGAAAACAAAATTTTGGACAGGTGCGAAATTCTTATATCAGAATTGTAGATGATGCCAACGGTCAGGAAATTGCCAAGTACGAATTAGACGAAGATTTTTCTATAGAAACCGGAGTAGAATTTGGCAGGTTATACAAACGAAACGGCAACTGGAGATTCGAAGCTTCCGGTATCGGGTATAGAGCCGATTTAAGTTTCTTTCTGGAGAAATATTACTCAGGAGAAATTATTAAATAAAACCCGGGATTTCAAATAGGGCAAGAATCTATTAGAGTATGGGTCAATGTCATTAAGTTAAGGATTCTCAAAAAGAGTCTCACGCAGATTTTAGCAGAACAAAAAAATCCGCAGAATCCGCGTGAAAGAACCTCTTAACTTAATGACAGTAAGGGTATGGTTTGAGTAAACGATATCGTTTAGAATATGCATTTTTTAAATAAAGACTTTTGGAAATAAATTATAAAAATTACAGTCACCTTTCTTTTGATTTGTGGCTGACTTTAATAAAATCAAATCCGGAATTTAAGCAAAGAAGGAACTTGTTATTCAAGGATTTCTTTGAAATTAACCATGGAATTGAAAAAGTAAATGAAGTAGTTCGGTATTATGATGTTTTATGCAATACAATTAACGAAAAAACAGGATTAAATTTAGATACATACGAGATTTATTATTTAATTTTAAGCGCTTTAGACGTAGATATGGATCAAAACGGAACAGATCGACTGTCTCAGTTTTATGATCATACAGAAGAATTGTTTCTGGAGTTTAAACCGGTATTAATTTATCCGGAGATACAAAAGATCTTTAAAGACGTTACCGATCAGGGTAAAACGATTAACATTTTGAGCAATACCGCTTTTATTAAAGGTCGAACTTTAAGAAAGGTACTGCAACATTACGAGTTGTCGGAGTATTTTAAATTTGAGATTTACTCGGATGAAGTTGGGTTTTCAAAACCAAACCAGGAAATTTTTAAATTGGTATTGGATGAAATTGAGACTTATAAAAAAATAGAAAAAAAAGATGTTTTGCATATTGGAGATAATCCTATTGCAGATTACAATGGAGCATTAGAGTTTGGTTTTAATGCGCATTTATTAAAAAATTAAAAGTGAATAAAAGTTACAGCTTACACAAAATAACAGAAAAAGAAAACTGCCCTTTTGAGGAGGCAGCCTATAGCAGGTTTAAATTTGGAGATAAATTCTATGCAGAGCAATTTGCAAAAGAATTATTTGAAGGATTTGCTGTTCAGTTTAAAGATCTGATCTTGTCTAATACAGAGATTGTCATTTTACCAAGTCCTTATTTGTCCATTCCGACAGCATCAAACTTTTTATGCTACTATTTTAAAAAAGAACTCAATGGGTTTTTGTTTAAAAATGGTAAAAAGGCCTGTATTGAATCTAAAATTTACAGAAATCAAACCTATGTTACCGATTATGGAAATTTGGATTTTGAGGAGAGAGTTAAATTAATCTCAAACGATACCTACTACATCGATCGTAATTTTATCGATGGCAAACTTTGCATTTTTGTTGATGACATCAAGATAACCGGTAGTCATGAGCATACCGTAATAAAAATTCTGGATCAATATGATGTAAAAGGAGATTTTGTTTTTGTTTATTTTGCGGAATTAGTAAACAAAGGAATTCATCCAAAAATCGAAAATCACTACAATTATTTTGCGGTTCACAATGTAGAAGATATTGTTTCTATTATTAACAGTGAGCATTTTCAGTACAATACCAGAATTGTAAAATTTATTTTGAGTCTGGACGCAGCGCAGTTTGCATTTTTGGCAGCCAATATTCCGACGGCAAAAAGCAACGAATTATTTCATCTGGCAATTAGTAATAATTACCATCAAATTTTAGAATATAAAAGCAATATTAACGTAATAAAAATAGATTAAATTATGGCTATCAATTTGCAAAAAGGACAAAGAGAAAATATAAATGCGCCAAAATTCACCATTGGTTTAGGATGGGATACAAACAACAGTAGTACAGGTTCAGGTTTTGATCTTGATGCTTCTGTTTTTATTCTGGGAGATAACGGTAAAATACTATCAGATTCTCACTTTATATTCTACAATAATCTAAAGTCACCGGATGAATCAGTTATTCACACAGGAGATAACCTGACAGGTGACGGAGACGGAGATGATGAGCAAGTAAAAATAGATTTAACCAAAATTGATGCAGCAGCAAAAGAAATTTGTGTTGTTGTTACAATTCATGATGCACACAACAGAAAGCAAAATTTCGGACAGGTGCGTAATTCATTCATTCGTATTGTAGACGATTCGAATACGACTGAATTAGTTAAATACGAATTAGAAGAAGATTTCTCTATAGAAACGGCCGTTGAATTTGGAAGAATTTATAACAAAGACGGACAATGGAAATTTGAAGCTAAGGGAGCCGGAATGAAAGGCGGATTAGAAGATTACTTAAATAAATATAACTAAGATATGGCAATTAATTTAGAAAAAGGACAACGTATTAATCTTGAAAAAAGTAACGGTACAAAATTACAAAATATTTGCGTAGGTGTAAACTGGGGTGCAATTGAGAAAAAAGGATTTTTCGGTACTAAAAAAGAAGCAGTAGATTTAGATGCCAGCTGTGCGATCTATGATGATAAAAAAAATCACATTGATTCTGTAAACTTTAGAAAACTAATTTCTAATGACCGTGCTGTAAAACACAGTGGAGATGATTTGACAGGAGATTTAAATGGCGATGACGGATTAGATAACGAAGTTATTACGTTAGATTTCTCTCAACTGTCACCGTCTGCTAACCACGTTGCCTTTTTTATAAACAGTTTCAGAGGACAGGATTTCAAAGACATTCCTTTTGCTTCTATCAGAATTTACGAAGGAACTCCAACCCGAGTAAGTGAAGAATTTGCACGTTACGATATTGCAAACGATGCTACTTTTGCCGGAAATGTATCGATGGTTTTAGGTGTTTTTTACAAAAGAAACGACGACTGGAAATTTAGCGCAGTGGGTGTACCGACAAACGATAAAAAACTGGAGCAAACGATAGTTACTATTCAACAGAACCACTTATAAAATCATGTTAGAAAATCAATTAGTTACTCAGGAGAATACTGCTTTAATTGATAAAGACGGAAATGTAAATCTGGCTTCTGTTACAGAAGCAGATGTAAACAATTACAAAGCCATCTCCAATCAGTTGAATGAAAACGACGCCAATTCGATTTTGAATTATGGTGCCGAAATTCAAAACTCGATCGCCAAACAAAGTGATACTTTTTTGACCAATGTCAGAACGTACAATTCCGGTGAGGTAGGAACTTTGATTAATGATTTACTGACCGAATTAAATTATGTAGACGTAGATCAGTTAGATCAAGGGCCGTTTAAAAGGTTCTTGTCTAAAATTCCTTTGTTGAATAAACTAATTACAGATGTAAAAAAGTTATTCCAGGAATACGACAGAATTACGGTAAACATTGATAAAATCAGTAATAAGGTAAAAGCCGGAATGATCAATTCTGTGAAAGATAACAGTGCACTTCAAACGATGTTTGACGGTAATGTGAATCTGATCAAAGAAATGGAAAAACACATTATTGCAGGGCAAATTCGTTTTAAAGAATTGAACGAAGAACTTGCTGTAATGGAAGGAAAAAGTGCCGATTATCAGGATTATCAAATCTCAGATAAAAGAACCTTCATTAATCGATTAGACAAACGTCTTGCCGATATGAAAATCGTGCGTTTTATCATGTTGCAATCTTTGGCGCAAATTAGAGTAGTGCAAAACAACAACACCTCTATTGCCGAAAAAGCACAGTCTATTTTGACCACTACAATGCCAGTTTGGAAAAACCAACTTACATTGGCCGTTGCTTTACAAAGACAAAAACAGAATATTGAGATTCAAAGAAGAGTGTCTGAAACGACCAATACTATTTTGCAAAAGAATGCAGAAATGCTGAAACAAAACAGTATCGAAGTGGCAAGAGAAAACGAGAACACCATCGTTTCACTTGAAACACTTAAAATGACTACAAAATCTTTGATCGATACCCTGACAGAAGTAAAACAAATACACGATCAAGGTACAGAAACCAGAAGACAATTGGATGCCGGTTTACAAAGTCTGGAACAAGAATTGAAAAAAGGCGTCGTAAGCTAGAGAATTGAATATTTGAAATTAGATAAATGCAGGAGGAAGAGGAGAGCTATCTTCGAATAATAAAAGACAGTAACAGAAAACTTGTGATTTTAGAATTGTTATCCAATTTCTTTAATCACAAGGATCTTGTTGGGGTTTTGGTAAGAACGAAAATCATTCATACGCTATTTCAAAACAATCGGATATTAGACATTAATAAATTAGAATTATTTCATATTCAGTTTACCAACAGTCTGATCGATTTGTTTCAAAAAATAAAAAAATCAAAAGAGCAGCAGTATCTTTTAATCACAGACGAGATTTATATTAATGATGATATTGTATCAAAATTAAAATTAGAAATCGGTGAGACCAAGTTTGCCAAACAAATGCAGCTTCATGCACAAAACATGTCCAAAAAGATTGAAGAACTCTATCAGTTGTTCGTTTCAGATACCGACAGTTTTTTTAATTGGAATGACATAGTGGCTTTTTCTCAAAATATTCAGGCCGAATATTACAGAGAAATTACAATTGAGCAATATGAAAAGCTTTCCCAATTCAATAAAAGTGTATATGAAAATACACATGCTAAATTTGAAAAAAAACTCTTAGGACGGTTAAACATCCTGAATTTTAAAATCAAATTTTTGTGTGGATTGGTTTGCAACAACGAGACCATAGAGATTTACGAGTTTAGGGATTCTAATGACAAATTTGTTTTTGTCACGAACGAAAAATCGTTTTATTTCTGGAATGAAGAAGTGACGTTAGGAGTTGATATTTCGAAAAACGGTTCTGCCAAAGAAAGCATTTTGAGAGATTTGAAAACCAAGAATGCCGAGTTAAAGAAAGAACTCAGTACGATAAAAACAACGCTGCCCGAAACAGTTCTCGAGGTGTTAAAAGAATACCACGAAAAAATTTCATCAGTAGATTTTCTGGACGAATTACAGAACGTTGATGAACAAACAAATATTTTAAAAACAATGTTGAATATTAATATTAATTAAAGAATAAAATGGCAATTAACTTAGAGAAAGGACAAAGACAAAGTATTGATGCGCCTAAATTTACTGTAGGTTTAGGATGGGATAGTAATGCAAGCAGCACCGGGACAAGTTTTGATTTGGATGCGTCAGTATTTTTAGTTGGTGCAAATGGAAAACTTCCAAATGACAATCATTTTATTTATTACAACAACTTAAAATCACCGGATCAGGCGGTTATTCACGCAGGAGATAACTTAACAGGAGCAGGAGACGGAGATGATGAAAAAATACAAATAGACTTGTCAAAAATTTCACCGGACGTTTTTGAGATTTCTTTCGTAGTTACCATTCATCATGCCGATACAAAAAGACAAAATTTTGGACAGATCAGAAATTCGTTTATCAGAATTTTAGATCAATCTAATGTAGAATTGGTGAAGTACGAGCTTGATGAGGATTTCTCTATCGAAACAGCCGTTGAATTTGGAAGAATTTACAAAAGAAACGAAGAGTGGAAATTTGAAGCAGTTGGTATCGGAATGAAAGGTGGTTTACAAGATTACTTAAATAAATACAACTAATTAAACACAATTTACAAACATGGCAATTAACTTAACCAAAGGACAAAAAATTGATTTAAGAAAATCAAGTGGTGAAACACTAACCGATTTCTGTGTTGGTGTGAACTGGGGCGCTATCGAAACTAAAGGTTTTTTAGGATTATCTAAAAACATAAAAGAGATCGACTTAGATTTAAGTTGTGTGCTTATTGACGACCAAAATAAAATTTGTGATCATTTGTATTCTCCTTTATACAGAATAGAAGCTTTACAGCAATTTGGTTTGCCACAAGGTAAATTGTTAACCTCTGACGGGGCTTTAAAACATACAGGCGATGATCTTGCCGGAGATACCGGTGGAGATGATGGTCTTGACAACGAAATCATTACAGTTGATTTATCGAAAGTTAATGCAAACGTAAACCAGATATTTTTCTTCCTGAATAATGCCGGGACGGAAGATTTCTCTCAGATACCTTACGCTAAAATCAGAATGTACGAAGGAACTCCAACCAGAGTGGTTTCTGAGTTTGCTTCTTATAACGTTTCTGCAGATTCGCAATACGTAAACAAACGTTCGATCATCATGGGGAAACTATACAAAAGAAATAACGAATGGAAATTTAGTGCCATTGGTGACCCGACAGCAGATACTTTTTTAGGACAAACTATTCATAAAATTGTAGCGTCATACCTTTAGTATTCCACTATAAATAAAATAGTACGATGAGACGATTACCAGTATATTTTTTATTAGATACGTCCGGATCAATGTACGGCGAACCCATACAGGCTTTGAATAATGCTTTGAACGGTATGATTAATAATCTGCGTTCAGATGCACAAGCTTTAGATTCGCTTTGGATCAGTATTGTAACTTTTGACAGAGAAGTAAAAGAGATTGTACCCTTAACTGAGTTGGTTCATTTTCAGCTTCCTGAGATTACTTGCCCTCAAAGTGGTCCTACCAATACAGGAGCCGGATTAGATTTTATAATTCAGAAAGTAAACACAGAAGTAATAAAGGGTTCCCCGACTCAAAAAGGAGACTGGAAACCTTTACTTTTTGTTTTTACTGATGGAAAACCTTCGGATATTCAGTTTTACAGAGAAAAAACACAAGAAATTAAAGCGTTAAATTTTGGCGCTGTTGTAGGCTGTGCAGCCGGTCATATGGCAGATGACAGTATTCTTAAGGAACTTACTGCCAATGTCGTTCATTTGGCCTCAGCAGACAGCTCGACTTTAAAACAATTTTTTAAATGGGTCTCTGAAACGATCGAACAAGGGAATAAAAGTCAGGGAACCGGAGAAAGCGTACTGCTGCCACCACCACCAAGCGAAATAACGGTAGTCATTTAATCCTGATCAATTCAGTTTTAAGTTTACATCTGGAATTGTTGTCTGACAAAGACAAGTTCGGAAGATACTTAAATCAATTTTCGACTTCTTCAATCGTAAATTTTACTACCATTTTGTTTTTCGAAAACCGGTATCAAAATAGTTTAGTAATTAGGATATAAGTTGTTGTAATAACCCATTGGGTTCAATTAATTTTAACACATAGAATCATAGCTAACAAAACATAAAAAAAGACGTTTCACTTAAAATAAATCGCATAAGCTTATGTGAAGAAAATATGATTTTCTTGAAACGTTTCAATTTATAAATTTAAAATCTATGTTTCTATGTGTTAAAAAGATTTAGCAGAATTACACCTAGCGGGTTATAGTAACTCATTGGGTTCAATTAATTTTAATACATAGAATCATAGCTAACAAAACATAAAAAAAGACGTTTCACTTAAAATAAATCGCATAAGCAAATGTGAAGAAAATATGATTTTCTTGAAACGTTTCAATTTATAAATTCAAAATCTATGTCTCTATGTGTTAAAAAGATTTAGCTGAATTACACCTAGCGGATTATAGTAACCCATTGGGTTCAATTAATTTTAACACATAGAGTCATAGCTAGCAAAGCATAAAAAAAGACGTTTCACTTAAAATAAATCGCATAAGCTTATGTGAAGAAAGTATGATTTTCTTGAAACGTTTCAATTTATAAATTCAAAATCTATGTGTCTATGTGTTAAAAAGATTTAGCTGAATTACACCTAGCGGGTTATAATAACTCATTGGGTTCAATTAGTTTTAACACATAGAGACATAGCTAGCAAAGCATAAAAAAAGACGTTTCATTTAAAATAAATCGCATAAGCTTATGTGAAAAAAGTATGATTTTCTTGAAACGTTTCAATTTATAAATTCAAAATCTATGTCTCTATGTGTTAAAAAGATTTAGCTGAATTACCCAAAACAGGTTATAATAATTATTTTTTAATGTTTTAAAATTCTTCATAAAATGAGAAGATTACCCATATATTTTTTGATTGACATCTCGGAATCAATGGTTGGAGAACCCATTCAGCAAGTTGAAGAAGGGTTAGCCACTATAATTCAGGCATTAAAAACAGATCCACATGCGCTGGAAACGGTTTTTGTTTCGATCATTGTTTTTGCAGGTCAGCCTAAAACATTGGTGCCCTTACAGGAAATCGTGAGTTTTTATCCGCCTAAATTTCCGGTAGGAAGCGGAACATCATTGAGTAAGGGATTAGGACATTTAATGTACGAATTAAGAAATAATATTGTAAAAACAACTTATGAAGTAAAGGGAGACTGGAAACCAATTGTATTCCTTTTTACAGACGGAGTGCCAACAGACGACAGTCAGGCTGCCATAAATGAATGGAAAGAAAATTGGCAACGAACCGCTAATTTAATTGCCGTTTCTTTCGGAAACGAAACCGATACAAAACTATTGGGACAGTTGACAGAAAATGTACTTCATTTTAAAAACACCAATGTACAATCGTATAAAGAGTTTTTCAGATGGGTTACCGATTCGATCAAGACAAGCAGCATTAGTGTCGAGAATAATTCATCAGGTTTTGAATTGGCAAAATTAGAAGGCGAAACACTTTCTAAAATAGATTTGACCAAAGCAGAGCCTATTAGACAATATGTTGATGATAATTATGTGGTTTTGAACGGTAAATGTCAAAATTCAAAAAGGCCCTATTTGATGAAGTACCGCAAAACAATTGCGCCGTCAATTTATGCAGGTGTTGAATTGAGTTCAAAAAATTACAAACTCGTTGGCGCTTACCAAGTCGATAATTCTTATTTCGAATTGGCAGACGAATCGACCTTTAATACTACCGTAAATACAGAAGAACTCACCGGATTTCCTACCTGTCCTTGTTGCGGGAACCAAATTGCTTTTGCAGTCTGTGTTTGCGATAAAATACATTGTATTGGAGACGAAGAGATCAGTACCTGTCCGTGGTGTCATAATCAGGGATCTTACGGTTACGGAGAAGGTGGTTTTGATGTCAGCAGAACCCAAGGATAACACTTATGGAAGAGACCAAAAGATATCTTCAGTCTTTTTTATTTCAAAATAAAATCGATATTCCAAAAAGCAAAGAATCGCTTTTTGAAGATTTTATTAGTGATGAAACAAACAGTGCAGCAGTAAAAATAATAAAAGAAAAGCAACAGCTGATTATGGACAATTGGAAGTTAAAGAATAGAATTGACGATATTATGCAGCATTCTTTTTTCTTGCCCAACGGTACGGTGAATAAAGAATATGAATCAAAAATTGACTTTATAAAACTGGGTTGGGGAGATATTATTTTTTACGAAATTGAAAATTTAGAAGAAACAGGACTTTATTTTGATGCTGTCGAAAAATTGCTTTTTGGAATCCCAATAAGAAGTGGCGATTTAAAAATAAAATTCCGTTTTAAAATAGAGGGAGAAGCTGAGGAAGTGCTATTAAACGAAAAAATAGTTACGCTGATTATAAACCCGGATCCAAAGTCATTGTGGAAAAATATTGAAAGTAATCCCAATACTCCCTTTAGCAAAGAAGACAATGTAGCTGTTTCAGCTGTTTTTTTGGACAAAAATATTGTGGTCGCTTCCAAAAGAGGTCGCAGTCATGCTAATGTAGGTTCTTTTAGAGAAGATGATTTTGCATTCAGAAATTTCGAAGCAAACGGATGGAGCGTTTTGGCTGTTTCGGACGGAGCAGGTTCTGCAACGCTGTCCAGAAAAGGATCAAAATTAGCGTGTGATGCTATAATTGACTATTTTGAAACCCATTTAAATACTGAAATTTGGAGCAAGTTCGAAGAGTTGGCGCTAAATTATTATGCTAAAAAAGATCCGGAATTAATTCAAAAAACAAACGATTTTGTTTGTGCTAATCTGTCGAAAGCGGCACATTTTGTAAATCAAAAGATAGCAGAATTTGCAACAGCGCAGGGTGAAGAATTGAAAAATTTTCATGCCACTTTGATTTTTACTTTGGTTAAAAAATATGATTTTGGTTATGCTATTTTAAGCTTTGGAGTTGGAGACTGCCCGATAAATTTGATCAGCAAAGATTTAACTGAGGTAAGTTTAATGAACCTTATAGACGCCGGAGAATTTGGTGGTGGTACCCGATTTATAACCATGCCGGAAATCTTTCAAAACGAGAATTTTTCGTCCCGATTTGGCTTTAAAATAGTAGATGATTTCTCTTATCTGGTATTGATGACTGACGGAATCTATGATCCAAAGTTTGAGGTTGAAGCCAATTTAGAAAAAATAGAGAAATGGAAGGCATTTCTATCTGATTTGAAAGGCGATAATGCAGAAAAAGCCAAAGTCGATTTTGAGCGTGACAATGCAGCTATTGCAACACAGCTCTCGAACTGGATGGATTTTTGGAGTCCCGGAAATCACGACGACAGAACTCTTGCTATAATTTACTAGAAGATGAGTATAGTTACGGTAAAATCAATAAACGACACCACAAAAACCTATCAATTTGTTGATAATGGCGAACCCATGCGCGGTGGGGTAAAAGATGTTTATTTTAGTCCCGATAAAAAATATGTGGTCGCTATTTTTAGAGACAAGTTAGACGACAATCAAAAAGAAAGATTGCAGCGCATAACCGGTAAATATTTTGCTCAGATTAAGGAGGGTGAAGCGAGTGATTATTATTTAAATGAAGTGTTCAGATGGCCAACCGATGTCATCGGGCATAATGGTCTCACAGGGATAATTGTTCCGGTTTATCATTCGAAGTTTTTCTTTAGAAAAGGATATCAGACGAGCGATTTAATTCAAGGAAAAGAAAAAAACGGAAAATGGTTTGCAGGGCCAAAATTCAGAAATCCACACTTCCCGTTGCGGGTCGCAAATTCGGAGTTGGGAGATTGGCTGAGTTATTTTCAGGTTTGTGTAAATCTGTCACGAGGCGTAAAAAAGATGCACGCGATGGGATTGGCGCATTCTGATTTGTCCTATAATAATGTTTTGATTGATCCCGTTGAAAGATCGGCTTGTATGATTGACTTAGACGGCTTGGTCGTGCCCGGTGTGTTTCAGGCAGAAGTAATTGGTACGGCAGAATTTATTGCCCCCGAAGTACTTGCTACCAAACATTTAGACAAAACAGATCCCAACAGAAAATTGCCCAACAGACTTACGGATTTGCATGCACTGCCCGTTCTTATTTATATGTTTTTGCTGCACAGACATCCATTAAAAGGAGGGAAAGTACATGATTTAGATACCGAAAAAGACGATTTGTTGTCGATGGGAGAGAGGGCAATGTTTATCGAGCACCCAACAGATGTTACCAACAGGCCCAAACTCAATCAGGTTTCAAAATGGGATTTGCCTTGGGCAGATATTGCCAGGCTACCATATTCAATCACGGGACCTTATTTAAAAACATTGTTTGATAAAGTTTTTATAGACGGATTGCACAATCCAATGCAAAGACCTAATGCAGAAGAGTGGGAAAATGCCTTATTAAAAACAACCGATTTAATGCAGAAATGCCACAATACGGCTTGCGAACAAAAATGGTATGTTTTTGACAATACAAATCGTCCAAGATGCCCGTTTTGCGGAACAGCTCACGAAGGGACACTCCCGGTTTTAGACTTGTACTATCAATATCAGGATACCGTTTGGAAGCCCGAGAATCATAGACTAATGGTTTATAATGATCAATATTTGTTTCTATGGCACGTTAATCGTAATATTGCCAGAAATGAGAAATTGACCCCCGAACAAAAAGTACCGGTTGGTTATTTTACTTTTTTCAAAGGGAAGTGGGTATTGGTCAATCAGAAGTTGAATTCGTTGAAAGATTTGACAGAAGATAAAGAAATTCCAATAGGCACCATGGTAGAACTTACCGATGGAAAAAAAATACTTCTTTCAAAAGAAGAAGGAGGAAGAGTGATCGTAATAACAATGGCTAATACATAAAATTTAAAATTTAACTTAATTAATATCTAAAATGAATCAACACCCAATTTTTTCAGAACATCCCGGTCTGGTTATCGTTTTTGCGATCGCAGTAGTCATCATGCTATTGTTGGATTTAGGAATCTTCAATAAAAAAAGTCACGTAGTAAGCAATAAAGAAGCAGTAACCTGGTCTTTAGTTTGGATTAGTTTAGCAATGATTTTTAGTGGTTTAGTGTACCACTTCGCCGGATCGGCAAAATTCTATGAATTTCAATCGGCTTATTGGATTGAAAAAGCACTTTCTGTTGATAATCTTTTTGTTTTCATTTTAGTATTCAAGTTTTTTGATGTTGCCAATCAAAACAAACATAAAGTTTTGTTCTGGGGAATTATCGGAGCATTAGTTTTAAGAGCCATCTTTATCTTCTCAGGTGCTTTCTTAATCGAACTTACCTATTTGAATAAATTGTTAAGCTTTGCAGGAATCCCAGGATTTAAATACGATATCAACCTAATTATGACCGCTTTCGGATTGTTTTTGGTTTATGCAGGGATCAAATCATGGTCTTCAGGAGATGAGGACGAAGATGAGGATTACAACAATACAAGAGGAGCAAGACTGATCAGAAAGTTTTTCAGTGTTAGCGATAAGTACGATGGAGATAAATTCTTCACGTATGAAAACGGAAAAAAATTAGCAACACCACTTTTAGTTGTGGTTGCGGTGATTGAATTTACCGATTTATTGTTCGCAGTAGATTCTATTCCGGCAATTTTTGCGATATCAAATGACCCGTTTATTCTTTATACTTCAAACATTTTTGCGATTTTAGGACTTAGAGCATTGTTTTTCTTATTGGATAATTTCATTCATTTATTCAGTAAATTACAATACGGTTTGGCAATTATTTTATCTTTTATTGGAGTAAAAATGATCATTTCGCCATTCTATCATGTCGATTCTGTTTACTCTTTATTGGTAATCGGAGGCGTTCTTTTAATTTCGGTTGTGGCTTCGATCATGTTACCGGAGGTTAAAGAAGCTTAATTTTAAGAAGAGGTTTTTAAAACCACAAAGAATATAAACATATTAAAAAACGGATTGGAAATTACATGTAATTTTCAGTCCGTTTTTTTGTACGGGAGAATATTGCAAAAGCTATTGTTTTTCAACGTAGAAACTTCAATTAATTGTTATACTTTTGCACTTTCAAAACGTATCGTAAAAAAGGTTGTTTTTTCAACCCGTTTACACGTTAATTTAATAAATAACAATGGTTTATTCAGCCATTGTCGCATACAACAATAGTCATACATTATGCTTAATATACACAATTTGTCGGTTTCTTTTGGAGGAACATTTTTATTTGAAGAAGTTACTTTTCGTTTAGGAGCAGGAGACCGCGTAGGTCTTGTTGGTAAAAACGGTGCAGGTAAATCGACAATGCTTAAAATGTTAGCGAGAGATTTTGCTCCGGATTCAGGAGTTATTTCTCAGGAAAAAGATATCCGAATGGGATTTTTACGCCAGGATATTGATTTTGAACAAGGAAGAACCGTATTGGAAGAAGCTTATGAAGCTTTTACTGAGATTAAAATTGTTGAAAAAAAGTTAGAAGAAATCAATCATCAATTGGTTACCAGAACCGATTATGAAAGTGAAGAATACAGCCAGATCATTGAAGACTTATCTGATTATACACACCGTTTTGATCTTTTAGGAGGTTATAACTATGTGGGAGATACAGAGAAAATTCTTTTAGGATTAGGTTTCAAAAGAGAAGTATTTAATAACCAAACCGAGACTTTTTCGGGAGGTTGGAGAATGCGTATCGAATTAGCGAAGTTATTATTACAATCCAATGATGTATTGCTGCTGGATGAGCCTACCAACCACTTAGATATCGAAAGTATCATTTGGTTAGAAAGTTTCCTTCGCAATTATCCGGGAGTTGTGGTAATTGTATCGCACGATAAAATGTTTTTGGACAATGTGACCAATCGTACTATCGAAATTTCGTTAGGGAAAGCATACGATTTCAACAAACCATATTCTCAGTATTTGGAATTGCGTCACGAAATCCGTGAGAAACAATTGGCAACTCAAAAGAACCAAGCCAAGAAGATTGAAGAAACAGAAAAATTAATCGAGAAATTCCGTGCGAAAGCTTCAAAAGCTTCGATGGCGCAATCGTTGATTAAAAAATTAGATAAAGTAGAACGAATCGAAGTTGACGAAGACGATAATTCAGTAATGAATATTTCTTTCCCTGTTTCAAAAGAACCCGGAAAAGTTGTCGTTGAAGCAGAGAATGTTACTAAAAGTTATGGCGATAAAGTAATCCTAAAAGAGATTAGCCTATTGGTAGAACGCGGTAGTAAAATTGCCTTTGTTGGACAAAACGGACAAGGTAAGTCTACTTTTATCAAAGCATTGGTTAATGAATTTGAATACCAGGGAAATATTAAGTTAGGACACAACGTTCAGTTAGGTTATTTTGCTCAAAATCAGGCAGAATATTTGGATGGTGAAATCACCTTACTTCAAACCATGGAAGATGCTGCAACAGATACGAACCGTTCTAAAGTTCGTGATATGTTAGGATCATTTTTATTCCGTGGTGACGATGTAGAGAAAAAAGTAAAAGTACTTTCAGGAGGTGAGCGTAACCGTTTGGCGCTTTGTAAATTGTTGTTACAGCCTATCAACGTATTGCTAATGGATGAGCCGACGAATCACTTAGATATCAAGTCTAAGAACGTTCTGAAAGCGGCACTTCAAAAATTCGGCGGTACTTTATTATTGGTTTCTCACGATAGAGATTTCCTTCAGGGAATGTCGAACATCGTTTATGAATTTAAAGACCAGAAAATAAAAGAATATCTAGGTGATATCAACTATTTCTTAGAGCAACGCAATCTTGAAAACATGCGTGAAGTCGAGAAAAAAGACGTCGCAAAAGTAGCTGCTCCAAAAGAAAACAATAAGACTTCATACGAAGATCAGAAAAAAGGAAAAGCACTGCAAAACAGATTAAGTAAAATCGAAAGTCAAATCAAACAATTAGAAAAAGACATTCAACACGACGATAAAATGTTGACTTCTAATTATGACAAACATATAGAAGACGCTTCCTTTTTCAAAGCTTACAACAAGAAAAAAGCAGATCTTGATCAGTTACTATTAGATTGGGAAATCGTTCAGGAAGAGATTGATAATTTTAGTGTCTAGGTTTTAGTCTCGGTCTCAGTTTACAGTCTCAGTTTACAGTCTCAGTCACAGTTTTAGTTTACAGATTTTCTATGGTACAATTATTCATAGAAAATCTGTTTTTTTTTTAAGCAGATTTCATCTCATCTATTTCCCATCTGTCAGGCTGAGCGAAGTCGAAGCCCCTTTTTAACTAACCAGCCCTTCGACTTCGCTCAGGGGGACAATCGAATAAAAAAAAACATCTCGCAATCACTTAATAATCCCAATAGATTTAGAATGCATAATAGCCTCGCTGCTGTCTTTAAAATAACACACAGCAATGTTTAAACCCTCTAAATTTTTAAGTATGGTTTTGGTTGTTTCTTTTTTATGTTTGCCCGTTTGTCTGATGTAAACCGCTTTTACGGTTACGGGAAATATTTTACAAATGCGTTCGTACAAAACAGGATCATGTTGCGAATCATCTCCCAACAGAACATATTGCAGATTGGGGTAGAACTCTAAAACATGTTTGATTTTGTCAAATTTATGATCGTGATTGCCTCTGCCACTCATAAAAAAATCAGTGATTCCGGTTTTGATATCCTTCAATAAAATAACAGCTCGGGGCAGTCGGTGTATTTTGGTGAATTTTACGATGAAATTGTATAAATTCCATTCACTGCTGGAAACAAAAAAAAAGGCGTTTTTTTCTTCTTTATTGTTTCTTCCGGCAGAACTTAAAGCCTGATAATGCGGAACGACATCATTAAAAACCTTTCTGTCGTTGACATTTTTAAATAAAAGAATGTATATTTTTCGGAAGACATTTCGCGTATGAGAAATCAAAAAAGTATCATCAATGTCGGATATGATTCCAAGATTGCCTTCGTGAGGCCTTATAAAACTGCCTTTTGCGGTTATGGTTTCTGATTTGTATCGGATGCTGACCTCATATTCCATCCACCCAAAATTAGGCTCATCCTGAATTGGAATACAAAATTTAAAATAACCATCATCGAGTGTTTTCGAGTGAATTTCCTGATGACCGAATTTTAAGTACACATCAAAATTTCGAATGGTTTTTATCCGAAATAAGTTGACGATAGAAGTAGCGTTTTTGAAGTTTTTCTTCTGAAAATCATAATCATACAATGTTTTAAAGACATGCCCCATCACGATTAATTCCTGATCATTAGCATAACCCCGGTATAATTGTAGAATTGGCTTCATTAATTGTGTACTTTTATATAAAGTTGGAAATTAATTATTTTAATCGGTTTTAGAAATTAAATTTTGAAAAAGAATATTGTTTTTGTTGTAAATCCTATTTCGGGTGATTTGGATAAGTCAGATTTAATGGAGGCTGTCTATGAGTTTTCGATCACAAATAACTTCAATTTGGTGGTGTATGAAACCACAGGCCAGTCCGATGTTAAAGCGATTCAATTGCTTTATGAGCAATGCAGTCCCCAAAGAATTGTAGTGGCTGGTGGTGACGGAACTATAAAAATGGTTGCCGAAGCAATGGAGCAATACGATATTGTAATTGGTATTTTGCCCGCCGGTTCTGCCAATGGTCTGTCTGTCGATTTAAATTTACCGGATTCAACAGAAGAGAATCTGGAAATTGCTTTTCTGCATTCTTATATGGAAATAGATATGATTTCTATCAACGGCAAGAAAAGCATTCACTTGAGTGATATCGGGATCAATGCTGATTTAGTAAAAAACTACGAAGAAAGTAACTGGAGAGGGATCTGGGGCTACGCTTTGCAGGCCTACACGACGCTGGTGGATTCCAATGATCCTTTTGTAGCCACAATTACGACTAATAAAGAAACAAGCGAGCACACGGCAAGAATGATTGTCATTGCGAACTCTCAGAAATATGGAACAGGTGTCACGATCAATCCTCACGGAGCAATGAATGACGGTAAGTTTGAATTGGTGATTCTTAAAAGCCTCGATTTATTATTGCTTGGAAAAATTATTACGGGAAACATGCCGATTGATTCCGAGGATATTGTGATCATTTCGACCGATAAAGCCACTATTAAAACCAATTATCCGGTTAATTTTCAGATTGACGGGGAGTATTGCGGCGCGCAGACTTCTTTAGACATTCATATTCTGCACAAACAAATGAAAATAGCCATTCCTTAAAATTATTTAAAAGGATTTCTTTCTTTCCATTCTGTTTTGGGCTCTAAGTAATCAAATAGTTTACCGATATTTTTATTGATTAAAGCATTGCTGTGGGTGATTAAACCGTACATTTTTACAGGTTTTGCGCCTACGGAACTTTTTATTTCGAGGGCAGTTCTGGCAAATACAACTTCCGAAAAGCCATGATTGATGGAATAAGCGATCATATCATAAAGCATGTTGAGGTATAGCATTTTATCACGCTGAATGCTCTCGTCATAGCCTAGGAAATAGGTGTCCATCACAGCGCCGTTTTGAATCAAAGTATTGAATCCGATTAACTTTCCATCTAAAAAATAACCATAAAAAAGAAAGTCTTCTTTCATGATTTCTTTAAAAGTGCGGAAATGATTTTTAGCCAGAAAAAAAGTGTTGAAAGGCGCATTTTTCGCTACATGAAAATAGAGATCATAAATCGTATCTTCATGTTTTATGATTTCATCCAGCGACATTTTTTGTTTTTCGATTCCTTCTGCTTTTTTGCGGGCGCGTTTGTATTGGTCGCGATATTTTTTAGAAAGTGCTTCAATATAATCCTGTTCCGTTTTCCAATTCGAATTGATTTCAAAAATCATATTGGGCTGCGTAGAGAAGGTAAAGTTGTTTTTGAATTCACTTTTTAAAGGCTCAATCTCACTTTCTGTAAAGTCTTTTATGCTGGTAATATGAACTTTCTTCCCTTTTGCTCTAAGCCCTTTTTTGAGTTCAGTGATGGCTTTGTGGAGTGTTTTAATCACTTTTGCCTGATTTGCATTTTCAGCAATCGAAAAAGCATTTTGTCCCGTAAGCATATTGTTGCCCACAAACAAAACATGTGAAGCAAAATTCTTGAACGCAAAATTACGAACCGATGTTTTTAAACATTGATCCCGTTCTCCAAAGGATTCGAGTTTTTCTGCGAAAATAAATTGAGTTAAAGCGATTCCGATTAGGTTGTCATTTTTAAAAATCCCAATAAAATGACAAAGCATATTGGCCGGAGAAGATTTTTCGAGTACTTCGAGATATTTCCGGGTCAGAAAGATGTTTTCGGTGGTTAGCGCATCCCATTCTAAAGGCAGTGATGAAGCGCTATTGTATAATTGGAAAGTATAAGTTGTACTCAAAAGTAGATGCTAATTTTGTCAAAATTAGATAATATTTATAAGAACCAATCCTGTTTAAGTTATTATTAAGAAAAACCCGTTTGAGTTTTGATTTCAAACGGGTTGTGTTCTTTTATGTGGTTAGGCAAATGCACAAACGATTCCACCCATTAAAGTCAGTGTGACGATCCAGAATCCGGCGTGAATCAAAATGTATTTCCATGATTTTCTTTCGAATAGCGAATTAATCCCAACTACGGGAAAAGCAAAAAACAGGCCTGAGACAAAACCGTGCAACGCACCGTGTTTAAAAGTGCGATAGGCTGTTCCATAATCTGCCATAAAAGCAGCAAACGATGGTTTTGCACTGGCGATCAACGGAGGGCCGCCGACCATTCCTACTGCTCCGGATTGATGAATAGTCAATGCCATCAAAACGATGGTAATCATTAACGAAAAAACATATGTTAATCCGAAAATTTTAAGCATGTTTCCGGTTCGAAGGACCTCTTCGGTCAGATTACTTTCTCTCATCCATACTGTTCCAAAGACTTTTGGATGGTACCAGATAAAACCAACGACAAGTGTCATGATAGCAGCAACTAGTAGTGCAATAAAGTTAATTTCCATAATATGAGGTTTTTATGATTAGTTAGTCAAATTTAATCAAATAAAGTAAAACTTTTGGAAATTTGTAATAAGTAGTATAAATAACGTTAATAAATTACTTATTAACACTTTATCGACATTATGTGCTTTATGTCTGTAAAATGTATAATTTTATTCCTGAAAACAAACCCCCAAATCTGTTATGAAAAGTTATATCACTCTTTTTTTAGCACTTGTTTTTTCTCTAAATATTTTTGCAGATACTGTTTCGGACAAAGAAAAAGATGCCCTTATTAAGTTGTACCATGCTACTAATGGATCACAATGGAAAATAAAATGGGATTTGTCATTATCAGTAGCTACATGGTATGGAGTAACAGCTGAAAACGGAAAAGTTGTCGGGCTAAATTTGGCCAACAATAATTTGCAGGGAGAATTACCCGGTGAGTTTTACGATTTAGTAAATCTGATTGCCGTCGATTTACATGAAAATGGTCTGAAAGGACAACTTCCTGTAGCAATTCAAAATCTGAAGGAGCTTGAAGTTCTCGATGTTTCATTAAATGAGCTGTCAGGAACATTACCGGCTTCGATTTGCGAATTAAAAAAACTGAAAAATTTAGAGCTTTTTGCCAATAAAATTTCAGGAGAATTGCCAATAGAGATTGGAAAATTAAAGCAGTTAGAAATACTGTCGTTGTTTAATAATGAACTGGTAGGACAACTGCCTGGTTCTTTGTATAAAATTCAGACATTGAAGGTATTGCTGCTCAATAATAATAAGATGTCCGGGAACTTAAGTAATGAAATACTTAATTTTTCTGCTCTTGAAAATCTAAGTCTGTTTGACAATAGTTTTGGAGGTGAAATTCCAAAAGGACTGGAAAAGTTGCATAATTTGTCTGAAATGAATCTTTCATACAATAAATTTGAAGGAACCGTTTCTAAAAACCTGGTGTTATTAGACGCACTGAATATGACGATGTTTGACGAAAACGGAGATCCGGTTTTGTTAGAAATTAATAATGAAAAAGAAACTACAATTGTTACCCAAAATTAATCATGCTTATGAATGAATTTCACTCTCGTTAAAAAGTTGATTAAATATATTTAGTTAATTGTTGAAAACCGTAATTCGTTACGGTTTTTTTCTGCCCAAAAGTGATTGGAGTAAGGAATTGTTATGAACACGAATTACACGAATTTCCACTAATCAATTCGTGTTAATTAGCGCAATTTGTGGCATTTTTTTTTGAAGCTAAACTTTATGGAATGTTTTTATGGACACGAATTACACGAATTTTCACTAATCAATTCGTGTTAATTCGTGTAATTTGTGGCTTTTTTTAGGTTAGACTTTATCGGGATGTTTTTATAGCCACGAATCTCACAAATTTCCACGAATCAATTCGTGTTAATTCGTGCAATTCGTGTTTTTTTTAGGTTAGACTTTATCGGGATGTTTTTATAGCCACGAATCTCACAAATTTCCACTAATCAATTCGTGTTAATTCGTGCAATTCGTGTTTTTTTTTAGGTCAAACCTTATCCGTATGAAAAGAAGACTCGAATGAAAGATTTCGTCACTCTGTAGAAAAAAGTAATCCTTTCAATTCTTTTAATCTGTGGCAGATCTTTTTTTTATTTCGCCACAGATTAAAAAGATTAGGAGGATTTTTTCTGGTTTGTGGTCTTGCGCTTTTAACTAGAAAGCACTTCACAAAAGCGTTGCAACTTTTGGACATGATTTAAATAACATTTATTTTTGAAGCGATTTTTTATTCATTTGCTTTTTTTTCATAACTTTAGTTATCAATGTTGGAATGAAAAATAAAATCTTAAATTAACCCTTTTAATTATAAAATTATGGTAGTACAATATAAAGGTGAACAATACGGAAAGGAGACACAATTTACAATAAGAATCATTGGTAATAATCTTTCTAAAAGCAGTTCAAATTATCAAATAGATTTATTGGTAGGTGATAAACAATTGCCAACTTTTACCACGTCTATTCACCAGAGTTTATCAAATTGCCTGAAAGAGATCTATTTGTTCAGAAAACATAACGGGATTAAATTTGATGCTTCTTCTGAAGTAATAAATCCTAAATTAGTGCCTTACGATAAGGTTTTGTACGATTATAATAAGTATGCTTTGTTTATGGCTTAGGTCATTTTACTTAGTAAAAATACGGAAGACTGTCTATTGAGATGGTCTTTTTTTGTTTTCATAGAGGAGGATTAGTGCTTTATAAAGAAAAATGTTTGACACGAATTTCACGAATTTCACGAATTGGCACGAATTATTTTGTTGGTTGTATTTCTTTTCTGCGCATAGTTTGTCCTTTCGACGAAGGAGAAATCACACTTGCTGAGCACTTTTTTTATGGAAATTTCTGTGTGAATTTAAACGCGAGGAACGCTAAGTTTTGTTCAAGGGTCGCAAAGTTAGGGGAAGTAAAAGTGATCTCTTTTGTGATAGAACTAAAAAAAGCTTCAGATTGTCCTGAAGCTTTTGTTTGTAAACGGATGTTTTATGACTTTATAAATTCAAATCTTTAAAACCCGAAATTTCAGTAGAAACTTCACCTAGCCATCCACCTTCGGCACGGTTTGAATTGTAGACTTTGATGAAGTTAATTCCTTGTAGTTTTACAGGGTTTCCTTTTTTATCTACGGCCCAACTGATATCGATTTGGGCTTTTTCATCGGTGTTGGACCAATTGTCGGCATAGCCCCAATCGTAGGCAGGGTTTACCCAATACGTACCGGTTCCGGATTTATCGTATAGGTTGGCTTTTAAGAAAGTTCCTTTTAGGGTAATACTGGTGCCTTTCCAGGTTGGATAGAAAGGATTGCTATGATAAGCATTTTTAGAGATATAACCTGTTTGTCCTTGATTATCAGTCCAACGAATGTAATTGGGTTCCGATGGGTTTTCAGGTTCACTTTTGGGTTGGTAATACGTCAGTTCGTAATTTTTGATGGTTGTTGGTTTATTGTGCTCTGAGCCTGCAATTTCGTACCACTCGTCATCTGCTTTTCCGTTGTTGTTTACATCGCTGGAAACCATGATTATACCGGGTTCGGCCCAATTGCTAAACGCGTTTCCAAGGACGATAAAATCGTTGCCTTCTTTATTGATAATCGTATGGTCAAATCCCATTACGATATAACCTCCAAATCCGCCAAGACTTACCAAGCTTCCTGTTGTAAGTGCCGTTTCTGCTTTTTTCCGCATGGTTTCGTCAGTGTCTTTTGCAGTTGCTTCGGGTAGCGCATTTGTAAATTGCCCGGGAGCAGGAAAGAAATCAAAGACATTTTTAACTCCGTTCAGATAGGTTTTTTCATTTACATTAACGGTGATTTTTTTAAAGATTTCACCGGAATTGTTTTTTACTCTAAAGTCAATTTTATAGGTTCCGGCTTCTGCAAAAACATACATTAAATCAAGCGTGGTAGCAATTATTTTTCCATTTAACAGCCAGGTATAAGTCACGTTATCCGGGTTTTTAAGCTTAGGCTGGAGGTGAAACCATTGCATTTTATCAATTGTAAAACCATTTGTTGGTTCATCAAATGTTACTTCCGGTAATACCACTTCGGAAGGTGTCTCATCTTTGGAACATCCGGTGAGGAATAGAGTTGTGGCTAATGCAATTAAAAATTTATTCATAAACGAAAAGAGTATTATTTTCTATTCTTGTTTTTGCTTTAAAAGCGAAAAAACGAAAACGAAAACCAAATTTGAATTTGATGTTTGTGTTCGGGCTTAAAGTTTTGCTCCACGAAAACTTTAAACTATTAAGCAGTGGCAGGTCTCCTGACTTGTTTCCATTTTGAGCAACCTTCCCACATTTCTAAAAATGCAGTGGCAAAAGATTAGATTTTGGAGATTTGAAAAATCAACAGCAATCTGTCAAAATGTTGCATGAAACTTACAGTAACGGGCTTGTTCAGGATTTGCACCTAATTCCCTTTTAATCAACTACACCGAAAAATGCAGTTGAACCATTGCGCGTACAAATGTAAATAAACTCTTTGGTGCTTTGAATGTTAATTTCAAAAAAAAAATAAACGCTTTTTTGAGGTTCTTTTTTATAAGACAACTCAAATAAATGGTAAAATAAACTTTTTAGCGGCAGATTATATAACACGAAATTTCTCATGATACTAAAACTATTTTTATATATTTGATATAGTAGAATGATTAAAAATAGATTGTTTTGAAGATGTATTGCTGAAAATGTTATAGTGTTAAGTCGTTGACTTATAGTGTATAAATGTATTTTTTGTTAAATCAAGTAAAATTAAGCATTAGTATTAACCATTAATTAACCAATCATTGTATTATGAAAACAAAAATTATTTTAGTTGCTTTTTTAGTATCCCTTTTTATTTCTTGTCAAACAGATGAAATTGCTCAGGAGCCATCGGCTTTGGAGCAAAACAAAGAATTGAAATTTGCCGTTGATCCGGATGGCAAGATCTTACAAAACATTCCACCCGAAATTATCAGCTTAATGGTAAAGGAGTTTGAGTTATCGAATAAGAAAAGTGAAATCGAGGTACTGAGAAATTCTTATGATTTTGAGACGGGGAATTTAACCAAAGAAGCAGCCGGAAGCGATGCCTATTTTAAAAAGTTGAATGAACTGGCCACTGAAAAGAAACTGACTGGCAAAGCAGCTGAAGCGACAAGTGGATATAGAGCACATGTAGCAGGTAAAGGTTGGTTGCCATGGACGCCATACGGACAAGTAATAGGAACAATTGGAGAAAGCAGACAATTGGAGGCTGTTGAATTTGGAGGTTACATTCCGAGTCCTATTTGTAAAATTGGAATTGCTCACGTAGAAGGACTTGGTTGGTACGATCAGGGATGTTCGAGAACATTAGGAACCGTTGGTTTAGGCAGAAGAATGGAGGCAATTCAGGTATATGCTGCAAGTTACTACAGAGCTTATGTGGCAGAATTAGGCTGGTTACCATGGGTAAGCAGTGGTCAGGTTGCCGGAACTGTTGGACAAAGCAGAAGAATGGAAGCTTTTCAGGTAACGAATTTTGGATACTAGACTACGGATATTAGTTCCCTAATTCAGGCAAGACTGCGAAATACTTTCTTTAGAATACACACAAAAACTCCTTAAGAAATTAAGGAGTTTTGTGTATATAAAATGATAATGAATCATTCTATTCGTACTTTAAGAATTTTAAAATATTGGTTCTTTCGGCTAAAGACAAGATACACCTCTCAATCCTTTTATGTTTTCGTCAAATAGGATCAACTAATTATTAACTAGCAGCTTGAATTAATTAGTAGGATCGCTCAACTTTACCGTTTTATAAATATCAAAAAGAATAAAAACTGCAGTAATAGGATTGGCAAATAAAAACAGGTCTAAAAAACCACCGTGTGTAATTTCAAAGAGAGCAAGTATTAAAAACAGTGCAAATAAAAGCAGATTAAATATGCCGAAAAAGCAATAAAGAAAACTTAAACTTAATTTGTTCTTCTTGTCGTTTTTAAAATAAAAGAATCTTAATAGTATTAAAATCACTCCAATTGCCCCGGAAACCCAACAACTGTTTAAGTAAAAACCAAAAACCCCGAACCCATGAAACCAGCCAGGTGATTCAAAGAAATAAATGAAGAAAGCACAAATTGTCCAAATATTTGTTATGATCAGGGAGAAGGTTAGATTTTTAAAAAGGGTTTCTTTCATGTGTTGGTTTCTTTTGGTTATAAATAAAGTTTTGATGTTAACACTGTGTAAACATTAATAGTGCCAGAATGTGAATAACAATAGTATTTAATTCTTGCTCTCAGTAAATTTTAATTCAGTTCTTGAAAGATTTTTTTGTAATTGTGTGAAATGTAAAAAGGGCAGAACCTTATAGAATGGTTCTGCCCTTTTTTTATTCTTTATAGTTGGATTGCGGAAAATTTAACGCAAAGCTCGCAAAGATTTTCTTTTGCACGCAGATTTGCTTAGCCAGTTCGCTATCGCTCGGGTAGCGGATTAGGCTGATCTTATTTATCTCTCAAAAAAATATTTGTGCAATCTGCTAAATCTGCGTGTAAAAAAACAAGTATAAAACTAAAAAGAATTCGTAATACTATAACTAAACTTTGCGTGCGGTTATCTCCGGTTTAAGCATAACTTTTCATTTTCTGAACGATCTCTAAATAACGATTTTCAAAAACAGTTTGCTCAACAGGAACCACAACCGATTGGAATAATTGCATCAAATTATCAGCGTGATTGGCTACTTTTGTTGTTTGAAGGTTGTAATGAATGAATTTTATCCAAAGCAATGCTTTTAGTTCTGTTTCATTCTCATTCCACATTTTCATTTCTACCAGTAAAACATTATCGGTATATTGAATCAGTTGAGACTCGATTACTACGGTTTCCATTGTAGAGGCCGGTCTCATATAACTGATCTGATTGGAAGCCACAACCCAGCTCAGCGCGGTTGTTTTCATCAATTTAAAAATATCAAGATTGTAGTGTTCTGCAATTTGATCTTCACGGGTATTAATGAAATATTCAAGGTATTTTGCATTGTTCAAATGATTGAAAGGATCGCAATCCTGAAATCTGATTTTTCTTTTTGTTTTTAATACTTTTTCCATTTTTAATTAAATTATCACATACCGATTGGTATATGTAGGGTTAAATTTTTTTACTTTTTTATGCTTTTAATTAGTATGTCATCAATGAAATCCATTGCATGCGTAATGTAGGAGTCGTCATTGTGTGTGAATGCCAAAAGAGAACTGCCTTCTATCATAGTTAAAATGAGTTGTGCATATTTGTTTACATCGGTATCCGGTTGAATTTCATCTTTGCTAATCCCTTCGCTGATGATATCGGTTAGTCCATTAATGAATTTTTGAGATAACTTCTCGGCAGCTTCGAACAATAGAGGATTTACAAATTTGGTATCAACAGAAACCCGTAACATCGGACAACCGCCTCTGTCCTTGAGCAAATCGTAATAGGAGCGATGGTAGTTGGTTATGGTGTGTAATTTGTTAATAGCACCTTCCTTGGTCGCCACCAGCTTAAACAACGGAATTATAGCAATACCGACATTAAGTTTAAAGGCTTGCAACGCCAAATCTTCTTTGTTGGTAAAATTGCAATAAATAGCTCCTTTGGTCAGTCCCGTAGCCTTTGTAATATCCGACAAACTGGTTCCAATATAGCCTTGTTTATTAAAAACGGGCGCAATTTTATCCAATATAAATTCAGAAGTATTCATGGCTTGTTTGGATTTGTGACTAATAGTAGGGCAAATATAAGAAACAAATACCGATCGGTATGTGAGAAAATGATTTTTTATTTTAAATAATTTATTTTACTAAATTTTGGAAGAATGTTTGGGTTCTTGTTCTGTTAGCAACAAGATTAGTGTTAGCATTGGTTTAGAGACTAAGATGCTCGCTGGCAATCCTAAAAAACAAACAAAAGCTATCGGACATCGTTTTATCAGAAGTCTTTGAAAGTGGGTAATTTAATGAAATTTACTGCTATATGATTTCGTGAAAAAATGATTAATCTTGTTAAAAAATAGTCGTACATTAGTTGTTTGTAAATGTTTTATTTTTAGTTAAGTTGTTGATTTGTTTGTTTTTATGATGTTTTATTTTGATATATTTTTAATTGTTATTGAAAAAAAATGTCTTACAATTTTTGTTTTGCTTTTAAGTGTTTAATTAAATGTATAAAAAACTTAATACTAAATATTATGACTAAAAAAATAGCAATTATCCCGAAAAATAAGGATAGAGGAATACATGTTGAGACGCTACAAAAAAGACTACTTGATTTAGGATTTAACCCTAATGGAGTAGACGGTATTTTTGGCAATGGCACAGCAGTGGCGCTTAAAAAATTTCAAAGTTCATCTGGTTTATCTGATACAGGAATTATTGACACTACAACGCTCTCCAAACTCGATTTAGAAGTAAAAGTGGGACAAGACAATAATCATGAAATTGCGATAACAGATATCGTAGATAGAAAAGATATTACTAACACAGATTGGAAAAATAGAGGGAAGGCTGTTTGGGGTTACTATTATGGTATGGCACTTATGTTTGCAGTTTTATACAAAAGATTAAAAAATGGAGATCCACTTGTCAAAGAAATGGCAAAAGCACTTCATTCAGATCGTGATAGAGATGCTTTAAAAAGATTTGATACTGTGTTTGCTGGTAAAGGGATGAAAAATGATAATGGAGAAGAGGACAGGTTAAGGCATCTGTTTGTTCTTATGTTTGGGCTTGGTGTTATGGAAAGTAACGGAAAACATTGTGCAGGCAGGGACATTACCATGAATTTTGATCATGGTGATGATACGGAAGCGGGATTGTTTCAAACTAGTTATAATGTAAGGAGTGTTGCAAGAGATAAATTATCACAAGTGTTTGAAACATACAGATCGTCAAACACAAATGGTTTTTTAGAGTATTTCAAAAAAGGGTTTAAGTCCGAAGAAACCGAAAATTATGGGACCGGAGACGCTTACGAGTTTCAAAAATTATCAAAAGAGTGTCCTGCATTTTCTATAGAGTTTACTGCTATCGCATTAAGAAATGTATCCAATCATTGGGCTCCTGTAAAACATATCGGAGATATCGAAAAAGGGTTGGAAATAAATAGTAGCTGCAATGAACTCTTAAAACAAGTACAAGAGTATGTTGATAAATATGGATTTAATACTGATGAGATAAATTTTGTTGAAAACAGAACGGACGAAGTTGCTCCAATTACAGCAATTGAACCAAAGAGTGAGCTAAAAGAAATTGCATTAAATAAAGCAAATGAATTAGGACAGAAGGAGCAACTTGAAAAACTATTTGACTCGTATCCCGAAAGTACGGCAAACTATTGGGCAGTAGTAGATTTTAATAAACCAAGTTCAGAGAAAAGATTTTTTATCTTTAATTTGAAAAATAAGAATTACAAATCCTATTTGGTTGCCCACGGAAAGAATTCAGGAGAATTGTATGCAAGAAATTTTTCTAATGTAATTGGGTCTAATCAATCAAGTTTGGGGATATATAAAACAGCAGAGACCTATAATGGAGAACATGGACTCTCATTAAGACTAGATGGACAAGAAGCTGTAAATTCAAATGTAAGAGCAAGAACGATTGTAATTCACAAAGCAGATTATGTGGTGCCAAATTATAAAGGAACTGGTAGAGCAGGTCGCTCAGAAGGTTGTTTAGCTGTAAATCCTGCTGACATTGATGAAGTTATAGCAAATTTGAAAAATGGCTCCTATATTATTGCATGGACTATTAACGCATAGTTTTAAAAAATCTGCTGTTTTTATATGGAGGAAAAGTAAATAAAGACTACTACAGTCCGCTAGAGATTTTTCGTTGGCTTTTTAAGTCTAACGAAACCTTAGTGGTTGTGCATCGTTTATAAGTTTAAGTCTTTTAATTGTACCACTGCATTTAATTGGTAATTTTCAGTTAAGTTGAAAATTTTTCCGAGTTTTTGTGAAGCACTGATAAAAGCGATGAAGGTACACAATTCCGAAATTTCCTTTTCAGAGAAAAACTCTTTAAGCATTTCAAAATGCACATTTGAAATGGATTGGTGGTCTTTACAAAACAGTTCGACAAAAGCAGTTACAGTTGCAGTTTTTATTTTAGTTTCATCAAAGTTGGGTCTTCCTCCTTTTACCATACAGTATTCACAACCATTTTCAAAAGCCATTGCTCTTCTTATTTGTTCTAATAAATCGTTGTCTAAGGACGTTTTTTCCCAAAAAGATTCCTCCAATTCAATCCATTTTTCAAGGATTTGAGTATTGTGTCCGATAAGTTTTTCAAAAGAAGTTTTTCCATTTTCTGCAAAGTTAATTCTTGTCATTGTTCAAAATTTAAGTTAATCAAAGTTCAAGGTTTTGATTTCTTTGTCAAAGTGGATTTAATGGTAATGTTTATTAATTTAGCTTAAATTAATTTTATTTTAAACAAGATGCAATGAAAATAGCTTTAGACGATTTTGATTATAAAATTCTTCAAATCCTGAACGAAAATGCAAGATTGAGTTATGCTGAAATCGGAAGAAAAATTGCTTTGTCGCAATCGGCAACGAAAGAACGTGTTTTAAATTTGGTTGAAAATGGGGTGATAAAACAGTTCAGTACAGTTATAGATTTTGAAAAACTAGGCTACGGATTAAAGGTAATTATTAGCTTAAAATTCAAAAACGATGAGTTTAAAATATTCATTACTGATCTGTCAAAGTTTCCTGAAATTCTCAATTGTAAACGCGTTACGGGAGAATATTGTTTGATTGCGGAATGTGTTTTGCGGGATAGTTTACATCTCGAAAATTTGATTGACCGCTTGATCACTTATGGTGTTCCTGCGACTTCAGTTCAATTATCAGAAATAAAAGCAGATACTTTTTTTAAGCGTAAGATGAGTTAAAAACACACATTATGTTTAGGCATTTGGCAAGCAGATTTCCTCCTTGTTCTGTCAATTAAATCAGGACATATTGGGCTTAAAACTTTGGTTTTCGATAAAGTAGTATTTGAATCACATCATTTTCCCTTCCTTAGCATACTCTTTTTTTATCCCCTGAAGAAGGTGCGTGAGGTTAATAGTTTCGTTTTCGTCTTCCAGTGTTTTCAGACAGGCATATTGAATGATGTTTACAATATTGGCGCCCGTAATGTCGTATTTTTTGGAAAGTTCGTTTAGGTTTACGTCCTCAGAAATTCTAATTCCTCTTGGCAGGTTATTTTCCCAAAGACGCAAGCGTTCCCCGTAGGAAGGGACTTCAAACTCAATTATAGATTGAAATCTGCGGGTGAAAGCGGTATCAATATTCGCCTTAAAATTCGAAGCCAGAATAACCAATCCGGGATGGTTTTCGATGCGTTGCAGCAGATACGAAACTTCCTGATTAGCGTATTTGTCATGGGCATCGCGAACGTTGGTTCGTTTTCCGAACACGGCATCAGCTTCATCAAAGAAAAGGATCCAGTCTTTGTCGGCGGCTTTGTCAAATAGTGAGGAAAGGTTTTTCTCGGTTTCACCAATGTATTTTGAAATTACCATCGATAAATCAATTCTGTAGACATCTCTTTTAGTATACTTCCCAAGGAGGGAGGCGGTGAGCGTTTTTCCGGTTCCCGGGGCACCATAAAACATGACTCTGTATCCCGGTTTTATTTTGGATTTCATGTTCCATTCGTTCAGGATGATGTCGTTAAATTTCAACCAGGTTTCTATTTCTTTAATGTTATTTAAAGTAGTAGAATTGAGTACCAAGTCGCCCCATTCTAATTGAGTTTCGATTAATTGTGCGGGGAAGATGCTGCTGAGCTGCGGTTTCAGGATTTTTCCGGTAATGAATTTTTCGACATATTCATCATCTAAAACAAGCAAACCGCTTAGTTTGGGTTCGCCATTGCTAACCGAGTCTATTTTGATGATTCCTTTTTGATAAAGGAAAGACTTGTTGTGCAGGTAATTATAAAAGGAGATTCTATCCTCGAGATGGTTTCCTGCGATTAAAAACTGAGCAGTTTCACCTGTTGGTAAAATCCCGCGGTGGTTCTTTGTTTTTATGCCGCCAAATTCGGGTAATTCACCACCATTGGGTAGGTATTCGGCTATGATGGAGCTTAAAAAATCAGGATGAATATTAGGAACCAATGCCAATGCAAGTAACAGAATATCGGTTTCGGACAGGTTATTTTCTATGATGAATTCGTTCACAAATCCCGTAGCATCCAGTTTTCTGACGATGAATTTTTCCGCTGGATTTTCTACCTGAAAAAGAGTGTCAAGCTGAAAGATGAATTGGTTTTTTAGAATCTCAAATAGTGTTTTCATGATGGTTTTCTTAAAAATTCAATTAATTCATTTCCTAATTCTATTTGTTCATTAACCGATGCCATAAAAGGATCGGTTAGGTATTCAATATCTTTAATTTCAGGGAGATTTCCTGTCAACGTTTCTTTCCAATTGCCTTTGTTGTTTGATTCAACAAAATCATATAATTCTTTTCGTTGGTTTACCTCCTTAAAAAAGTTCGGAGATTTGGCTGCCGGATAATAAGAATAGTAGGGAGAGGGTAAGCGGCCCAATGATGAAAAACAGGTTAAATGGCCTTTAGGTTCAAAAATAAAAAATAAAGGTTCACTATAAATGCAGGTTCTTAATAAGGCAAATTCTCCATTCAACAGTCTTTTTTTCAACTCAATTAATTGAGGAAGTATATGCTCCAGTATGCCGAAAGGATTAAAATCTTCGTTTGATGACATCGAAATCCCGTTAAATATAAGAATAACTTTCTCCAGATTGGGTTTCCAGAACGGGGGATTATCAAGAAAGTCTCGGATATTGATTGCGCTTTTAGGCAAGAAATCATCTTCGAAACTATCATCATCTGCCGGATTATAAAGGTAAAATGTTAGCATTATATTTTAGTTGTTTTTAGTTTTTTACATTAAAATGGGATAAAGTAAAAATAGGTTTTTTTTAGATGAATTAAATACTTTGGTACAATACCATTGCAGCTTTCATGAGTTTCCCTTCAATTTGAAAACCGATACTTCCCTGCGGATAAATAGACATTATTCCTCTAATGTTGTCCAGACTTACCCATACCTGATGTCCTGAAGCTAAAGTTCCTTGTCGTACATCGGTTCTGGCTAAACCTTTTACTAAAGCTTCTACTTCAGGGGAATTCAAAAGAGTTCGGGCCAGATTTTCCAATTGTCCCATATCGGTTCCAAGATCAAACATACTGACGTTCGACTCAATATTGGCAAAAGATTTTACATAGAAGTATTTCCAGGTATGACCGGCTGCTATATGTGAAATATCAGCGTTTTCAATGGTAACAGTTACAAATGTTCCATCCGCAATTTGTAAACTTTTCTGACCAACCTGACCTATTCCGTTGGCTCCTCTGGCTGGAAAATTAAGGTTCGATGCCCCTCTGCACTCATTGGCCAGGTTTATTGCATATTCTAATCCTTTATACCATTTTGTAATTCCGGGAGTTTTGCTGGCGAGACCTCTGTCAAAGAAATCCACTATTTTATCAATTTTTTTGAACCCATGGGTCGGACATGCTTCAAGAAAGTCAAGAATAAAAGTGGAACCCGAAGTAGCACGTGATAAACCAGATGCAATTGCTTTGTCAACGACAGTCAGCAGATCAGCAAAATTACCGAAATGGTTGATGAAGTTGGTTACTTTATCAAGGTCCTTAACTTCATCTAAAACCCTTATTAAATCATCTACAACACCGCCGGCCTGAGTCAGAAGATTTCTTAATTTGGCTACCGTTAAGTTATCCATGAAAAGGAGTTTTTCCAGTTTGGCAATTGTCATTCCCGGTTCGTCGAGGAATCGCACAAAATCATCCAATTCACCGGCTAAACCATTCAGTTTTGGTATGGCTTTGTTTATATCTGATAATCCTTCCAGAAAAGGAACCAAACGATCTAAGGCTGTGCTTCTTCCCAGTAGGGTAACTAACTTGTCGAACTCTGTTACGCCGTTGAATACAGCCAATAAGCGATCGGTGTCTGCAAATCGGTCAAAAGCGATAACCAGTTTATCCAATTCGGCAACTTTGTCAAATAGTGCTACTATTTTATTTACTTCTGTCGCTTCTTCTACTATTCTTAGTAAGGTGGCAAAATCTGCGGCTTTGGTTACAATTCGAAGCAATGCTGCAGTATCGTCGGCGGTCTCGATTAAGGTGATTAATCTTCCGAGATTGGATGCTCCTACACGTTCGATAGCAATGATCATTTTGTCCAGGTCAGTTGCTTTGTTCAGTACTCTTATTAGTCTTCCGATATCATCGCCCGAACGTTCCAGTATCGTAATTAATTTGACCAGCTCTTTTGCTTTCCCCATTATGGTAATCAGGCTTTCGGCATGACCGGCTACTATTCCTTTTTCGATAAGGGCTAAAACCCGGCCAATATCATCTGCTTTGGTCAGAATACTAAGTAATTCGTCAGCCTTACCAACGGCGAGTAATGCTTCAATTATTCGAGCTACATCATCAGCGCTAGTCAGTAGTTTAATCAGCCCGCTAACGTCTTTAATTTTTTCGATTAATAGCAGCAATCTTTCAATATTGGCCATGCTGTCGATCAGGGCAATAAAGGCTTTTACATCTCCCACCAGAACGACAATTCTGAGGAATCGCGCCAGCCCTCCAACTCTTGCTACAATTGCCGAGATTCTTGCGATGCGTGCCAACCAGCCAACTAATCGGGAATAAACACCTGCTCCGACGAGGGCTAAAGCAATTTCAAAAAGAGCTCTTCCGAATAATCGTCCTCTTTCGTAAGGACTTAAACCTTCTGTAGTGACCGCCTTGTAGATGTAATAGATGGCAAAAAGAGCCGCTATAACAATTCCGACAACAAGCAGTACTTTCAGGATAACAGCCAAAGCAATTCCGAATTTAAAGATCAGGACGAGGATTATGATGACAATAACGATCACAATGATCCAGAAAATTAAAGTTCCCATTGCTTTCCCTATGGTAGTGATCAAAGTGGTAAAACCTTCCACAAAACCTCTTGCCATTCCGGATATGAAATCAGTGAACGTATCCCACCAGGAACTGGAACGATTGAATTCCCTGTCGAGATTGGCGGTAAACTGGTTTACTATTTCTGTTTGCTGTTCCAGACCTTTGCTTACCGTTTCGTGCATGTTAGAGACGTCGTCAGTAAGTTGACTGTTCCATTTGGTTTCGCTTTTATCAATTTGTTCCTGTAAGCCTGAACCCAAATCATCTGCCACGGTTTTGGTATCGGTTTCAGCCTCTCTTGCGCTGCCATTAATTTCTTTTACGGTATCTGATTTTAGTTTGTCGGCAGATTCCTGATAGCCGCTTGCGGTTTCAGATAAAGAAGTATTAATGGTGTCCTGAGTTGAAATAAATTTAGTCTTGAATTCTGTTGTAACATCAGACACTTTTTTGATGACGTCTTTAATGTATTTGTCAACGTCTTTATGATGTTCGTCAATAGCTTTGCCTAAATCATTTTGTGCTTCTGTCACTTCTTCGTTATACCAATAAATTTCGCTGATGTCGGTTTTGAACTTATCAATCTCTTCCAGTGTGGTTGTTTGATTTTTATCAGTATTTGAAATTCCGGTTTTTAAAATATCGTCTAATTCCGTATCTATTTTTGTCGGGATCAGTTCCAGTACGGCAATTTGCGAAGTGATGCTGGTTCCTAGTTCGGTTTTTAACTTGGTTGTTTCTTCCTCCAGAGAAGTGAGTGATTTTGCTGCAGATTCGGTTACGGCCTTGATGATTTCGTCTTTTTTGTCATTGATTGCCTTTATTGCTTCCTCTTTTTTGTTACCGAATTCGGAGCAAACATTCGTCGCATCTTCGCGATAATTGCCGGCTAATTTTAAGGAATGCGAAATGACTTCGGAAGAAATAAGATCACCTGCTTCCTGAATTTTCTGAATGGTATCAGGCTTGCTGGACCATGCGGCTTCAACAATGTCGCCGGCATTGTCCTTGCCGCTGTATTGGCTTTGTTTCTGCTGAATAATGGCGTCAATCTGCTTAATGTTGGCAGAAGTAGTTTTGAGGGCATTGGTAGATTCTTCGGTTCCTGTAGTAGTCACACTTTTTGCTTTATCTTCGGCGATAGAGGTAAGTAACTCTTTTTTGGTTAGGATCACATCATCTACCCTTGCTATTTCTTCAATGGCGGTATCTTTTGCTTGTTGTATTTCAGTGTCTCGTTTTCCTTTTATAGCATTGCTTGCCTGTTCGTAGGATTTATTGATTTTTTCAAGAGTCGCTCTTTTGGTTTCTTTTAATCGGTCGATTTCGGTTTGAACAGCCTCTTTGGTTTTTCTCTTCTCTTCATTGATTCCGTCTGTAAGTGCTGTTTTTTGATTTGTGAAATAGGTAATAGAGGCTTGTTTTTTCTCTTCAACATAAGCAATAAACAAATCATAACTGGCAAAACCACCACCCGTTTCTGCACCACCGGTAGAAGATGTTGAGGTGGTTTCTGACGAAGTTGCACCGGTACCACCCGATGAATCACTGCTGGTAGACTCGTTGTTTTGGCTTGCTGTTCCGGCAGTGGTTGATTGGTTGGCCTCTTCATTTCCGCTTGCATTTGTCGTTGACTGGTTGGTTGAATCTGAGGGTGCTCCCGGTACCGATTGGTTTTGAGTATCATTTGCGGGTGTACCCGATTGCGAAGTTGAATCGGTTCCCGAAGTATTTTGATCGGCAGCTGTACTATCAGAAGTTGGACCTCCATTATTGGATTGAGACGATTGATTTTGTTGTGTTGAAGTGTCTTCAGAAGAGGTGTTTTCAGAAGAAGTGTTCTCAGACGAGGTGTTCTCGGTTCCTGAATTTTCCGGTGATGAACTGTTGGGTTCTTCTTCCTTTTTTTGAACGGCAGGAGCTGATGCACCTTGTTGAACAGTATGTGTCAGTTCGTGAGCAAGCAAGTGTTTTCCGGATAGAGAGTCGGGATTGAATTTTCCTTCATTAAAATAAATATCATTCCCGTTCGCAAATGCCTGAGATCCCAGTTGTTGATTCATTTGAACAGCATTGGAATCATTGTGGATTTTTACATCGCTGAAATCGGCTCCAAACCCTGATTCCATCTCTGTTTTGGCATTTTCCGGAAGCGGAGAACCACCACCTTTGCTATTGTTTAAATCGGTTTCAAGATCAGAATTATCAGTAGGATCTGCATCAGCACCCGCACTCATTTGGAGTCCATTTTCCTCTTCTTTTGACTGCGTTTCCTCTTCTTCTTTGGATTGAACTTCTTCTTCGACTTTCTTTTGTTGAATCAATGGCTTTGGTGTCGGCATTTTTTCGACAGTTGCGGTTGCCTCAGGAGTTGTAACTTCGGTTTTATTTGGAGCAGTTTCTTCTTTCTCCGATCTCGAATGAAAAAGAGAAGTGTTGTTTTCTCCTACTGCTGTTGTTTCGGGCGCAGCAACTTCTGTTTGGTTTAGAATCGTTTCTTCTTTTTCTGAATTGAAATGCAAAATGGAAGGATTGCTTTCAACAGATGGAATTATTTCGGGAGCTGCAACCTCAACTTTGTTTTGAACTGTTTCTTCTTTTTCCGATTTTAACTGACCCACAGGACTGATGTTCTCAGCTATTGGTTTTTCAGAAAGAGTATTTTCGGTTTCTTCTTTTTTCTGTACGTCATTTAGTTTTTTCTGAGCAATAGGAGAGGGGCTGAAAAAAGGTTCCGGTGCTGTATTCTTTTGCGTATTGGAGATTACTTTTTCGGCTACATGGTCGGCTTCGGCTTCAAATTTATCATTTGATTTTCCGATGTTAAGCTTTGCCTGTACACCAAAAAAATCCTCGCCCTGTCTCGAATTTAGTCCGGACGAGTTTGAAGGATTTGCTTTTGCTTTTTGGTGAAATGCTCCCATGAACCTTTATTCTAAGCTGTGATTATTTACTCTTCACCTGCAAAAGCAGCTGCTAAGGCATTTAAAGTATATCGTTCTTTTGGATCGTCTGTTTTTTGATATCCCCAAAAAAAGAGCCGTCCGTTAGAACTGAATAATGAATTTTTCAGATTGACATTCGGGTTATTGGTAAAGTATTTTAGAGCATCCTCATGTTTTTGCTGATTTTCATAAATATAGATGACACAACTAACATTTTCATCAACCACCTCATAGCTCACGGCATACCCGGCAGCTGCTTCATCGGCTGTAGGAGTAGGAGGAATCTCTTTGAGAGGCTTCGAAAAGGAATGCATTAAACGGTCTATTTTAGTTTTTTCATGCTCTAAATAATCTGACATGTTGGTTGTTTTTAATTGGTTATTATTTCTGTTGTCTTTTCGGGAACAAGTAGCCAGTGCCAGGCTTGCAAGACAATAAATCCCTATTTTTTTATAAGTACGCATCGGCAGCAGTCCAGTTTCCACTTTTAGTTTCATTTAGGAAAGTACTCCAGCCTGTACCTCCGGCACTAACAAAAGTACTTTCTAAGGTATCTGTATCCCCATCAAAATACGCAGCGGCTACAACGGCTTCTCCGACTAATGCGACTAATTTTGTGGCGGTAGTCCAATTGTCCTGATAATTTGTTCTTGTTGAAATGTTTATTCCGGCTGCGTTACAAACCATTCTGGTAAAATATTCGGTCACTCCTTCATTTAGCGGTTGACTGAGGTTTATTAATGTCCGCGTCGAATATTTGTGTGTTCCCTCATGTACCATAGTACCGGGGTTACCGCTATTTTGCTCGATCCATACCCTGCGTTCGCTGTCTACAAAACCACTTACGTTTTTTGTTGCCCATACTGATGCGCCATAATGGTTCTCTCCGGCAATATTCCAGTTTAAGGTATCAACAACGGCTACAAATCCTTCAATTTGACGTCCTTCTGCCACTCCACCGCCTACATAAGCAGACAGATGCGTTTGAATTGCGGCGTCAGCATCTACAGCAGAAGTATGCGCAATACTTCCAACAAACAGCATTCTTAACTTAATAATTACCCATAAATAATAGTTGTCTCCAACTTCTGAACGAAGAGAGGCGAGGTAGGCGGCATCATTCCATACCAAATCACGATCTGCTTTTGTAGCGAGTTCGATAATTTGTTTGACTTCTTCTAAACCGGCCTCTGTTCTTGTCCATTCGATTTTAGTTTTTAAATCAAATTGCAGATCGGTTAAGGCCTCGATGATCGTTACGTTGGTGCAAACGCTGCCAAAAAAGGCTTTCCATTCCTCTGTTTTTAAGGAGTCTCTTTCAATTTGCGTGGTGTTGGCGTGAATGATCCACGGTTTTATAGTGGGATAATGGAGTTCCCAACTGGTTATGGTCATTTCGGCGTGTAACCAGGTTAATTTGGTGATCAGATCAAATTGCAAGTCGTCTAAGGCTTCGACCATTGTGGCATTGGTACAAACATCAACAAAGAAACTCATGCCTAAATCCGTATTTGTTTTTAGGGAATCTCTTTCCGCTTGCGTTGTATTGGTGTGAATGATCCACGGTTTTATAGTGGAATAACTGAGTTCCCAACTGGTTATGGTCATTTCTGCTTTTAGCCAGGTTAATTTGGTGATCAGATCAAATTGTAAGTCGTCTAAGGCCTCAACCATGGTCGTATTGTCGCAAACATCAACAAAGAAACTCATACCTACATCCGCATTTGTTTTTAGGGAATCTCTTTCAGCCGGAGTGGTATTGGCGTGTGTGATCCAGGGTTTTATAGTGGAATAACTGAGTTCCATACTGGTTATGGTCATTTCTGCCTTTAGCCAGGTTAATTTGGTGATCAGATCAAATTGTAAGTCGTCTAAGGCTTCCACCATAGTCGTATTGTCACAAACTCCAACAAAAAAGCTTCTCCAGGTATCGGTTTTTAAAGCGTCTCTTTGGGGTTGGTCTGCAGCGATTACCATTCCTTTAATCTCGCTGTAGCTCATAAATGTAGTTCCGAAAGTCGCCGCGGCATTTACCCATTCGAGTTTTTTATCCAGAGTCCACCCTAAATTGTTGACGGCACTGGTCATTTCAGCTACATTAAGGGCATCGGCCATTCGTCTTTTATAACTGCCATCCGCCAAAACCGTTGCTCGTTCCGATTCTTCAAGTTGAGAGCACATCAATATCACCTCATCTTCGGGAACGTTAAAGCTATCCAGCATTTCATTTAGACTGTCCAGATGGTTGGGTGGATCTTCTTTTTGAATGTTGGGTTTATTGCCTCCTTGCTGTAAAGTATGGGTAAGCTCATGGGCAAGTAAATGTTTGCCACTTTGTGAATCGGGATTGTATTTTCCCTGATTGAAATACACATCGTTTCCGCTGGCAAAAGCCTGTGATCCCAATTCTTTATTCATTTGAATGGCGTTAGAATCACTGTGGATTTTCACATCGCTGAAATCGGCTCCAAAACCCGATTCCATTTCTTCTTTTGTTTGATTGGTCAACGGAGAACCACCGCCTTTGCTACTTTGAAGTTTACCTTCTAATGCTGAGGTATTGGTAGGATTGGTATCCGTTGTAGCACTTTTTTGAAGTGGCTCTTTTTCTTCCTTGGTCTGTACTTCCTGATCTTCTTTGGCGGTTTGTTTTTGAACTAAAGCGGGTTGGGGTGGAGTAAAAAATCCCTTCGAATTATTTTTTTTATTAGAGACTACTTTGTCGGCTGTAGCATCAGCTTCGGCTTCAAATTTATCATTTGATTTCCCAATGTTGAGCTTTGCCTGTACACCAAAAAAGGATTCTTCTCCTCTCTCCACTGTCGAAGGGGAATGTTTTGAGTTAGAATTTGACTTTTTTGGAAAGGTACTCATAAACTTTTCGTTTCATTTGTTATTCCATAATCTAAAAGGGGCTCTTTATTTCAATCAAAATTATTTCTTTAGGACCTGCTATTGATAGAATCAACTGGTTGTAATTAACGATTTTAAAATAGTGGCTTTGTCCAATTATCCATCTGTAAGGGGCAACACCCTTTTGGTATTGCATTTCATTTATAGCATGCAAGGACTCGGCTGTTGTTCCATTTTTACTGAATTCATAATAGTTGGATAAATTATAGGCCGAATAACCATTCTCTTTTTCAAAAACAACAGGGAGAATTTGTTTGTCGAAATTTTCCGGAAGCGCCCATTTTTTTGATAAGGAGTTCGATAGTAAATAGGTGGTTTTGTCTTTAGTATAGGAAACAAAAGCTTCACCATTATTCAGAACTCCGGCCGATTGCAGTCCGATTTCTCCTTTTAATTCGGCACCATCATACCATCTCAAAGTAGTGCCTTCCAAAGTAATATATTGGTTTCCCCAGTAGCCTGCTAAATTTTCAAAGTAGCCATACTTCAAGGCTGTTTTTTCTGATTTTGTTACACCGTTTTTGTCCAGCGAAAGAATGGCATCGCGTGATTTATTAAAGCAAATAAGACTATCGTTGTATGAAATGGTGTTGATGCCACCAGCCCACTCAAAGCGTTTTATAGTTTTAAAATCAGCATCGATTAACCATGTATCGTTTAAACCAATAACCCAAATAGCTTTATTTTCAGCTGGAATAATTTTCATTCCACTTAGGGGATATTGAATTTTAGTTCCGTCTTTTCTTTCCAGAGTAATCGAGTCGAAAGTTAATTTTAAAAAATCTCCGGTGTCCGTAATTAAGAGATCGATAACATCAGAATCAACAGCAACATATTTAAAATTGTTATTGAAAAGAGTGAAGAAAGTATTGTCTTTTTTGCCGTTTTCAGAAGCGTATCGCCCAATAAGATGCTCAGGAGAACCAAAGAGTTCGAGATATGTTTTTGGAAATGCAAGGGCAGGATTTGGGATGTCAATTCGGGAATATTCAATACTCTTTTGTGTACCCGAATTGTCTTTTGACAAAACCGGAATTGAATCGGTCTGTTGGCTGTAGACGATTTCAAGAGTAAGTTCATTTTTGGCTTGAATATTCATGTTAACGGGTTTTTTGCATTTAGTGAATGTTAAAAATAATAATAATAACAATGTCTTTTTCATGTTCAATTATTTTACCATGGAGGGTTTGAAACTTGAACTACACCTGTCAGATCTGTAATGTTTATGCGTTGTATAAAATAGGTGTTTTTAGGTTGCGACCAAAGACTTATGGCATGGGTCGCATCGATTGCCATTGCCACGTGTCCCGGATAAGGATCACCAATTTCGGTATAAAAAATCATTTGTCCTGCAGTTGGTGTTGCAGGCGGAGAGGTAGGCAAGGCGCTATTCCAGCCCAATTGACTCCATATAAGTACATTTGGATCACGTCCAGTAGAGGCAGTATTGTAAAAAGCTTGAATCCAGGCAGCATCTACTTTATTGGCTAAAAACGCTGCATAAATAATACTTTCCCAACAATTCATTGTCGCTGTTGGAGGTAGTGGTGCGCTTCCGCCACTTGTTACAAAGTGAGCGAAAAAATCATTGTTATCAGGATTTTTCCAGTACATTGAACCTAAAAGAAGATGGGAGAAAATACCCACCGAAAAAGGCGCTGTTAGTTTTGTATTTATTAAAGTCCGAATAGAAGCGTCGGCCAATGCAGCCTGTCTATCACTGATAGAAACACTTATAATTTCAGTTCTGATGGTATCGTAATCTGTGGTATGATTAATAAGCCAGGTGAGTCTGGCGACAAAATCAAGACCTTCTGCAGTCAGCCAACTCATTTGGGTGGGGACGTCGAAATTCAAATCGGTTACCGCTTCAGTGATGGTGGCATTTGTACATATCGTGACAAAGAAGGCTTTCCAGGGATCTGTTTTTAAAGCATCTCTTTGAGCTTGCGAGGTATTGGGGTGTATGATCCATGGTTTTATAGTGGCATAATCGAGCTCGAAGCGGGTTATCATCATTTCGGCGTTCAGCCAGGTTAATTTATTTACCAGATCATATTGCAGGTCGTTTAATGCTTCTACCATGGTGGTATTGGTACAGACACTAACAAAGAAATTCATACCAACAGTGGTGTTTGTTTGTAAAGAATCTCTTTCTACCTGGGTGGCGCTAATGATCCAGGGTTTTATAGTGGCATAATCAAGCTCCCAGCTGGTTACGGACATTTCGGCATTTAGCCAGGTTAATTTGGTTACCAGATCAAATTGCAAATCATTCAAAGCTTCGACCATGGTAGTATTGGTACAGATATCAACAAAGAAATTCAAACCAACAGTAGCATTTGTTTTTAGTGAATCTCTTTCGGTCTGAGTGGTATTGGCATGTGTAATCCAAGGTTTTATAATGGCATAATCAACTTCCCAGCTGGTGATGATCACTTCGGCTTTAAGCCAAGTTAATTTAGTGATCAGATCAAATTGCAAATCGTTTAAAGCCTCGATGATAGTGGCATCGGTGCAAACATCAACAAAAAAGGATTTCCAAGTATCGGTTTTTAAAGCATCTCTCTGCGGCTGATCTGCGGAAGTAATCATATCTTTAATCTCACTGTATGCCATAAAGAAAGTTCCAAAAGTGGCGGCTTCTTTTACCCATTCCAGTTTTTTATTCAGAGGCAATCCTAAATTGTTTACCGCTCTGGTCATTTCTGCTACATCAAGCGCACTGGCCATTCTTCTTTTATAACTGCCGTCACTTAACACAATGGCTCTTTCTGAGGCGTTAAGTTGAGAACACATCAATATAACCTCATCTTCTGGCACATCAAAACTATCCAACATTTCATTCAGACTGTCCAAATTTGGCGTATTCTGTTTTTGGATATCGGGTTTAGCTCCTTGCTGCAAAGTATGAGTAAGCTCATGAGCAAGCAGGTGTTTACCGCTTTGTGATTCCGGATTGTATTTTCCCTGATTGAAATAAACGTCGTTTCCGCTGGCAAAGGCTTGTGCCCCCAATTCTCTATTCATTTGAATGGCGGTAGCATCGTTGTGGATCCTTACATCGCTGAAATCGGTTCCAAAGCCCGATTCCATTTCTTTTTTTGCTGCATTTCCTAATGGAGATCCACCACCTTTACTGCTTTGAAGTTTACTTTCTAAAGCGGAAGTGTTTGTAGGAGTTGTATCACTCGTAGCACTTCTCTGAATGGGTTCTTTCTCTTCCTTTTCTTCCTTTTTTTGGACTTCATTATCTTCTTTTGCCGCTTGTTTTTGAACTAAAGAAGTTTGGGTTGGAGTAAAGAATCCCTTGGAATTGCTCTCTTTGTTTGAAACTATTTTGTCTGCCGTGGCATCGGCTTCAACTTCGTATTTATCATTTGATTTCCCGATATTCAGTTTTGCCTGAACTCCAAAAAAAGACTCTTCCCCCTGTTCCTTTGACGGAACGGCGCGATTGGAAAGAGAATTATTTTTTTTAGAAAAAGAACTCATGATAACTACGTTTTGGTACTTTATTTTTTCTTTTTGCCTGTTACTCCTTGCTGAATGGTGTGCGTCAGTTCATGAGCCAATAGTTTTTTACCTTCACCGGAGTTGGGGTTGTATTTTCCTTTATTAAAATAGATATTCACACCATTGGTAAAAGCTTGCGCGCCCATTTCCTGGCACATGGTAACCGCATTTTCGTCGGTATGGATTCGGATGGCACTAAAGTCGACTCCAAAAGCATTCTCCATTTCCAGTCTGATCTCCCGTCCCAGAGGATTTCCGCCTCCTTTTTTTAAATTATTTTCAACGTGGGATTTGGGTTTCTTTTCCTCTTTTTCCTCCGCTTTCTTTTGTACCGGTTCTTCCTTTTCCTCTGCTTTTTTCTGTACAGGTTCTTCTTTCTCTTCTGTTTTCTTTTGAACAGGTTCTTCCTTTTCCTCTGCTTTTTTCTGCACAGGCTCTTCTTTTTCTTCTGCTTTCTTTTGTACCGGTTCTTCCTTTTCTTCTGCTTTTTTCTGCACGGGTTCTTCTTTCTCTTCCGCTTTCTTTTGTACCGGTTCCTCTTTTTCCTCTGCTTTTTTCTGCACGGGTTCTTCTTTCTCTTCCGCTTTCTTTTGTACCGGTTCCTCTTTTTCCTCTGCTTTTTTCTGCACAGGTTCTTCTTTTTCTTCTGCTTTCTTTTGAACCGGCTCTTCCTTTTCTTCTGCTTTTTTCTGTGCAGGTTCCTCTTTCATTTCCTTGCTTTGAACGGAAGAGATCGTTTCTGAAACAGATTTTTGCTGCACTTCTTCTTTCGATTGTAAAAGACCACTATCAGCCGAACTTTTATTCACCACCTTATCTGCTACATGATCCGCTTCTACTTCAAATTGATCTCCCACACTTCCGGTTTTTAGCTTTTTTTGAATTTTAGAGCTAAAAAAAGTAGTGTTAGATGGGTTGTCTTTTTTTCGTTTTTCAAATGCTCTCATAACTATAAATTTTTACCATTGGGTATAGATTAATTTTTCGATCCACGGAATTTTGACAATGCTAATATTCCACGGAATTTTTTCGAGTAAAAGATCCTGCGTCTTTCGTTCAATAGACAATTTTGGATTCGATTCACTCCAGTCCAATTTGCCTTCTCTTTGCAGAAATTCGCTTCTTAAAACAGCCGTAGAAGTATTCTTTAAAGCCGACCAGTGATACACGGCAGAGTCTAACATTTCTTCTACTTGTTGTTTGTGTTTGTCGTTAATTTTAACCTCTCTTCGTATGGACTGCTGCAATGGGATTCCGCATAAAAACTTCTCAAAAAGCAGGGCATGTTCGTAGTCATTTTCTCTTTTGGTAGCGGCATAATGCAAAAGATGCGCGGCCAATTCTTTGTTTAAAAGGATGTTGTTATCATCTATTAAATCACAGCTTTTCAGCATTTCTTTTAAAAAGGGATGCAAGAGGATTAAACCTGCATTTTTCACATAACAGGATTTGAAGTCGCTATTGTTTTCCTGAAGTTCATCGTTCTCCTTTTCAATTAATAATTCTTCTTTTATCAAAGGCGTTTCTGATGTTGATTCTGATGCCAATTCGGAGGCATATTCTTCTTTAGTAGTATCCGAATTTGTATCGGGAAAAAGTTGTTCTTTTTCTTTTCCTTTAACCCTGTTTTTTTCGTCATTGCCTTTCGAAGGAGAGGACTTTATAATTGGTTTGGTTTCTTTAGAAATCAAATAAGCAATCTTTATTTGCAGGAGCTCATCGTCATTAATAGGAAGCGGAAAAAAGGTTTTTATACTTTGAATAAAAAGCTCAAGTGTCGTGTTTTTTGATGAAAAAAGAGCTTCATTTTTGTAATAAAAGGGGATAAGGGAAGCTACTTTTTGGTCGGTCCAAATCTCAAAAATCACTTGCCAAAACGAAGCTTTAAATTCGTGCGACTGACTAGAGAGTACTTCTAATAAACTGTTTTTTGAAAGCGTTTTTTGATTCACTTCGGGACTTAAAAAAACGGCACTCAAAAGCGCAATTTCAGAATTGGAGAATTGATTGATAATACGTTTTTGAACCCTTTTTTGATGTATTAATTTGTGAAATGAAAGTTTAAAACGATCATTTTGAAGTGTATTGGAATTTACTATTTCAAAAAAAGTGATTTCTTCTTCACTGATAGTCCACCAAGGCATACTTCCGTTTTCTATGAAATAAAGTAAGGTTTTGATTTGTTTATCGTCGGAAGAAATTATGCGCATTTCAGGTGCTTCTTCGGCTTCATTTTTAGACGTTTTTTGGACGTCCTGTAAAGCCTTTTGAATCTCTTTTTCGATTCGGTTTTTTATATCGTTTTTGGTCTCACTGGTAAAGAAGGAAACATCATTTTTTTCGGCATCGGACTGGATAGAAATTTCCAGTTTTTCTATTTGAATGATTTGATTATCAAGGTTTTTAATGTGACTAAATTGATTCTCTAAGATGGGAACCAACTCCTTTTCTATAAACACGGCAAGGTTGTTTTTGATAGCATCAGCCATTGCCATAGAATGGGTGTCTATCTCTAAAAAAACTTTTTGGATGCTATGTGAATTTTTAGTCATTTTTATTTGGTAATTTGATTTTTTTTTCTATCTTTGATACTCCCGATGTGGGAATACTGGGCATTTGTTCTGTTGTTTGCTTTGTTTGCGTCGTGTGGTGCACTCGTGTATCTTTTATCTCGTCTCTCTCATGTGTTTTCGATGGTTTGCCGCCCCTTATAAGCTTCAGACTCGCTAGCTTTATTTGGTCTGAAGCTTATCTTTTTTTATACCGGTATCTGAATAAAATTTCCTTCTGTCGGTTTCTGAAAATAAAACTCCGCTTTTTTAGAATACAAACTGATTACTCCGGCCAACTGACTTACATTTATGTTTATATTATTGTTGATGTGAATCATGTATTTGCTCACACGATCCTCATTGTGTAATTTTTTTCTAAGGTTGATGAATAAAACTATATCATCGTTGGTGCTCCACGGCATGGTACTATAGTAGTTGCACATGGTGCTGTTTACCCAGTTTCCGTTGGTCCAGTCTCCTCCAATATAAATATCGGTAACTCTTGTATCGGCAGCGCGAAGAGCACGTGCAATTTCACGTAATTCGCGTCCCACACTTTTATTTACATCTACACTTGGAATATTCTCGAACTGTTCAAAATTGTCAATAAATCTGCGGTAGTTAGCGATAGCGGTATGACGGATTAAACGTTTTTTAAGGATCTCCCATTTTCTCCAGTCTTCATCAAATCTTCCAAAGTCGTCATCATCCTTATTGATCGGATCATAGTTGCTGTGAATTTTTCTATAGATGTTTTGATTGTGTGCATTAAGAACCGAGCAGGTGATACCTTCGGCACGATAGATTCTGCCATTTCTGGTCACTCCGGTTTCTGTAAATTTATAGACAGGACTGGTCGATTTTTGCGTGATGTCCTGAACTTCAAATTCAAATTTATCTTTGTCCAATTTCATGATTTTGAGTTTCTTTTGTTCTTCAATAAAATCAAACAAAAGACCTGTCGGGAATTGAGTGTTGAGTGTTTGCATGACCACATGAAGTCTGCGTAAAAACACATCGGTCAACGGAATTCTGACGATGACCGGAGCGGTGATTAAATTCACCCCGTTGATGCTGTACTTTCTCACATTAAGAATATAATGCGTTGGCATTGCCTTGATGTTACTTGGTGTTCCTTTAAGGCTTCGCGATAAATTATTGATGTATTTTAAGGAACTGATCCAAGGATACATGCATTCTGTAATGGCGCAACAGCCCAATCCGCTGTCGGGACTTATTTTTCCCTCAATGGCAAAATCGGTTATGAAGGTGGCTCCTGATTTCAGCAGCAATAAAGTTCCTCCTTTTTTTACACCGGCTTTATGCTCAAACGAATAATTGGTGTTGAATAAAACTTTTAGATCGGCCGCATTTTCGACGATGTCCAGGATGTAAAAATCAAAATCCAATCCGTACTCGATTTTCTTTGCATTTAGAAACGTTTTTACATCATCAACGCTATCATTCAGATAACCTTCGATACGGTAAAAATCATAATCGTCTATGCAATACCCCAGCGGTGCTTTGATATAATCGTTGTTCAACAGATTAGTCGTGTGGTAACTGAAATTGGTTTGATGAATATAAAGATTGCTTTTTTCAAAATCCCAGGCATGCAATAAATTGTCATCAACATTATAATAGTAAGGAACCGATTTAGCTCCTAATTTACCCATTGTTTTAGAAGGGGTAATTTTAATACTATTAGCAGTTACCAGATAATTATCTAAAATGCCTTTAAGTCTTCGCACCAAAGAGTCAAAATTGCTGAATGTTTTATTCTGATCTAAAAGAGACGCTTTGTAAAATTGATGTCTGTAATTTTTAAAACGACTGTTATCGGTTACCACTCCCAGCAATAAATGTTTTGGAAATGAAGTAATAGATGGATTACATTCCGATTTGAGTTGTATGAAAAGGTCTTTCAATTCTTTGTAAGTCGCCACGATATCTTTTAATAAATCGTATCGATAATGAATGTCTGCCGGGATATTGTTCGGGTCAATTGTAAATAAAATATTGATGCGGTTAACAATACTTAAAAGCGGAGCTGCATAACCAAAGGACGAAAGAACAGTACTTAAATTGGCAATTAAGTCAATTCGGAACGAATTATCATTGACCACCGTATTAAAAAGTTGTTTGATCTGATTGGTTGTTGAGGTACTGTTGAAGGTTGGGATTACTTTTTTGACTCCCAATTCATCAAGCTGACTGTATTTTTGAAAAACGTCATATTTATTGTAAAGACTGTCTTTTTCCGGAAAACCATTTTTACCAATAATGCTATTGGCATTTGCCTGACTCACTACCAGAACTCTGATATTGAAAATTTCTTCCCCACCTTTATTGGAACAATCAATTTCATCACACAAAGAGGCATCTTTGGTATAATTTTCAAGATACAGTATTACAACATGATCTTTTAAATTAACAAAACTGGTTAATAAAGATTCCCCGCTTTCCAAAGGAGTTCCGAGTGGTTTCTCAGGCAGTAATTCCCACATCGGCAGGATCACATTGTTGATGTCTTTAAAAGGAAGGTACTTGCCTTTATCATTATCAAACAATCGGTAGGATTTGTAATCGATCTTGGCAAAATCAACGGTAAACAATTTTTGTTTAAGGAGAATGGACAATGGTTTGTCTGTCTCTTTTTTTAATTTTATCAAATCCCCGTCTGTCGTAATTCCGGTTCCTTGTGTTATGGTTACGGTAGAATAGTCGGCATTGGCAGAAAGCTGAAAGCCACAAACAATTCCTGTACCCGTAAGAGAGATTCTATCCAATCGATTTTGGTCATCAAAATAATCAATAGTTTCATTGAGCTGATAGTGGGTTAACACCTGATCTTCTACATAACTATGATAATGCCCTGTAATGGTAGTAAGTTTTGTTGCCATGACCTTGTATTTTTATAATGTTCCTAAATTTGTTCTTCCTAAAACTATTTTTCCTGAAATTTCTTCCTCTTCGTCGACACAATTGTACAAGGTGCCTGTTGGATAAATAGAATTTAAATTTGATAATGTTTTGATGAAGTCCGGCAAAGCATCTTGTTTGTTTTGCGTTTTATCGGTCAGGAATTTTTTGAAATCCTCTTCAAAATCTATCAAGTCATTGTTTTTTGGGGTGATATGGTCTTTTCGATATCCGATCCAGCAGATTTTACCCAAAATGTGGGACGGAATTTCTTGCCGGATTACGTTTTCGGCAAAATTCCTAAAGTCAACATCTGCAAAACGATAGGTATAACCGGGTAAAACCACACTGATTTTAAACGAATACGGATTGGGTACACAGCAATCCTCCGAACAATCTTCTATGCAAATCGGCATATAATAACTTTCGTCAATTACTTTGTCGGGGTCGGGAACCAGCAGTATATGTTCTACCAGAAAAATGCCCTCATCGCTGAATTCTTCTTTAAAGAAAGTCAGTAAATCAATCATCGCTTCTTTTACATCCTCTAAAGTCAGATGCAATTTGTACTGACGGGCTATGATTCGATCCGGATTGTTGAGATCGTTGACAAACTCCGGATTGATGATGTGAAACGAATATTTATGCGTATTGGATTCAATCACTTCAAAAGTATTCATTACGGTATCTTTAAAAGGAATTCCGTTGTCTCTGTCTTTTATAAGAGCATCAAACGCGTGCTCGATTTCTTTTTCAGTGGTTTCGTAGATTTTCAGGATGGCAAGATACATTTCCTTAATGGCAGTCGATTGATTCGGGTAATCTTCGGTTGCGGTTAGCAGTATGTTGGTCGCACTGTTTCTGATTCTCCATCTAAAAAGATTCGGAAGCACAGCAGGACTCGGATCATAGATTTGAACAAATAAATTAGAGATATTTTTTCTTTTGATTCCTCTTTTGCTTGTATACGGATTTTGATCGCCTTTAATTCCTAACAAACCCGCAATTCGGTTTTCCAATCCCGTTACATTAAACGTATTCCACAGATTAGACACAGGCTGATTGAAGTAATTAAACCCGCTTCCTCGTTGGCTGCTTATGGTGTTATAATTGATTAGAAAATCAGCTTTGTTTTGCAGTACAATTTCATCAGAAGCAGCACCGTATAATGATTTCATTAAAAAGGCATATTCTGCAAATCGTTCTGCAAATCGTGCAATAAGATGGTCTTTTATTTCATTTTGTCTTTGCACAGCATCGTCCAGATGACCAAATAACAATTCGTCCAGTTTTTCTTCGCTTGAATTCAGATAGGTATTGTTTACGATTTCGTTAAAACCCGTCATATCTGAAATGGGCTGCGTAAAATAGGTATTTGGCAGATTGTTGCTGATAGAAAGCAATTCTTTGATGTTACTCAAATGTTTGAAATAACTGGCCAGAATCTGATCAAAAAACAGCAGATATCCTTTAAGTTGTTTGGCTTTGGCTTTTCGTTCCGCACTGGCAGATTCCGACAAACCAATTTCGCCAATACCATAATTTTCAGGAAAGTTATTGGTAACACTGGTATAAAAATCAGATTCTACAATTCGGCCTTGCGGTATTTTTAGTTCCCTGTTTTTAGCCGCCTTTTGTTGGGAATAGGCAAGGTCTTCTTTTAATTCGTCTAAGTACTTTTTGGCTTTTACTTTGTTGACTGTAACAGGTAAAACTCCTTTGCTGAAGTTTAGCGTGCTTTTAGAACAAAGACTTGGTTTTTTATTGGTCGGAATGCAGATGTTCCAAACGCTTCCTTCTGCTTCTATAGCATCACAATTGTTCAATGAGATGTCTTTAATTACCGCTACCCCTTCTACATTCATGATGATTTGCATAATGTCTGAAAGGCGTACTTCTGTTTTTAAAGACGAGTTTTCTAATTCTGTGGTATCAATAAATCCGTTATTCAGAAAAGGGCCCTCATAGATTTCATCACTTGAATAACCTTTCTCAAACATTTCGGCTAACGAATAATATCTGATGGTTGGGGATAAGTATTTTTCGAGTTCTAAAGTAATTGCGGCATGAACATATTCTTCATTGGCTTCGGGAATAATTTCAATTAAAGCACAAACCGCTATAGGCTGAATTTCTACTTCACGTACTTCTAAAATATCTTCACAAAGGTTTCTGTTCTCGTGAAATTTTTCGATTATTTTAGCTTTAAGCAGCTTTTTCTCGGCAACCGTACTTTCTTCAAAATCAACCAGTATATTGTAGTATCCTTTGATTTCAGATTCTTTAATAAAAGTAGGCAAGGTATCTGCGAAGTCTTCTTTTTTGAGCGAAATCTTTCCCTTTTTACAATTGATAAATAACTTTTTGGTCGTTTTTTGAAGCCAGCAATTTTTGATTTTTGCGGGTTCAATATCAATTATAATTTTGCGGTAATCAAGAGTTGTAACTGCTTGTGTTGGCAAAATTTCGGCAGCGGTAAAAAACTGTTCGTCGATTGGGGTGGAATTATTGCTTAACAAATCTTCGATCGGCAAATTGATTCTCATACCCAAATCGGTAATCGCATAACAAAGGACTTCCAGAATCGTAATTCCGGGATCATGCGTATTGTAGTCGGTCCAAAATTGGCTTCCTAACGATTCAATATACTCGATTCCCTTTTTTCGAAGGAAGTCAAAACTCATGTCATCATTGGAACTGACGTTTTTCGGGATGCTGATATGTTGGTTTACAGTTGACATTCTTCTTTGTTTTCTATGGTGTTAACAGTACATTGTTTGATGTCGGTGCTGATGAAATGACTTTTTGCTGAAACTAAAATCGATTTCGGATTGGATGGAACCGCGACTTTATCTGACAGGGCGCCATTCTTTAATAGTTTTACATCTTGCAGATAATCAACATAACCTAACTTTTCGATGTAATTAATGAGCAAACTCGAGTGAATACTGACTCCAAATGTGATCGGACTATTTTTGTCGAGTGCCCAAGGCGATAAAAATTTGATTATATCGGTATTGAGTTGTTGTGAGTAGAAATTCTCATCAAAACCGGGTTTGAATTTTACTTTTAAATCAACCTTAACTTCTTCATAATTTGGATTAATGACAAAAGTAGTTACGTGCAACGAGTTCAATTGATCGATATGTTTTTTGACCTTGTTAAGGGTCGCCGTACTTACTCGGGGTTGATAAATATCGAATACGTTTTTGTTTACCGTGTCCGGAATCACAACCAAAGTCACATTGCCGGGCGATTGGTAGGAATTTTCAGAAGTATGATTCAGGCATTTTACCTTATATAATTCCGGAAATTTTTGCAGTACGATATGCTCGTAATCCCACATGGTAATCGCTCTGTTTTTGTGACGAAGGCGTTCGCTTATTCTTCTGTAATACTCTTCGTTAGATTCTTCGGGTTTGTGATCAAAACTGTTGTACGGTTGTGTTACCGATTTTACATTACTCAGTCTTTGGATTAGTTTGGAAATAGTTTCGGCTTCTAATCCGGTTTTGAGATGTGACAGTTCATTGGAATTGTTTTGAAAAGTAGCCAAAACGGCTTGCGAATGAATGCCGATCATTTTACAAACGACATCGTATTTTTTATGCATTTTGGCTTTGAGCCAGATATAATTTTTAGGAAGTCTGGTATTGTTTTGAGTGGCTTCTTTGGGTAAGCTGAATTTCAGGATGCCCGATTGCAATAAGTTATCGGTTTCATTCAATAAAATATCAGAATAGTTAAGCGTACGCCATTCATTATTCCCCAAAACGGACCATTCTATTTTCTGTTTTGCGGTGAAGGAGGGGGTTAAGGTATTCTCGCTTCCTTCCAATACCTGAAAAAGCAAGGTGATTTGCTGTAATTCCTGTACATTTTCCAGACCAATAAACAATTCCCCACCTTTGCAATAGGTAGGAAGCAAATACGAATTTTTGTTTTCTACATAATCTAAAGTCGATTTTAGATAAGAGTGTTCTTCTGCATGTCCGAAAGGATGTATATGAAATAATTTGGCTTTGTTTGTGGTATAAACCTGTTCAATAGTTTGTGTTCCCGAGGCGATAAAACGAGTCGTTTCTGAAGCCGTATAATTCAGAACAAAACGCTCCACCATTGGGGTGTAAGGCGCATTTGGAATTCCGACCGTTTTGATGTCATTGGAAATGGCCAAGGCGTAGGTTTTTGCATATAAGTCATGCAAAAAAGAATTCGTTAAGGTCAATTTTAATTGTCCGTTTTTCTCGGTAATGTAACTTGCATTGTTAAACGTGAAGGTGGTTCTAATGGGTGTAATTTCATTAAATAAAACCGCGTCTAATCCGTTATTTTTCCAAATGTTATTGGTTAAAACGGAAAGGCTGTATTTAAAATAATTCTTATCCGCTACAATGTCAACGACATCTCCTGTTGGGGCTGCAATAGCATCATTTGTGGCAAAATTGACACGGTTAATCACTTTGTAGTTGCTTTTTTTATATCCTTTATAATGATCTTTAAAGTTTTCAGGTGTATTTTTCCAAAAAATTTCAGTGTTGATTGCATTCCAGTTTTTTGTAAAAGCCTCGTCGTATTTGATGTAAAAATTCGAACCTATAACAGGTTGTGTTGAGAAAGGGAAGAAGGGTTTTACCGCATTGATAGTACCCATATCGTTTTCTAAAACAGCGTTCTGAATGTTTTGTACATCTATGTTTATCGTGATAGTTTCTAATTTGTTTTGGGCTAATGATTTGTAAAGATCATAGCCACCGGCTTCTGTTGTATCGAGATAGAATTTGGCAAGAGGCAAATCCGTAGCAAATTCTTCGCCGTGTACTTTGGGGTTATAACCCGTAATGGCGTCTGCATTTTCATCGAGCACAAAAGCAATTTTCATGATTTTTCCGTTAACGGAAGTATTGAAAGGTTCCCCAACTTTAATGGGGGCTATCTCTGAAATTTCAGCCACTTCAAACCATTTTTTGGCGGTGGTTAACTGCAGGCTTAAACAAGCTCTCAGGGCAGCAGAAGTGATATTAGTGATGTTGTTTTGAAAGGTAAAGCTGATCTGTACGGTTCGTTTTCCTTCGGCTAATGAAAAAATAGGAGAGGCAACGGCAAAACCCAGCGTAACATCAGGTAATTCTGTTGGGAAACTGTCGTCTTTCACATAACCAAAAGGCCACCATTGGGTGTTGTTTTTATCGGGAAATGCTTTTCCTAAACCATCATAAGAATTAGCAACCGGACTGGCTACTATTTTTTTGGAAAGGACGTCGTTATAAATGTTTTTCAATGAAGAAACAACTGTTTTATTGGCAATCAATTCGTTGTTTGAAGAATAAGTTCTGGTTTTTCCGATTGCATCTTTGCCACCATCGAAGCCTGTTTTGGCGTCAATTTTTTCCTGAACCGCATTTTTGGCTAATTCAAAAACAAGATACACCTTGTCCGGTGTCGCAGGGAGTTTGTCAATATGTAAAACTTGATTGTAATAAAAATCAAGATGGCGTTTGGTGAGGTTGTTGTATCTTTTTTTGCTGTTTTCCAACAACATCAAAAAAGTAATAAACAAAGTCAAATGCGGGGTAATAGCAAACTCTTGTTTTTGTTCCGTAATCAGATCAACGAGTTCTTTTTTAATCCGATCCAGTAACAATTGATTTTCTATGGATGGATTTTTTCCCGTTAATTTAAAAAAGTCGAAAAAAGGTTTCCAATCACCTGATGGGGTTTTGGGATTAGCCGTTTCGAAATAATTTACATACTCAGAAAAATTATAAGCAAATAAAACCCAGTCGGTCAGTTCGAAATCGTTAAGACGAATGTTTTCAGGTTGCAGCGCATTGATATAGCGTTGCTTTTGGTCGCTGCCATTCGAAGTCAAAACACTCACTATATTGGTACAATTACTCATCTTCTAACAATTTATAAATCGGTTCCTTCTTGTTTGTAAAATGGATACACCATATTTATTCTCGAATTGGTGGCGCGTACTATAAAATCAATCAGTACCAATAATTCGCCATTCAAATCGTCGCCTTTTGTAATGTCAATTTTTTCAACGTCAATTCTTGGTTCGTGATAGAGGATGGCCGTTCTAATTAATTCAGAAACAAACGTTTTTAAGGTTTGGTTCAATGGATTAAACAGCAACTCATCCATATTACAGCCGTATTTGGGTTGCATGATGCGTTCGCCAATTTTGGTTGAAAGCAAAATCTCCAGGCTGCTTTTGATGTCGTTTTCATCAGTGAGCATGGTGACTGTTTTGCTGCCTGCATTAAATTCAGGAGGGAAACTCCATCCAATACCTAAAAAATCTTGTTCCGTTTCCATAATTAACCAATTAAAACCGTTGCTAATCCGGCTACTATTGTGCCGCCATGTGCGGTTGAATCTCCCATTCGTGCGGCGGGTTTGCCTCCAATTAAAACCGTTGCAGAGCCTGCAACGATACTGTCCGGTGGTCCCGTACAAGTGGCCATGTCGCCTACACATGCTGCGGGAACTCCACCAATTAATACGGTTGGTGAACCCGGGGGTAAAATCGGACCACCCACATGAGGAACCGTTGCGGTAACCATTGGGCAAACATGCATATCTGAAATTCTGGCGGCTGGTGCTCCCATAATTTTAATTTATTTGTACGATACTTCCTTTTACAATCGCAACGGCGCTCGATGACATTTCGGCCCCTGCGCTTCCTTCTGCTTTGTATTGTGCTTTTGCTTTTAAGGAAACATTTGCGCCTTCAATCGTTACATCGCCGGTGGCGATTAACTCAATGTTTCCGGCACTTTCCATTTTTATTCCTTTACTATCAATGGTGATTACGTTTGAATTTTCATCTTCAATTATAATCACGCCTTTGTCTTCATCGAGTGTGATCTTTTTGCCGGCAGGGGTTTCAATTCCGATGGATTTTTTTTCATCGTCAAATAAAACCTTCATTTCGCTTCGGGTTACAATTCCTTTTTGGTGGTTGTCATCGGAAGCCACAATTGGAGCGGGTTTTCCGCTGCTGTGAAGCATTCCTAATACGATGGCATTGTTCGGGTCTTCGTTGACAAATCCAATAATGACTTCGTCTTCTATTTCAGGTCTGAAAAAAACACCTCTGTTTTCCCCCGCATCCGGTGAAGCTACCCGGCACCAAATGCCTTGTTCTTCGTTATTGATGATGGGGATTTTTACCAAAATGCGATCTTCACCATTGGGATCACTCTCTAATTGGGTGACAATTCCAACATGCAGTCCTTTTATGGCGGGGATGATTCCTGAGCCGGTTGGTGTATGAATGTCGAACGTTTCAGAAAACCACTCCGGATTTAGTCCGAATTGGGCATCGATTGTCCAGTTTCCTTCTGACAATTCATGAAAAACACCTGTGACATAGGCATCACCGTTAAAGCGATCTCCAACACCTTCCAGCGTAATTATGGTATTCGGTTTTACGGCAGGAATGCCTTGAAATTTAACTCTTCCACGGATTTTAGATAATTGTTGAAACAATAATTTAGCATCGGCCCAATCCTGGAGTTCTGCTTCGGTAATGGTACCGCCGTGACGTAATTCAAGGTTTTCAAGCTTGATAATTTCAGACAGATCAGAAGCCGAAAGATTGCCGTTCAAACTTACGCTTGGGTCATTGGCTTCAATTTCAACTAACTCCTGATTGGTATAATCCCAACTGTAGGAGGACACTTTGGCAAATTGATTTCGGGCATCGATTTCGGCGTCAAAATCAAGTAAAGTAGCTCCAAAAGTGATCGTTTCAACAGACGAACCTGTTACATCAGGTTTGCTGATGGTAATTTTTCCGTTCTCAACAAAACAAAGTTTGCCATTGGCTTGTGCTCTCGAAACAATAAAATCCCAGTCGGAGGTATTGTATTGAACGAGTTCTTTATGACTGAAATTAGTCGCTTCAACGTCTTTTTCCAGGCCGTAAAGATCAATAATGCTTTCAAATGCTTCACTGTCTTTTACCTCATAAAAGTATTTGCTTTTTCTTCCAATAGTGAGTTTTACCGCTTCATCTTTGCATTCGATAATCAGCAAAGAAGCACTGCTTTTTATTTTGATAGAATGTTTGATGATGATGCCTTTGTAAATGGTTTCTTCATCACTGTGATAACCGGCATGAATTTCAATTTTTTTGCCCGGAATCAATAGGTCTTCATTGCTCAATTTGAATTCTCTTTCAGAAGCTTCTCCGTCTACCAGAACAATTTGAGCCATAGGAATCCGATTGACTTCATTTTGCACCACTATGCTTTTTACTTGATAGGTTTTAGATAATTCTTCGCCTTCAATTAAAATTTTAAGTGTTACTAAATCGGCACTTTTACTGGTTTGTATGACTCCGCTATTGTTCATTAAGATTGTTTTTGTAAGGGTGGAAAAAATAGTTTTTGCCCTGTTTTTAATTTTCTGAAATTGACAATGTTATTGGCTTTGGCGACTTCGAGATAATACTTAGAATCGCCGTAGATCTGAAAGGACATCAAGGGTAAAGTATCACCTTCTTTTACCGTTCTGTAATGCGTTAAATCGGGTGACTTATTATTTTCTCTTGCGGCTCTTAAATTGTCTTCAACAAAACCTTGAAATTTCACTTTTGCAATTGCTCTGATGGGTGTTCCGTCGGGTTTAAAGAGTTTGAATTCTACATCCATTTCAGTCAAAGCTCCTTTAAAGAGCAATGTTCCCCACGAAATAATCAGGTAATTGGGTTTGTGTTTGTCTCCGTTGTAATTTAAAACCACTTTTTTAAATTTCTCAATGTCATCAATGATGCCATCGTCGGAACTTTCGTAGCCGTTGATTACGCCGGATCGGTCAAAAACAAAATCGAGTTCGAGGTTTTCAGGTAATTTTTTATTGAACTTCGGAGCGATGGTGCTCGTTCCTGAAGCCTGCGTTTTATCGGTTTCGATTTTATAGTGATACGTGTACTTTTCCGGATTCATGAGCGTAGAAAAGGTACCGTCGGAAATTTTGTTGTTAAATTCCGGGTCACTATAGGCAACGACTTTTAGTTTTTCTAATTCTCCTAACATGACTTAGCGTTCTTTTTTACGTTCGATGATTTTCAGTACTTGTTCTACGCATTCGGCTACCGCATCTTCATCGGTACTTTTTGGAGTACTGGGAGAAGTTGCCGGTTTCGATCCTTCGTTCACGTTTATTTTAATGTGAAGCTCTTTTATTTCTATGGGCATAACTAGCTTTTAAGTAAGGTGAAATAATTGTAGGTAAGCTCAAAGTTTTCTACTACAAGCTTACTTTCTTCGGCATTAAAATCTTCCACCGACCATTTTACAGGATAGGCATGAACCACGTTCCATGAAATCAAAGGCTGATGTTCTTGATTCAGCAATTTGATGGTCAGGTTTACGGGTTTGAAAGAAAAGTTTTCTATCGCATCTCTGCACCAATCAATAACAACAGAATCAATCAGTATTCCTCTCTTTAAAGTCAGGTTTGGATATTTTGTCTTTACAGGGAGTTTGTGCTTGAATCTATTTTCTCCACCTTCGGCAATCTCCTCGGTTTCAATGTCAACAGACAAGCCGGAAACAGACTGAAACTGATGGTCTTTTTCTTTCGAACCAAGACCTTCAAATTCAACTAAGAAGTGAAAACCGACAGGTGGATAATAGTTAGCCATGATTAGTCATTTTGAATGGATAAACCTTCGTGCACCAATTCCATAGATTCGATAGCGACTTCGTTTCCGTCAGCTTTCAAATCGGTGGATTGAATTTTAGTTGGCCACGCATTTTTTACTTTCCAGATCAGCACCGGTGCGTGCTCTTCGTTCAGTAATTTGATCGTGATATCTCTTCTTTCGATGGTGTTTAGTTTTACCGTGTTCCACCAGGCGTAATACTCATTGTCGCTTGCAAAGGTTCCTCGTTTCAACGTGATGTTGGAGAATTTTTGCATGCCGGGCATCTTGATCTTACTGTATTCAGGACTTGCTCCTTGGCGGTATTCGATAACTTCAGTTTCTACATCTAATCCGGAAACTTCTGTAAATCCTATTTTTGTTCCACCCCAGTCAACTGAGAAATGAAACTTTGGTAGCGGATAACTCATGATCTATATATTTTTAATGTTGATATTAATTAAGATTCCTGCATTTTGTGAGAGAAACGTAGAATGATAAATTCTGCCGGACGCACTACTGCCATTCCGATTTCGATAATCATTCGGCCTTCCAGAATGTCAATAGCCGACATGGTTTGTCCCAGTCCGATTCTAACATAAAAGGCTTGTTCAGGTTTTGCTCCGGCCAATGCTCCGGCGCGCCATTGAAGAATTAAGAAATTCTCGATCATGGCTCTCACTCTGATCCAGGTATTGGCATCGTTAGGTTCAAATACAAATTGTTCGGATGCTTTTTTGATGGATTCTTCGGCCATATTAAAGAAGCGACGTACCGGAACATAACGCCATTCGTTATCGTTACCTGCCAAGGTTCTTGATCCCCAAACCAAGGTTCCTTTTCCAGTAAAACTTCTGATGGCGTTGATGGATTTACCGGCAACAGTATCAACATTTAGATTGTCCTGAATGGTGTTGGTGATTTTAACAGTAGGTCTTATAACATAGTTCAGACTAACATTTGCAGGTGCTTTCCAAACCCCTCTGTCTTTATCTACTCTGGCATAAATTCCGGCTATAGCAGAACTTGGAGGAAGTGTGATCGGCAGGTTGTAAATTTCTGTTAGAATTTTGTTGTAAGTAGCGTTGTCAATGCTTTCTAAAGTGCTTAATTTTCTTCCGTTTAATTCACCATTATTTAAATCTTTTCCACTAACGGATTTAATAGCATTTATAAGCGCAGGTAAGGCCACGGTAAAACCTGTAAAGCTACTTGTAAGTCCGGTAATGGCTACTTGAGTGGTCAAAGGAGTATAGTTTACCAGTTTTTTTAATTCGGTATCAAAACTTACGGTATCTGTTTGAACAATTTTTAGCAGTTTCGCTGTTGCGTTCTCAGTCTGTATTTTTTTCTTTAATGTTTTTAAGTTTTTATATACAGAATCGATTTTATTGTTCGCCGTAAAAAGCAAGTTAAAGGCCGTCAAAGTACTTGAAATTGTACCTGCAATAACCATATCTTCGTCTGATATTGTACTAATTGCCGCGTTTGCTTCGTCGTTTAGTGCATCTCTCAAAAGGGATAATTCTTCTAAGGTTGCAAGTAAAATATTCAGGTTGTTCAAAAACGTCGTTTTTTTGGTAGCGTCACTGGTAAAACTTACTGCCAGGTTAAAATCGTTCGGACCATTATTGTACATCTGTAAAAACATGTTACTTATTTGACCCGCAATGTTTCCCACAACAGGTTCATTAACCAGTTTATTTACTGTTGCCGCAATTCCGGTAACAGGACTTTCAATAGGTACAAGTGCTGCAGCGATTTTATCATAAGCTTTTGCCGTATAAGAGTAATGTTTTAATATTATTTTGGTAGTATCAAAAGCATAGTCCAATATGGTTTCTAAGTGTGGATAATAAACGGCTCCGTACTTAATAGTGTCTTTTTCAGAACTGATTTTATTTCTTAAATCATCTATATTAGTATCTGTTGGACTTGTTTCATCGTAATTCAAGGTATCAATTAAAGTAAATCGGTCCTGAAGATTTTGGCATTGCGCTAAGGCATTGTTGTACAATCCGTAGAAATCAGTGATTGTTATTGCGGATACTTTTGTGGCGTCCGGAAACAGGATTAATGTGGGTTCATCTATTTTTTCTAATTCTAATAATCCATTGTTCAACGCTACGCTATTGTTGATTGCTATAACAGGACTGTCTGCATCATCCAAATCATTTCCGTAACGACCTACCGATACAATGTAACAAGGACCACCACCATTTGCAAAAAATAGTTGTAAGGAATAGTACATCAAGAAAGGTTGTTTTGAAGTCGGTTGATCCACAATAATAGATCTTGTGTCGCCAGTATCAGTTGAAACATCATTAATGGTAACACTAATGGTTGTTTCTGGTTTTGCAAAGCCGAAAAAGCGTTCGTATTCTAAGAGAGATGTTATTCTTGTCGGTTTCAATTTCAAATCTCCATTAATCTTGTTCGTAGCTTTCTCAGTATAACCAATAAAAGCGGGAATCGCTGTTTCTACCTGGGCAACGGAAGGAGGAAACTTTACGATTTCCTCAACATATACTCCAGGCGTTTTGTAAGTTGTTGCCATAATTGATTTGTTTTTAATTATTAGATAAATATTTCCGAATAGTAATCACCATTGTTTTTTGTTATTGATTTTACGGATGGGTTAGGATAATGGCTGCTGGCCGGTTCCGGAGGCGTAAAATCGGTAAGAGGGTCAATTTCAACAAAACCCGAGTAAGTCAGTGGTTTTGCAGCATTGGTTTCAATTTCAGTTGCTGCTTTGCGGTTGATGTATTTCCAAAGCGTTTTTCGATTGTCAAAATGAATTTTATAGTGCGGACTATTCAATTTGCCCAAATCAATAATATTATCAGGAGCATTGTCGCCTTGCAGCGTCAATGAAACAAGTCCGAAGACATCTTGTTTCTGTGATGGGTGTAGTGTGGCTATTAAATCGACAGTGGTTGCTTCAGATACTAAAAAGGCATTTGAAATTAACTTGTTGTCGTTTATTTTTGGAAGGTATTCAAAAGTAACCGGCTCACTCGCAGGTCTGACGTTGCTGAATAAAAATACTTGATCGAAAGCAAAGTCTAAATCAGTATAATTTTCAAATTGATAGTCGTTTGTGCTTATTAAGAAGTTTAAGTTCACATCAACTGGAGTTGGTATAAAAGGATCCGATTCGTCTGCTTCTTTGACTTTGATGTATACTCTAAAACCTGTTTTGGTTTTTTTGAATACCATTTTGTAGTTTTTGAGTGTCGTATTGGTTTCTAAAGTTGGCGTTATCGTTACAAAGTCATCGGCGCTGTAATTTTGCAGCATTTTTTCTTTGTCAGCGCCTGACATGGCCGCAAAAGTTTCTTCGCCGTTGTTCAGAAAGTAACTGTGAAAAACGGTTACTTCAAATAACAATCCATATGTAAGGTTAAAACTCATGATTGCTCGCTTGTTTTTGTTACACCTTTAATTCTGCTGATCAATTCTCCTTCTCCTTGTGCAATATTGCGCTCAATTTGTATCATGCTGACTTTGTATAAAGCCGATGGAAGCTGTTTGCCGCCTAATGTTCCCCAGATATAGTTCAATTCCTCAAAGGTGGGGGTATAGAGTTCTACTGTGAATCTGAAATTGTCAATATTGGCCATGGCAACATTATTTCTGTTGTAAATAGTGTTGGCTTGTGTGAATAGTTTTTTCCCTTGAAAAAAGGCAATGATTTTCGAAATGTCATTAAGGGAGTTGATGTATTTCGTTCTGTTGGCACTAAAGAGTATGTACAGGTTTAAATTGATAATACTGTTTTTGTATATTGTTTTAGTATTTTCAATAGCGTGATTGGGAACATTTTTTAAAGTAGCTTCCTCGTCCAGATTAATTAACGTAAGCGCTACTTTATCGTCTAAATTTGTCGCTATGGTTTCGTTTTGAGACTCTAAAAAAGCGATATTTTCAGCCACAATTGTTTTCTCCAGCCCAATTTCGTCGAGATAGCTGTTTACTTGTTCTGTAATTATCTGAATAACTTCAAAAATCATCTTGGGATAAAGTTTAAATATTCTATACGTATTACTAATTTGATTGCCTTATACACAAACCTACTTTGCGAGGGTATAATTCCTAATTTCTAACTGTTTAAAAGCAGTATTTGTATGCTCATTTTGAGCTTACTTTTTTAGATATAATCGATATTCAGTTTTTGATTTATTCCCTTATTTTAGGAATCAAATAAGTGTTTTTTTGCTTTTTTCATGACATCCGAATTGTACTAACACTATATAAAATTTGACTAAAAGGGATTAGTTCCAAGGCGTAGATTAAAAAGTAAAAGAGGGGGGTGTAGATTTTACTTTAAAATTGTAATGGTTTGTATGGCTGATAGTTATGTCTAAGTTAGAAAAAAGAAAGGGCATCAAAAAAGGGTATTTTTACCCTTTTTTCGTTTAATTTATTTTTTGTAAAGTATTGATTATTAGGTAATTAGCTGTAATTGCAAATTTTAGCTTTAATTTCTGCAAAAATAAAACCGTCGTATTTTATTACAAACCTTAAAAAATTATAATATAAAAACTATAAAGTGTTCATTTTTAAGTAAGTAGTTGTTCTTAAAATTGCTGGACTTGTTATTTGTAGAAAATTGCTGGGCTATTTTGTGTAAGACATAAAGAAATAAAGAGAAGTGATCTCCTTTGTTAGTTCCCGAAGTATGTCTTTCTTTTTTTGGAGTAGTTTATAAAATCATTCGAATACCATTTTATTTTTTTACAGGCGGGAAATTGTATTGCTGTTTTAATTTTTTTAATGCACAATTAAGATATAAAACGGGTAATTATACTTAGTGTAATGTAGTCTATTTCTTCTACATTTGATTCCTTTAAAACATTTGAGAATCAAATAATGGATACTTTTTTGTTTTAAATAAAGGTGATAAAAGGAATTTTATAGAGGGATCAGGCATGTTTAAATAAAAGCGGATGTTCTAAAAATGTAAAAAACGATTTTATACTGCCATTTCGGTTTCCTGCGGATAAGAATCCGGTACTCATACCTATTTTTCAATTTAAACTTTTGTGTCCTTGTATTTTTATGAGGAAATACAAGTCCTGTTAGCTTTATTTTCAGGATATGTTTTTTTAGCGATCAGGTAAAAAAAAGGAGACCGGATGAGGTTGATAGTTTACAGATTCTTATAAAAATGTAAAACATAAAAATAGAGAGGTCTTCAAAAAAGCAAAACGAAGAGATCCCTAATCGACAGACAAATACAACTTTTAATTTAGAATATAAAAAGATGAAAGCGAAGAAAGAATTTACAGTTGCAGATTATCTGCTTACTAGACTCAAACAATTAAATGTTACCGAAGTTTTTCAAATTCCGGGGGATTATGTAAAACATTTTACACAAGCCTTAGAAGATTTCAATGGCATCGAAACCATCGGAACGACTAACGAATTAGACGCTTCTTATGCGGCAGATGCTTATGCGCGTACCCGAGGTTTAGGTGCGGTGTCTTTGCAATATGGGGTTAGTACTTTTAGCGCCTTGAATGCGATTGCAGGCGCGTATGTAGAGCGTAGTCCCGTTGTTGTAATTAGCGCCACTCCCGGATCAGATGCCCGACAAATAGGAAGTATGTACAATGTGCTTTACCACCACTCAACAGGTAACCTCAACGCAGATCAGGAAGTATACGAAAGGGTAACGGTTGCTGCCGAGACTTTAAGCACTTCGGTAGGTGCTCCCGAAAAAATCGATAAACTACTTATTGCAGCACTTACCTATCAACGTCCGGTGTACATAGCCTGTTATAAAGAGGTGTGGGGCGAACCTTGTCCTAAACCACCGGCTAAAAAACTACAGGCCGAAATCATAAAGAGTGAACCGGCGGCACTTGATAATGCTGTTACTCAAGCCTGGACTCAAATTACGCAGGCAAAAAAGCCTATAATTTTGGCAGGTGTAGAGCTCTTGCGACATGATTTAACCAACCAGTTAGAAAAACTTATTAAAGAAAGTGGCATGTTGTACACGACAACGTCACTGGGAAAAACAGTGCTGGATGAGAAAGGAGATAAATTTATTGGAACTTATTCGGATCAGGCCTCAATACCCGAAGTGATTAGCCTTGTTGAAGGATCTGATTGTATACTGTCTTTAGGTACGATCATTACCGATGATTATTTATGGTTGGTAGAAAATAAATTTTCGGACATGATTCAGGCTACTACGCAGGAAATGCGAGTGGGTTATTTTACATACAATGGCGTAACCTTAAAAGACTTTATTGAAGCTTTAACAGAACGTTTTAAACTAGCTGCTGTTTATCCTTTAAAAGTCGTGGCACCACCTCAACCAAAATTTCCGGAGCCGTGGAGATCCAACTCCGATCCGAAATATGATGCAACACCCGAGGTAATAACCTTTAACCGCTTTTTTGAACATACCGTTTCCTTTTTAGAAAAACAGAAAATGCTCGACAAAATTGTGATGACTTATGGTGTAAGTACGTCTATGTATGTGGCCACTAATATTTATGGTTTATCTAAGAACGCTTATATCTCCTCGGCCGCGTGGCAGTGTATTGGTTTTGAAACCGGAGCAGCTTCCGGTGCTCAATTAGGGAGTGGTAAGCAAGCCTGGACTGTAGCGGGTGATGGTGGTTTTATGATGATCGCACAGTCGCTTTCGACTCTTGCGAGATACAATATCAATTCTGTAATTTTTGTAATGAGCAACGGAGTGTATGCGATAGAGCAGGTATATGTAGATATGGATGCGTTTAAACCTGGGCCGTCACATAAGTTTGATGCATTTGATATCCTTCCAAAATGGGATTATCAGGCACTTGCTAAAGCATTTGGAGCAAACAGCTACCGAGCCGAAACGGTTACAGAATTAGACGAAGTGCTTCTTAAACTTAAGAAGAAAACAAATCTTCCGAGTTTAGTAGAAATCGTAATTCCGGAAAAAGATCTCGCCCGACAAATGAAAAGGCTGGGAGAGGAATAAAGACAATTACAAATCAAAAGATTAACAACTATAAAACATACGACAATGACAAAAAAAACATACTCTATTTTTGGAGCAGGTGCAGCCGGGCTCTATACAGCCTGGAGGTTGCTGGACGGAACTTCCAAGCTTAAGAAAAACGAAAAAATGCTTGAAAAAGGCGATGTATTAGAACTTTATGATTGGGGGGAATACGATTTTTCTAAAAAAGATCCGGGGACCAGAGCACCGGGAGCACGTGTTTGTACCTGGCATTATAAAGATAATAAAGACAATTCGTATCTGGAATTGGGCGGTATGAGGTATTCTTACTGGAACGGTACTCCAATGGGAGCCGGGCATCGTGTAGTTACTAAAACCATTGAGAAATTAGACTTAAAAAAAGATTCAATTCCCTTTAATGAATCCGCTGATCCCTTAATGTCTTTGCGTGCTAAGAATATGTATGTCTCTGATGTTAGTTCTAATCAGCCCGCTCCCTATGCGGCAAACAATTATGGTGAAGACGCTCCACCGGATGATGGATTTACAACGATACAATCGGTAGCGATTACACAAGATTCAGGGCCTACAACCAGAAGAGAATGGTGCAAATTTTATGACGAAGGAAGAATCAATATCGAAATGCCGGAGAGTTCGATCTTTAAAAAAGGAGATTTACTAAAAGAAATTGGCTATTGGAATCTGGGTTATGATATGCTTGGACAAGAAGGTTTCGGTTATTTGTCCGATGGTAATGGTTATAGTTCAAACGTAGTAAACAGTAATAGTGCCCAGTCGTTTAATGTCAATGATGAGTTTACACCCGGTACAGAATACAAAACTTTAATAAAAGGATACTCCAGCTTATTTGATGCCTTATTTAATGAAGTTGAAAAATTAGCTAAAAAGAAAGGAATTACACTGAGTTATTTTCCAAATACCAGGCTGCGTTCTATTTTGCATGATAAGTCCAAAGCACATTTTACAACAGCAACACGCAAGGCTCCGGATAAACTTGCAGAAAGTAAAATATGTGATGCTGCGTTTCTTGCTATGCCAAGAGCGGCGATAGAATTAGTAGCTCAGGCCAGCAGATATATCGACAAAGAAGGTTTGGATGTATTAAATCATGAAAAAGTACAACTGTACTTAGAATCCGTAATTATGGAGCCTTCCTATAAAGTAGGGATGTTTTTCAAAACACCATGGTGGAGAGAAACTCCGGAAGGTGGCCCAACTTATCCGGCTAAGCTAACGAGTTACTTTTTAACGGATGAAGGAATAGCGAAATTAAAACAAGAGAAGTTCCCTGCTGAATACCTTAAAAAAATAGCAGAAGCTAAAAGTCCGGAGATTATAGGTAATCCGTTTAACGATAAAGCCAGTTTTGTAGCTGCAGTAGAAAATGCAATTCAAGAGCGTTTAACGTATAAACAGGAAGGTCAAATTTCAGCAGTAGCCGAGTTAGATACCATCGGTCCAAGTATTACCGATATGCCGATCCGACAAGTGGTCTATTTTGGGGATAATGCCTTAAAAGAAAAAGGAGAAAAAGTATATGGTATTTTGGCCAGTTATGATGATATTCTATATACAACATTCTGGAAAGCTTTAGAACTTGGACCAAAAGCAACACGCGAAATTCCGGAGTCCAGAGACCTCCAACCGCTTATAGGACCAAGAACAGCCACACCGGTAATGGTAAAAATGCTTCGCTCACAGCTGGCATCCTTACATTTTGGTCCACAAACCGATTATTCTGCGGTACCGGAACCTTTAGAAACAAAATACATGGACTGGTCGCTGCCTCCTTTTAACGCAGGTTATCATGCCTACAAATCGCATTATGATTTGGGCGATGTGCAAAGAAAGATCAGAAAGCCATCACAGCTTATTCCAAAAACCGATTGTGATATTTTTATCGTTGGCGAGACCTATTCAAATGATCAAGCCTGGGTAGAAGGTGCTTTTTGTACTGCCGAGTCTGTTCTGAATGACTTTTTCGGTATCGAGCCAATTATAAGTGAAGTACACTATCCTTTTATTTGTCCGGAATAATTTACCCGGACAAAATTGTTGAAAGTGTTATCGAAACTTTGAAGGAGATTAAAAAAAGAAAGTCTTCTTCTTTCAAAGATAAAGCAACCAATTTTGCATATGAAAAACCAGTAAGGGAAACTTTACTGGTTTTATTTATTATTACGAGTTTTAAATAGCGATGGGGGGCTAATTTTTATGCGAAGAAACCAAATACGAATAATAAGTGAGAGGAGTAAGAATTAATATCTTTACTAGTGCTAAAACAACTCAAACGGCAATTGACCTGACTAAAATGGATGACGCTGCAAAGAAACAGGCAGAAGAGTGTTTAACTAAGATGATCAAAAATAAAATAATTACTAAACAGCAATATGACTCAATAAAAAAATAGCTTTTTGCTTAATGAGGGCTTGATTTTTATAAAACGTAGGAAATTGTAGCAGAAATATGAATTTTACTTTAGTAGTATATACTTTTATTAGTGAGGTATTTTAGCGCAGATTATATTAAATCGTTTAAAAATAACGGGGTTTGACTTTTTATTACAATGTTACAATTGAGCCAAAAATTAGTAAAAATAATACTATTTTTTAATTACGTATTTCAAGTTATCAAACAAGCGTTCAATTAATTTGCGATCATTGGTAATTATTTCAGCAGTCCCTTTTGCTTCAAATTTAAAATCGAGGGTAGTATTATAATTCGTTTTTAATTGCTGAGGAAAATCGACAGTAACCAAATAAGTTTCAACATCCCCTTTATCTGTTTTCAAAGAATTGGTTGTTAGAGATATTGATTTTACGACTCCTCTAATTGATCCATATTCGATATAAGGATAATCTTCTAGTTTAACGATCACTTCTTGTCCTATTTTTACTTTTCCGGCACCATGAGCCGGTAAAACCAATTGCCCAATGACTTTATCATTTTGTGGCACTATTGTGAATACTGATTCACCACTTTGAACAAATTGATTGTTTGTCCAAAATTTTAAGAACTGCACCTTCCCTGGGAATGGTGCCCTGAATACGTATTTCTGTTCCCAGCTTTTTAAATTATCATTTAAATCGTTATAATTCGATAAAACGGCTAAACGAAGTTCTTTTTCTTTCTGTGTTTTTTGAATTGTAATTTCTTGTATTTTACCTATTGTCTGCTGGGCTTGTTGTCGATTTGAGATTATATTGGTTACTGCATTTTGATAATTATCTTTACCACCTAGATAGCTTATTTCTGTTTTATCAAAATCAGCATCACTCAATACATTTTTACTCAATAAAATAGAATCGCGTTGATGAAACTTTTGAATATAATGCAGGTTGCTTTCTGCGGTTTTGATTTTTAAACTACTGGATTGTATTGCTTTTTGTTGTTCAATATATAATTGTTTTAAACTGGCTTTTTGTTTCTCAAAAAGTTGATCATGATTGTAGTTTTCAAGCTCCTGTAGACTATTAAAAAAAGCATAATACTTAGTATTTAATTCTCCCATGGCCAAATTGCGGGGTAATAATACCAATAAATCAGTAATATTATTTTGCGTTGGGTTATAGCGTTTTAATAAACTGTCAGTTAAAATTACATTTTTTATTGGCGTAGGATTATCCAAATAAGCCAGTAATTCATGTTCTTTGACAAAATCTAAAGAGTGTAAATGTTTTAATTGCAGCTTGCCATAACTATTTGCTATTAGTTTTATTGGAGCAGCATTTGTATTAATGGTGATCATCCCACTTGCAACGTCTGGATATTTTATTTTAAAACTAAAAAAGAGCATGAGCATAAATAATAAAATCACTATAGCTGATATCACCATACCAAACCGATGCGGCATTCGATCTATAATATGCTGTACTTCTTCAGTACGTTCTAAATTTATAAATTTATCTTCTTCCATAAATAATTAAAAGTTTGATTCAGTAGTCAATTATCTTCTTTTGTCTTTCTATTCTAAAGGTAAAGCATGTGCTTTTATCTTAATAATAATTGATTTATTAAAAAAAGCAATAAGAATAAACATTTTAGTACTTGTATCATTTTTAAGTATTGAATATTAAATGGTTGTTTTGTACTACAGTTATTATATTAGTTTCTGGAGCTTGTAGAATTAGTCAATTCTACTTGTGTTTGAATCAACTCATAATATCTTCCTTTCTGCTTAATTAATGAATCATGATTCCCAAGTTCTACTACTCTGCCTTCTTGCATGACAATAATTTGATCTGCTTTAAGAATAGTACTTAATCGATGTGCGACAACTATCACCGTTTTTTCTTTAAACACATCATCGAGTGCTTCCACGATTTTCTTCTCATTTATAGTATCCAACGAATTGGTCGCTTCGTCAAAAAATAAATAATCTGGATTCTTATACAATGCTCTGGCTATTAATACTCTTTGTTTTTGTCCTCCGCTTAAACCTCTACCTTGTTCTCCCATCACAGTTTGATAGCCTAGAGGTAGTCGTTCAATCTCATGAGCAATATTGGCCGTACTTAATGCTTTACGCAGTTTTTCATAATCAATTTTTTCATCGCCCAATACAATATTGTTTAAAATAGTATCATTGAATATTTTACCATCCTGCATCACAGCACCGCATTTATCTCTCCACTGATTCAGACTAATGTTATTGATGTTCATATTACCAATCATAATTTCCCCGTAAGAAGGTTTGTACAATCGTAGTAGTAATTTTAATAGGGTTGATTTACCGCTACCACTATCTCCTACAATAGCAGTTACTTTACCCTCTGGTATTATAAGATTTACAGTCTTCAAAACAACAGACCCCGTAGGTGTGTATTGAAAAGAGACATTATTTAAAACTAGACTTTTATTCTCAGGCAGTTGCATGTTATTGGAGCCAACATCTTGGTTTTCGTCTTTTAACTGATGTATTTCATTTAAACGAAGAAAGGAAATTTGAGCAAACTGAAACGAAATGATAAACTGAATAAATTGCACTACAGGGGCATTGAGCATTCCGATAATGAACTGAGTGGATATCATCACTCCAAAAGTGATCTCTCCTGCTATAACAGCTTTAGCACAATAAAAAGTAATAAAGAGATTTTTTAAGCTCTCTATAAATTGAGCTCCAATATTTTGAGTATTGGTTACATTTAATACCCGTAGATTTATTTTGTATAACTGAGCTTGTATGTTTTCCCATTTCCAACGCCTTGGTCTCTCGTAGTTATTGATTTTAATATCCTGAATACAAGCAATAGTTTCGACCCAATAACTTTGGTTTTTAGAAACCAAATCAAAATACTCCCAATCGAGTTTTTTTCTAATACGAAGAAAAGCAAATACCCACAATACATATAGAATACTTCCTGTCAAGAAAATGTAAAAAATGACGGGATTAAAAAAGAACATAATGATTCCAAAAGTCACAAAAGTTAGTCCGGAAAAAATCATATTCATTGAATTATCCATCAAAAAACTCCTTATGCGTTCGTGATCCTGGGCACGTTGGAGTATATCTCCTGTAGATTTGTTCTCAAAAAAAGTAATGGGTAACTTCATTAGCTTAATCAGGTAATCAGATATTAAAGCAATATTAACACGGGAAGTTACATGTAGTAATATCCAATCACGTACCATATTACTAAGCAAAACGCTAACCACAATTGCCACATTAGCTATTAGTACAATATTGATAAAGTCAATATCATGTGTTTGTATTCCTACATCAATTACAGCTTTACTGATAAAAGGCAATATCCCTTGTAAAATGGTAACTAAGAACATCACTAAAAATAGATTTACAAAACTCTTTTTATAGGGCTTAAAGTACTTTAGAAAAGTATCGAAAGTTCTTTTTCGCTCCAATTTCTCCTCTCCTTCTTTTAGATAAAAATCAGTTTGGGGCTCAAAGGCCATTACCACTCCTTTATTCTCTTTATTTTTATACCATGTAGCAATAAACTCCTCAGCTTTATATGTAAGATGTCCTTTTGCCGGATCAGAAACATAAACATAACCACCGATCGAGCCGTCTTTATTTTTTTTAGGTTTGACACCATAAACCACTATAAAATGATTTTCATCCCAATGGATAATTACAGGTAGAGGAATTTTTAAGAGTAATTCTTCAATATTTGATTTTAAAGAGAGTGAGCGTAATCCAATTTCTTCTCCTGCATGACTTAAATCCAAAAAGGAAACACCTTCTTTTGTAATACCACATTTGTCACGTAAATATTGCAATGAATAAAACTTACCATAATATTTAGCAATCATTTTTAAACAGGCTGGACCACAATCTGTCATATCGAGTTGTCTGTCACAAGGAAATTGTTTTGGAAGCATGTTCTTGATTGTATTAGTTTAAAGCTAGTATTTGCAAATTTTCAATATAACTCACAATAGTCTTTTATAATATGTTTTTTAAACTCTTTGAGTTTTGATCTGCCATATTGTTTTATTAATATTTGTGCTTTAAAAATCTTATCCAACCAAAGATGTAGTTTCTCAATTCTTTCCTTTGTATTAAAATAGTTTAAACCATGTCCAAAACTAACGGCTGAGTGTATTACTAATTCTTCTACGGTATGCTCAATATTAAGACTGTCCAATTGCTGTGAGAGAAGTTCTAATGTGTTTTGCTGCTGTGTTTTAGAATGAACCCTTGATGTATTTTTGACATGAACCCTATAAAAAGTCAAATACTCAGGTAAGTTGTATATTTTATAATTTGCCGCAACCCGCAACCACAATTCATAATCATCACAATGTTTATAATCTGAATTGTACTTTAGTTTTTTAAGAATCTCTTTGCGAATCATTATCGAAGGGTGTACAATTTGGTTTTTAAACAACATCCCTAATTTTATATCTGAATCCTCTTGATAAGTTTCTATACGGTACATTGGAAAATCATTTTGCGTCATTACCACACAATTTGAACCTACCATACTATAAGTTGGGTTTTGATTTAAGAAAATCACTTGTTGAGCTAAACGAGAGCTAGCCATTGTATCATCTTGATCTATTCGGGCAATATATTTGCCTTTGGCCATATTTATTGCTTTATTTAAACTATAGGCGGCGCCTTTGTTTTTACTATTTTTCAGATAGACAATTCGAGGATCATTGTTTTTCTTTATTATTGCAGTTGTTGCATCTGTGGAACCATCATCAATGATAATTAATTCAAAGTTTGAGAAAGTTTGCTTAAAAATGCTGTCTAAGCATTTTTGCAGATATTGTGCACCATTATAACATGCTAAAAGTATGCTCACCAAAGATTTTTCAGATTCTTCGATAGAACTTAAAGAGGTAGGGATTACAGCAGATGATGGCTTAGGGACATCAATTAGTTGGTTATAAACAGCAATTGTCTGTTCTACCATCTCATTTGCGTTAAAATTATTATGCGCATATTTTTTGGCATTTTGGGAAAATGCTCTGGCTGATTCTTCGTTTTGCAAGTAATATTTAATTTTGTTTTTGAGATCATTACTATCAACAGTTGCCTTAATTCTAGTGTATTTTACTTTTACTCTCAAACCACAGTCTTCGGGAAGCATTTCTTTTAGACCATCTACATCACTAACAATAAGAGGTAATTCTGCATGGATCATTTCAATGGCCGTATAGCTGCATTGTTCAATGTAAGAAGGTACAATTCCTATATCTGCCATTGCATAATAATCGTATAAAGTAAGTTTGTTTAAACTACCAGTAAGGGTTATTTTTTTTGAATGACTTTTACAAAGTTTCATTATTTCATATTGCTCACCGGGGCCAGCAAGAACTAAGCGAATATTATTGAATTCTATTTCTTTAGTATTCAATAATTGACTAAACGCTTTAACCAAATCAAAGACTCCTTTACGTTGATTCAGGTTACCCGCAAACAATAGAATTTTTTCAGATGGGTTAAAACCATATTTGATTCTTAATTTTGATTTGTTTGCTAATGGTATCTCGTCTAATGTTAAACCATTGGGTATAATGGTAATTTTGTCTTCTGAAATATTCAATATTCTTTTTAAAGATTGTTTAGCAAATTGGGTTACAGTTATTATCTGATCAATTGAATCATAATTAATCTGTTCTTTTTTTAAACTCAGAGGCAGTGTAATTGTGTTTTCGTTTGCTAAAGCTTGATTTAACTTATAAAATAAACTGTAATTACTACTTATATAATCTCGCCAAGGAATACTGTGTTTGGTTAAAACTGTTTTACAGTTTATTTTTTGTTTTAAATACCAGGCAAGGGGACAATGGTTGATCCAATTGAAATGAACAATTACATTGCGCTGTCCAGCCATTTCTTGAGCTAGAAAATCTACTAGTTGAAGTTCATAATTAAAATCGTCATTATAAAAAGTAATTTGTTTTTGAATATGGTAATGCGTAACGTTTCCTTCTACATTTTTTTCAAAATCTGTGTCTTTTGTACTATTTATCCAAATATAATGAAGTTTAATCCCCTGTTTTCTTATGATCCCTTTTGTTAATTGATTAACATAGGTATTAAGCCCATTATCTTTAGAAGCAGAATGATAATCGACAATATATAGATTAAGCATAAGGAAAATGTCTATAATTTAAGAACAATTGACTACTTTTCAAATTTCAGCATACCCCATGTTTTTTGAATGACATCATCTACTTTATCTTCGTCTTTTTTGGTGTAGAAATACAATATTTGAGCATTACTAACATTGTCTTTATGAATTAAGACTTTTCTACACAAAGGATATTTACCAAGATAAGGATAGACAATTTTCATGTTATAAATATATCCATTGTCAGCACTTAATTCCTTCAGTTTCTTTTCATCAATCTTGATTGGAGATGATATAGTAGAATCAGCTTCATTAATTAGATATGGAATTATGTTGTTTATTTCTGCTGATTTAGGGAACATTTTTTTTAGTAATTCGTTCGGTTCATGAACTTCTATCATGGTAAAAGCAATAATAAGATCATCATGTTTGTTTTTGATACTGTATAATAGTAGTCCATGAAGATAAGTAGGGATGGGGTCATATTCGTAACTTGAATCTACTTTTATATAATTATTTGGTTGTTTGAAAATTAATTTGCATCTGTCTAAAGCATTCTTGAATCTTCCCCTAAAATGGCCTTGCTGCGCATTAACATAATAATTGCAGAAAACTAGGAGTAAAATTAGTATATACTTTTTTTTTAACATTTTTAAAGTAAAAATTTTTCAAACTATTAAACTAAATGTTTTTTAATGTCGTTTAAATATGAAGAATGATTCGTATTTTGATTTACGGGCAATTTCTCGTTAATGCAAGATAGTGAGTTAATTGCTTTACATTTCTCGTATTTGATGAATTATTTTGTGGATCATAGTAATTAAATGTCCCATCATTATTCATTTTAGTAATTATAACCGCATGTTGATAACCCGCAGAAGTTGTATAAGTCCCTATTAATACGCCACCTGTACCATTTGCAAAATTATCCATATTACCA
>NZ_LEKS01000020.1:0-195793 GCF_001027725.1 Flavobacterium sp. ABG
CAGTTTGTCCTTTCGACGAAGGAGAAATCTCCGCAAGAAACTCCGTAAAAACAAGCTCAGCAAAGGCAGATTTATTTGGTTTATTCGCTTTCGTTCGGGTCACCTTCGTGAAAAAAGACAGAGTGAGTGTCTGACTTTTGTAGCCTTAGTGACTCTGTGAGGTTTTATTATTTCTCTACAACAATGTGTCTTGATCCGAAATAATTCGTGCAAATTGGTGCAACTCGTGGCAAATGGTTAAAAAATGTCGCAAAGTCGCAAAATCGCAAAGTTCTAATGAAAAAGTAGAAAAAACTTTGAGACTCCATAACATTTTTAGAAATCCAAGGTGAGAAAGTAGAAAACGGAAAGGGTGAGCTAAAGAAAAGAAAAAAAACTTAGCGGCTTGGCGTCTTTGCGAGATCGTCAAAGACAGAAGTTGAGGAATAGAGGCTTAAGAAGCTATGATAGAAAAGTATAAGATCGTCAATAAGTGTTTTGTATTGTATTGTTTTTTGAAGAAAGAGCAGAGTAGATAAGAAAAAAACCGCCCCTTCCTAAGTTCTCTCATATTTACCTTCCCATTGGAATTTGGAATTTAAAAAATTTGGAATTTTAAAAAAAAATAAGCCCCTCAAGGCGCAATTTTTTTCTTTAGGTATTCCAGCATCGGTTGTGTGACAGGTTTGGAAAGAAAATCGATGATAATAGGATATTTTTTTGCTTTGGCTAAATCTTCAGGGTCAATTGTGGAAGATAATACGATGACATTGGCTGTATTGAATTCGGCATAATCCGGAGAGGTAAAGTGGTCCAGGAACTCCCATCCGCTCATAACGGGCATGTTAAGGTCTAAAAAGATTAATTCCGGTTTTTTGTTGACTTTGTTTTTGCAGTTATTGTATTTTAAGGTGTTAAAGTGATGTAATGCTTCTTCGCCATTTTGTGCTGTGATAATTTCATTTGAGAATGAAGATTTTGAAATTACTTTTTTGCATAACATTAACGTGATTGGATCATCGTCAATGCATAAAATTTGCTCAAGCATAATGTTAATTTTTAAATGTTATTGTAAATGTAGTTCCTTTGTTGACTTCGCTTTCGATGCTTATTGTTCCTCCCATGGTTTCTACCTGTGATTTTACGAGATATAAGCCTAGGCCTTTGCTGTCAGGATAATTGTGAAATCTCTGGTATAGCCCGAATACTTTGTCTTTATTTCTTTCCAGATCTATTCCGATTCCGTTGTCTTTAAAGGTTAATATGGCTTTGTGGTCGATTTGTTCAGCGATAATAGATATTTTTAACTTTCTGTTTTCGGATTTGTATTTGATGGAATTGGTTAACAGGTTGAGTAAAATACTTTCAATATAAGCTTTATTTGTGTTTAATAAAGGAACTCTGTCGAATTTGAGTTTGATAATTGGTTTGTGTAGTTCGATCTGAAAAGACAGTTGACTGAAAACGTTTTCAAAAACTTCTTTCAAAGAAACTTCTTCTTTTTGCATCGAAGGGTTGTCTTTGATGATGATTACTTTTACTAAATCGTTTATTGTTTCGTTTAATAAATGTGTCGATTTGTTGAAACCGGCTAGGATTTCTTCGAGTTCGGGATTTTCTATCGGAATATCCTCTATCAGGTTTAAAAGTCCGATTAGATTAGAGAGCGGTGCCCTTAGGTTATGAGATGTTATATAAGAGAATTGTTTTAAATCTTTGTTGTTTTGTGTTAGTTCGCGAATAAGATGTTCTTTCTCTGTTTCTAGTTTTTTCTCATCTGTAATGTCTCTTTGAATGGAGATCCAGTGGGAAATAACCCCTTCGTTATTGAAAATCGGAATCATGGAAAACCGAACCCAATATTCTTCTTTTTGTTTGGTGTAGCCTATCGTTTCGATCAGGCATTCCTCTTCGTTTTTAATTGCTTTTAATAGTTTTTTCAACTCATCTGAATCTGAATTTGGTCCTTTGTTGAAAATGTTTGTTGATTTTCCTATTATTTCATTGGGCTGGTAACCCGACATTTGTGAGAAGGCGGGATTGATGTAAACTATTTTAGGAATTCTGCCGCTTGCTGAATTGGCTTCTGTGATTAAAATCGAATCTTTAGATTGTGTGATTACCGTTTCTAAAAGTTTCAATCGTTGTTCTTCTTCTTTCTGTTTTGTAATGTCCTGAATAGCTCCAATCATTCTGATGGCTCTGCCGTTTTCATCTTTCAATAAAAACCCTCGGTCTAAAACATATTTATAAGTTCCGTCTGCGCATCTGAAACGATATTGATCCTGCCATTTTTCTGTTTTCTGTTCAATAAAAGAATAAAGTTTAATAGACATTCTGATACTGTCTTCCGGATGGATTTTATCAAACCACCATTTTGATGTTTTGCCTACCTCTTTATGGTTATATCCAAAAACGCTTTCTATTCCTTTGTTCCATCCGATGCTGTCTTTCTGAATTTTCCAGTCCCAAATGGTATCGCTCGTTGCTTTTGCTACAATGTCATATTTTTCGTTCGATTCTTTAATGTCTTCGTTTGTTTTCTTTAATTTTTCAAAAACGGCAACATTTTTACTTTCGTTTTTTGCTAGTATGTATTTGAAAATAAGACCAGTTATAAGTATGAATAAAATGTCTTTAATGAAAAATAAATAAAAATTTTCTTTGGAGGAAATGAAGCTGGCGAGTAGTTTATGACAGATTATAGCCATAAATAACGAAATGATAATATAAATTAGAGTAATTTGGAGAGTTTTACTTTTCATCACTCAAATATAGTTAAATTAACCATAATTAAACAATAATTAAAGTTCATTTTGAGGCGTAAATTTACATTGATTTAAACAACTAATTGCTTGTCTGTACGCAAACTATCGCAGAAACGTTTTTTATATCAAAATAAAGTGTACCTTTGCACCCATTAAAAATCACAGATGGAATCTATTAGAAACATTGCAATTATTGCCCACGTCGATCACGGTAAAACCACTTTGGTTGATAAAATTATGTATCACTGTCAATTATTTCGTGACAACGAAAACACAGGTGATTTAATTCTTGATAATAACGATTTAGAGCGCGAGAGAGGTATTACTATTACTTCTAAGAACGTATCAGTTCAATATAAAGGAACAAAGATCAATATTATTGACACTCCTGGCCACGCGGATTTTGGAGGTGAAGTAGAACGTGTTTTGAACATGGCCGATGGTGTATGTTTGCTAGTGGATGCTTTTGAAGGTCCAATGCCACAAACGCGTTTCGTATTACAAAAAGCGATTGACTTAGGTCTTAAGCCTTGTGTAGTTATCAACAAAGTTGATAAAGAGAACTGTACTCCTGAAGAAGTTCACGAAAAAGTTTTTGACTTAATGTTTGAATTAGGTGCTGAAGAATGGCAGTTGGATTTCCCAACCGTTTATGGTTCTGCTAAAAATAACTGGATGTCTGACCATTGGGAAAACGTAACTGATAATGTTGAAGCATTATTGGATATGGTTGTTGAAAATGTACCAGCTCCTAAAGTATCAGAAGGTAATCCTCAAATGTTGATTACATCTTTAGATTTCTCAGCTTTTACAGGACGTATCGCTATCGGTCGTTTAGAAAGAGGTGTCTTGAAAGAAGGAATGCCAATTTCTTTGGTAAAAAGAGATGGTACTGTATCAAAATCTAGAATTAAAGAATTACATACTTTTGAAGGTCTTGGACGTAAAAAAGTAACTGAAGTAATTGCTGGAGATATTTGTGCTATTGTTGGTGTTGAAGGTTTCGAAATTGGAGATACTATTTCTGATTTTGAAAATCCTGAAGGTTTAGCTTCTATTGCTATCGATGAGCCAACAATGAGTATGTTGTTTACTATTAATGACTCTCCTTTCTTTGGTAAAGAAGGTAAATTTGTAACTTCTCGTCATATTAGAGAAAGATTGACAAAAGAATTAGAGAAAAACTTAGCTATGAAGTTAGGTGAAACTGATTCTGCTGATAAATTCATGGTTTTTGGTCGTGGAGTACTTCACTTATCTGTTCTTATTGAAACAATGAGAAGAGAAGGATATGAGTTACAAATCGGACAACCACAAGTTATCATCAAAGAAATTGATGGTAAAAAATGTGAGCCTATCGAGGAATTGACAATCGATTTACCGGAATCACTTTCAGGTAGAGCGGTAGAGTTTGTTACCATGCGTAAAGGTGAAATGTTGAGTATGGAAACTAAAGGGGAACGTATGATTGTTAAATTTAATATTCCATCTCGTGGAATTATTGGATTGCGTAACCAATTACTTACTGCAACAGCTGGTGAGGCTATTATGGCACACCGTTTCATTGGATATGAGCCTTACAAAGGTGAAATTTCAGGACGTAACAAAGGTTCGTTAATTTCTATGGAAAAAGGAAAAGCTATTCCTTATTCTATCGATAAATTACAAGATCGTGGTAAATTCTTCGTTGAGCCAAATGCTGAAATCTATGAAGGTCAGGTAATTGGAGAAAACTCTCGTGGTGATGATATGTGTGTAAACGTAACGAAAGAGAAAAAACAATCTAACGTTCGTTCTTCTGGAAATGATGAAAAAGCGAGAATTATTCCTCCAATCATTTTCTCTCTAGAAGAAGCATTAGAGTACATTCAAAAAGATGAATATGTAGAGGTTACTCCAAAATCTATTCGTTTGAGAAAAATCTACTTGACAGAAACTGATAGAAAAAGATTTAAATTCTAAGTTATTTAAATTTCAATATAAAAATCCCAAATTCCAACTCAGGAGTTTGGGATTTTTTTTACAACAAATATTGGAATTTGGAAATTAGAAAATTGGATGTAAGAATTGAGTTTGTCCTTTCGACGAAGGAGAAATCACACAAGAAATTCCGTAAAGAAAAGCGCCAATCTTTGTCGAATATTGGATGTGATTTCTCCTTCGTCGAAATGACAGAACCATAGGCAGAGGTTTAAAATCCAATATAAAAAATCCCAAATTCCAATTCTGGAGTTTGGGATTCTTTTTTTTATATAAGTATTGGAATTTTAAATTTTTAATATTAGATGTAAAAATTGAGTTTGTTTAAAAGAATTATTTCAAAAAACGCACTTAGCTTGTCCTTTCGACGAAGGAGAAATCACACAAGAAATTCCGTAAAGAAAAGCGCCAATCTTTGTCGAATATTGGATGTGATTTCTCCTTACGTCGAAATGACAGAACCATAGGTAGGGGTTTAAAATCCAATATAAAAAATCCCAAATTCCAACTCAGGAGTTTGGGATTCTTTTTTACAACAAATATTGGAATTTGGAATTTAGAAAATTGGATGTTAAAATTCAGTTTGTCCTTTCGACGAAGGAGAAATCACACAAGAAATTCCGTAAAGAAAAGCTCCAATCTTTGTCGAATATTGGATGTGATTTCTCCTTACGTCGAAATGACAGAGACATAGACAGAGGTTTAAAATCCAATATAAAAAATTCCAAATTCCAATTCTGGAGTTTAGGATTCTTTTTTTTATATAAGTATTGGAATTTTAAATTTTTAATATTAGATGTAAAAATTGAGTTTGTTTAAAAGAGTTATTTCAAAAAACGCACTTAGTTTGTCCTTTCGACGAAGGAGAAATCACACAAGAAATTCCGTAAAGAAAAGCACCAATCTTTGTCGAATATTGGATGTGATTTCTCCTTACGTCGAAATGACAGAATCATAGGCAGAGGTTTAAAATCCAATATAAAAAATCCCAAATTCCAATGCCGGAGTTTAGGATTCTTTCTTAATAAGTATTGGAATTTGGAATTTAAAAAGATTGGAATTTATTGAAAGTCATCTTTTAAGACTAAAATGACCTCTAGAGTTTGGAATTCTTTTTTTACAATATGTATTGGAATTTGGAATTTAAAAAGATTGGAATTTATTAAAAGTTATCTTTTAAGACTAAAGTGCCCTTTAACATTTTTGCCATTAATGAAGTTTAAATCAAACCAATAATCCGCTGCGGGTAATTGCTGGCCGTTGAATACTCCATTCCAGCCTGAGCTGTTTTGATTCATTTGTTTTAATAATTTTCCGTAGCGGTCAAAAATAGAAATGGTGTAGTTCGGAAGTTGGTCTAAGTTTTCGATTAGCCATAAATCATTATGGCTGTCTCCATTTGGAGTAAAAAATCTTGGGTAGTCTAATACATAGACCAAAAACAAATTGGAACTACCACAACCGTTTTTGTCTCTCGCAATGGCATTATAGATTCCCGGGCTTACTCTTGTGAATAAAGGGTCGTCTTGAAAAGAAATTCCGTCTAACGAAAATTCATAGTTTCCAACTCCGGTATATTTTAGTAGAACAGAATTATCATTCGCAGAGAAATCTTTAATAATAGCATCGGTAATAACAGCCGGTTCAGATAAGGTTACTTTGTATTTTTTAGTCTTTTCGCAGCCGTTTACATCAGTCACTTTTACCGAATAATCTCCGGGATTAGTAACGGTAATACGATTGCTTGTGTCTCCTGTAGACCAAACGTAGCTGCTAAAGCCGGGATCTGCTACCAGATCAATCTGATTTCCTTTGCATAAATAAGCGGCTTCATCTTCAAAATTTGGCGGATCAAAAACATTTACAACCAAAGTAATTGGGGTAATGTCATAACAATCGGCTCCATTGACCACTCTTGCATAAATGGTTTGGGAATACGCTGTAGTGTTTTTAAAGAGATTTGGTAACGCATTTACTTCCGTTATAGCATCAATTGCATTGAGATAATAATAAGGAGTTAATCCGCTTGGTAAACCTGTGGTAAGTTGTGGGTTCACTTGTGCTTTAAGATCAAATTGATAGAACCCATCAGGATTGCCATCGTCGTCACAGGTTTTTATTGGATTTTGATCAGCGATTGTTGTGGTTGCAATTTGTAAAGTGACTTCGACAATTTTATAACATTTGTATTGGTTTTCAATTCTGGCATAGATAATTTGATTGGGGCTTTTATTGATATAGTTTCCCGGATTTGCAATGGCGTTTGTTTTAGCTTGTGCATTAGTCAGGGATTCGTAATACCCATTGTTTGTAATGGTCGAAACATTGTTTTTTATAATATTATCTACTTTGGTCAAATTGAAGATTGAAAAACCGTCGGTATCATCATCACATTGTAAAAGGAGAGTATCTGTTGAAAGTATTTCGGGAGCATAATCAATTTTGATTTCTCCATAGGCTGTACAGCCTGTTGTTTTAAGTGAAGCTTCAATTTTATAAGTTCCGGCATCAGTCACTTCAAAAGTTGCATTTGTACCTAAAATAGTTGTAGGGTCTTCTTTTTTATACCATTTAAAATTATAGTCTGCGATGTCCAGTTTGGAGTCTAGTACTACCTTTTCTCCAAAACAAGCAGGATTATTGGCAGCAATCGTACGGTCTTCACCTAAGTTAATTTTCGAAAGAAAACTTCCGGCTTCCAGAAAAATGGCTGACTCGAGATTTTTATTTTGATCATCGGCTATGACTAATTTTACATGGTATGTTTTTCCTGAGACTACAGTAGACTGAGCGGTCATAACTACTGTTTGTCCTGCGTAATTTACCGGACTGGTATTGGTATTTAGACCATTAAAAAAGTTTAGATTTGAAGCAGGGCAACCCGTATAGGCAATCCCTCCTGGTCGCACTCCGGGACCAATTGCCGGACGAATGTTTACAGAAGAAACGGGAGTGGTAGTTTTGGGTAGTACCGCCAGATTGGTGTAGGGATCGCTTGTTCCGGCTTCTCTAATTAAAAAAGCAAACCCATCCGAATATTGACACGGATAATCGTATTGGTATTCGTTTGAAGCAAAAATATAATTAAAACTCAATGAATTTGCGGTAGCAACAAAATCAAATTCCAGCACTGTTGCATTTACAGACTGAATTCCTAGTACCTGATCCAGATTAGTATCCCCTATCCAGCTATCACTATCACTGCTTACAACATTACTTACATAGGGGCCTATAGCGCTTTGAGCAGTTGATGTTGCTATTACGATTCCTTCTGCAAAAGGAAAATTGCTTCCATTTCGGTTAAAATAGGCAAAACTTTTTTTCCCAGGTCTAAACGTATCCCCCAAACCTGTCGCGTTGGTAGCAGCAGCACAAGAGCTGGTAACTAAAACGTCTTCAATGAGAAACGTAGGATCTTTTTGATCGTCAATAGTGATGTTTTGCGCATTTACTTTCGCAAATGCGCAACTGATAAATAAGACTAATAAAATGTTTTTTAAATAGTGCATAGTATAACAAATATACTATAAATCTCTATTTTTTAATAATTTGTATGAAGAATAGACGAAGATAAATGTCCAGATTAAAACAATCAATATAGGAAGATAATGTACACCATAATCTTTAGTACTTTCAACTCCCATTTGAGTTCCGATAGTTTTTATTACCGACAGTCGTGAAAAGGGTTCAATGATTAAATTTGACATTGCTTCTAATGGAAAAAATTGCATTATGTAATGACCGATGTTACTATCCGGGAAAATTTTAAAAGCCAAAATTCCTTTAACGACTCCTTCGATTATACTCCAAACCAAAAGAAAACCCAAAGCAAATGCAGATCGTTTTACCAAAATTCCTAAAAACAAACAGAACGAAAAGAAGCCCGTTAGTTTTACAAAAAAGGCTAAAAGATAATCCAAATCTGTAAAAATAATTCCGAATTCGGTATAAGAAGAAAAGCACAATCCTAAGATTAAGCTCATCACAAAGACAAAAATTGTAGAGCACAATGCAAAAACAACAACGGTTAGAAATTTAGACAATATAAATTCTTTTTTGCTTAAACCGTCAATCAGATTTTGTTTTAAAGTCCCGTAACTATATTCATTAGCCATCATAGAAACAATAACAATGGCGAGGAAAAACTTGAGCCATGCCGCAATATAAGTGTTAAAATGCCAGATAAAAGGGAAATTGAAAATTCCCATTTCTGCCAGATGGAATTTAAAAACACCAATATCAAATTTGATCGAAGCAATTAAGGCAATGAAGGAAAGTAAAATGAAATAGGTTAACGTTAAGACACGACTGGCTTTGTTTTTCCAGATTTTTTGCAATTCTATAGAGATAAGTCTGTTCATGGTTTAGTTGTTTTTTGGAGTGGTATTTTTGGTTAATTCTAAAAACTGGGCTTCTAAGCTGTTTTTGCGTTTTACTAAATGACTTAGTGCAATGTCTTTAGAGAATAAATACAAATTCAGTTCAGAGGCAGACAAATCGGACTTTAGGTATACCAAAACCTTTCCTTCTTCTTCGACCACATGGTCTACGGTCGGATGTTCTTGCAGCACGTTTTTCAAGGCTTCATTATCATTGGCCTGAACTTCAAAAAAGCCTTCGTTAGCAGACATTCCGTCAACAGAACCGGAGTATAGAATTTCTCCTTTTCGCAGTACAATTACATGCGAACATACTTTTTCGACTTCGTCCAGCAAATGAGAAGCCAATAAAATAGTAGTTCCTTGTGAAGCAATTTTTCGGATAATATCACGAATCTGGTGAATTCCCTGTGGGTCTAAACCATTTGTTGGTTCGTCTAAAATTAAAATTTCAGGATCATTTAACAGCGCCGAAGCAATAGCGAGACGTTGTTTCATTCCTAAAGAAAAAGTGCTGAATTTGCTGTTTTTTCTTTCCGTTAGACCCACTAAATCCAGCTTTTCATTAATTTTAGAATAATCAATGCTTTTTATTTTGCAAACCAATTTCAGGTTTTCTTCTGCCGTCATGTAGGGGTAAAAGTTCGGTCTTTCTATAATGGCACCTACCTTTTTTAAGGCATCGTGGGTTTGGATTTGTCCGTTAAACCAACTGTAGCTCCCTGATGTTCGGTTTACAACATTCAGGACAATACCCAAGGTGGTTGATTTTCCACTTCCATTGGGACCTAGTATGCCATAAACACGGCCTTTTTGTATTTCAAAAGATACATTTTTTAAGGCTTGAATGCGGCCGTATCTTTTGTGAAGATTTTCGATAGTAAGAATGGTTTCCAAATTTATTTCGGTTTTAGTTTTTAGTATGACGATTCAAGTTGTTTATTGTTACGTCAAATTTTATTTATGTGTTTAAAATTATAATTTACTGTAAATTTGTATTAAAGATATTCAAAATGAGCGAGCCTTTAATGGTCTTAAAAAAACCATCTTACCCTTTATTACCCTCTCTTTTAAGTTACTTGGAACGATACGAACGAATCTCGAAAGTATCTGTGTTCTATGATGATTTATTGCGGTTTTCCGGTTCGGTAAATGTCTATGATAAAAATGAAACAGACACTTTATGGATTCGGGTGTATTACAATGAATTTGAACGAAATGAAATCGATTTAAATTTAAAGAAAATTTATTCTCTTTTACATTCTGATGGTAATAGCGAGATCATACAGTTTTTGAATATTGATGCGATTGATTACTGTACCTTCGGAAATTCGAAACCATTCCGGATAAAAGTCCGAAATATTCTCAATGACAATTACGTTCATTTTTATATTAAAAAAGCAGATGCTTCGAGGATTTACGGACTGGAATTGGAAGATATTCTTTCGCCGGATAAAATTAACTTTTTAGTTTATAAAGATACTCTAATCGAAGAGCATATTATTGGGATTCCCGGTGATGTTTTTATGGATACGTTGTTGCACAATTGTACAGAGATGGAAAAATCTCAGATCGCAAAAGAGTTCGTAAAGTTTAATGAGCGTTGCATGATTCGGCTTTTGGGAGACATGAGGGCGTATAATTATGTGATTGTACCGATTCATGATTTTGATCAGGTGGTTTATAAAATTCGCCCAATAGATTTTGATCAGCAGTGTTACGAGGGAAATTTTAAGGTCTATCGTCCTCAGTTTTTTAAGGAAAACTATCCGATGATTAAATTGATTAAAGAAAAGTTAGAAGAACGTTCGATCCTTCAGTATAAAGATGAGGAAAGGGCTATTTTGGCCAAACGTATTCATTCTGCCGAGAACCGAATGAAAAAGTTGTTGAATATTATGTGTCACGACACGATTTCGACAGAAGAACATCTGAATCAACTAAAAATGGAATTGTATCGTTATACTAATGATATGAAATTTAAAAATGCCAGATCGATGGGGCATATTATGTTTGCTGCTTTTGAGTTTATTACGCGTAATTTTAAAAATACGAATTTAGTTTAAAATTAGCTTGCCACAGATTGCACAGATTTAAAGGATTTTTTTAATCATTGTAATCTTTTAATCTGTGGCAAAAACTTTAAAATATTTATTTATGAGAAAATTTTTTCTACTTGCTGTTTCAATTGTTTTATTAGCTTGTCAGCAACAATCAGGTAATGATTTAAAAACGCTTTTTTCGCTTCCGAAAAAGCTTAAGGAAGTTTCCGGGATTACTTATTTTCCTAAATCTAATTTGATTTATACTTTGGAAGATAGCGGGAATGCCAACAAAATCTATGCATTAAATGCGGAGGGCAAAATAAATAAAACCATTACCGTTACCAACGCCACAAATGTAGATTGGGAAGATATTACAAAAGATCAGGCCGGAAATATTTACATAGGAGATTTTGGGAATAATGATAATAAACGCAAAGACTTGTGTATTTATAAAGTGGCTAAAAACGAATTGAATAAAGAAAATGCCGTTTCAGCATATAAAATTTCCTTTTCGTATCCGGAACAAACCGAGTTTCCTCCAAAGAAAAAAGAACTATTTTTTGATGTTGAAAGTTTCTTCGAATATCAGAACAACTTTTATCTTTTCACCAAAAACAGAAGCAAAGGCTTTGACGGTACCGTTTTTATCTATAAAATCCCAAATGCGGCAGGAACTCAAAAAGCCACTAAAATTGGTGAATTTAAAACCTGTGCCAACTATAATCATTGTGTTCTGACCAGTGCAACAATAAGCCCTGACGGAAAAAAAGTGGTGCTGTTAAGTCATGATAAACTTGTTTTATTCAAAGGATTCAAAGGGGATTTATTCCACAAAGGCTCGCAGACTGAAATAGAACTGAATGATTTTTCACAAAAAGAAGCCATCGTTTTCAAAGACAATACAACCTTACTCATCGCCGATGAAAAAACAAATAAAGTAGGAGGTAAGGTTTATGAGTTTAAGCTGAAGTAGTTGTGGGGGATAATTAGATAATTAGAAAATGTGATAATTAGAAAATGGATAACGTGAAATGGGGATGGTGACATGCCTGTTTTAAAAGCTAAAAGTGAGCTATGAAATGGTAATTGCCAAATCATAGCTCACTTTTTTAATTATGAATAAACCTCTGTTCCTTTGAACCTTGTTAAAAGCTATAGGCCGCTCCAAAAGTTAAATAATGTGAAATGTGAGTTGTGAAACAAAATGTTTTTATTGTTTATTTTTTACGTCATTATTCTAAAAAGGGTCGATATCATTGAGATGCACCCATTTCGTATTTCACATTTCACAAAGAAAAAACTTAGTTACTTAGCAGCTTAGAGCCTCAGCACCTCAGAAAGCTAAAAACTATAGGCCGCCCCAAAAATTACTCTACCCACCTCGTCAGGGGATTTAAAATAAGAGATTCTTGCTGTGACTGTATTTACGGCATTGATCCAAAGTCCGCCACCGTAATCCTGGTGCCATTTTCTGGAGTTTTCTCCGTCTAGCCAAATTCTTCCGTAATCAAAACCGGCCAGAATTCCGTAGGTTAATGGTACGATAGTGCGTTGAATTTTACCGATAGAAAGTCTTAAATCACTGCTTTGAGAGAAGTAAGAATTTCCTAAGAAACGCTCGTTTCTATAACCGCGGAGATCTTTATCACCTCCCAGAGTGGCTCCTTGATAAAACTCGTAATTGTCATTTAATATTGCTTTTCCTTTAAGGTAAGTGGCCAAAATCAGTTTGCCGTTTTTGTCAATTTTATGTGTAAAACCTAAAATACTTTCTAACGATGGGAAGTTTTGTTTTGCATCGTCTAAATTGGCGGTCCAACTCGCTTCAATCGAAAAAGCCATTCCTAAAGTCGGTTTTGCTTTAAAGTCGGAATTTTTAAAACTGTATTTCACTTTTACACCTCCAAAAAGTTTACTGTCAAAAACATCAGGATTGATACTGTTAGGTACGTTTATGAATCGGTCTCTGGTTTCTTCCACTTTCATTTGTTCCAGGAAGGGTTTGAAAGTAAACTCACTTCCGTAACGACCAACGTGTCTGATGGCTCCAGCGACTTTAAATTGCTGAATGCGGACTCTGTTGTAATCCATGTCAAATTCCTGATCCTTATTTTGGGTTTCATTTCCGTAACCAAAATAGTTGATGGCAAAATTAGGTGTGGTGTATTTTGACTCCACATCAATAACCCATTTTCCTAATAACCCGGGGAAATGAGCATCATAAGTAAATTCCAGACCTCCCGTTGCAAAATAATAAAAACCGTTTAAAACATGTTTTTGCGTATACGGATTCTGTTTAAAATTGTTAACCGTATAATTTAAATTGAAACCCAACTTCACACCATCATCGGGATTATAACCAATGTTCGGAAGCCCCGAAACTACATTGTATTTGGGTTTTTCGTAATTGTATAAATTGACATCATAATCGTCAGTCAATTGTGTTTGTGTTTTAGAATCTAAATTATAAGTATTTTGTTTTGATTTAAAATCATATACAATCACTCGTTTTCCGTTTTCAATGTTGTAAATGTCATTGTTCTGACCTCCAATTAAACGAATCTTTATATTTGATTTGTGCTTTCCAATTACTTGAAAAGTATCGTTGTCATCTAAACCATACACCCATAAATTTTCGGTTTTGTCGTCGGTGATGTTTTTGGTGTAAATTAAATCATCTCCTTCTTTTTTAACTCTGTACACCTGAATCTCGATGCTTTTTGCGGCATTGTGATTGATGATAAATTTGTCTTTTTTGTCTGTTCCGGCAATCATGACCGTATGGCTCAAAACTTTAAAATAGGTAGAAGCATATTGATCAAGTTCCTTTTTTCGGTTCTTTAGTTTTGCCTTAATCTCTTCAATGGTTTGATCCTGAACTTCTTTTGGCAGTTGTTTAAAAGCATGATCGATATCGCTGTCGGTTAAGTTTTCCTGAATAAATTTTGCCTGCGCCAGCCAGTCTTTTTCGTTCGAAGTTTTTAGAAAGGCCAAATCAAGTGGATAAGGTTCTCTGTTGAACCATTTAACGTTGTCGATTTTATCCTTAAAAGTGCGCATATGACGAAGTGCCGGAATGTTCATTAACAACGAAAGCAAAGCTCCGTCGTATTTTGAAAAGGCCTGATCGCGATCGCGCGGAATCGGTTTGTAAATTACCTTGCCGTCTTTTTTATATTCGCCCCAACGCCATTGATCGCTATGTCTGTCCCAATCGCCAATAAGCATATCAAACAAACGGGCTTTTATATATTCATTTTCATCAACACTGTATTTTTCATCCTTGTGAAGATTCAGCATCATATCGGTAGTGCTGATAATATCGCTTGGATTTCCGTAACTTTTAACGTCTAAATGGTTGTCGGCAGGTCGTTCTTCCACCATATACAATGCATCTCCGAAGTTGGAGTTGTATTCTTTTAAAGTGCTTTGTTTTGGAATATAGTATAAAACCGGATTTGTATGTGGTAAATTCAATTTATCTGCCATTTCACCAACCGCAAAGGGCGTGTAAGGATGAGAAGTGGTATAAAAATCCAACAAGAAATCTTCGGCATACGTATCCTGAAAATCATTTACAATATACTGATCCTTAAAAGCTACAGCTTGTAAAAACTGTGTAGCGCTTTTTTTCATGGCACGCATTACATATTCGCGACCTTTAGCATCAGACATTCTTAACGAAATAGATTGGTGACCGCCACCTTCGCGAATCGGTTTCACCCCCCCCATAAGCGTATCCAATGTGGCCGTTTTAGCTTCAATTGGCAGGCTGTAATATTTTCTGTAATGTTTTCCGAATAGAAACGAATGAACGAAACTTTTTCGGGTCATTTCCTTAGTATAAATTGAAGTAGTAAAGGTGGGCGGAAAATTATTTGGAATCTCGGAAGCCCAGTTAAATTCTTTTGCTTTTATAATTTCATGTTCAAAAAGCTTTTTTTCTTTATTGTTTTCATTTCCAAAATACGTCACTTTAGCATCCCCGCTTTTAAACAAAGTCAGTGTAGCGTACCCATTTCCACCATACGAAAAATCATTGGCGTTAATCGCTCTGGCAGCTTCAGATTTGGAGCCGGCACCGCTTATGATCTGTTTGATGTTTTCTTTATTGACATACTGCAGATTATGATCGTGTCCTGAAACAACGATCACATTTTTTTGCTTTTGTAAAAGAGTTTTAATCCGTTTGATATAAATTGTATATTCTTTGTTTTGAATATCCTGTGGACTTACCCCGGAGGTTTGACGTAACAAATTGATAAAAGAACCTATAATCGGAAGCGGAATTTTTTGTTCTAAAGGGAATAATTGTTTTTCTAATGAAAATTGTCCACCATGCGATCCATTGCTCATCAGAGGATGATGAAGGGCAATGATTACAGTCTTCTCTTGATTTTTGTTTAAAAGGCTTTCCAGTTCATCAAAAAAAGCTTCTCTGGTTTTGATTTCGCAATTGTCATTGATAGTGGGGTGGTTGTCCCAATCTTCCAGAAACCATTCACTATCAATAGCTATCAGCGTGGTGATACTGTCGATTTTAACATCCTCGATTGCACAGCTTTTTCGGGGTAGGAATGCTTTTTTATCCTTAAGATAATCGGTTACAAAAGCAGCCTGACGCTCCAGCCCTTTAATGCCATTATACCAATCATGATTTCCTGGAATTACAATGGTTTTTCCTTTAAATCCTTCTGTTAGTTTTAATTGATTGGTAAGTTTTGTTTCCGCTAAAGTCTTCTCAGCAGCATTGTCGTTACTGGGAAAACCTTTTGGATAGATATTATCCCCTAAGAAAAGTAAAGTGGCTTTTTTGCTTGATTTTTTTAGTTTTTCATGCAATAATTCCAACGTTTGTTGTGCTTGTACCTGATCTGCATTGCCGGCATCGCCCACTAAATAAAAAGTGTGCGCAATTTTTATGGTATCGGTTGCGTTTTCGTCTTTATTGGCACTCACATTTTTCCCGTATTGGGGTTTATGTGTTGCACAAGAGCCTAGTATAAGCAGCAAAGTTAAAGTAGTGGAATAATTTTTAATTATAGTAATGAAAGGATTATCCGAAAACATTTTCATAATTTCGTAGTATTAAAATATTCTTTATGAATCTAATAGAACAGTCCGAAGATTTCGTTAGTAAATTACTCAAAGATAAACTTTCTAATTTATATTCTTACCATAATATTAACCATACTTTTAATGTAATAAGTGCTGTTAATAAGCTTTGTGCAAAGGAAAATGTAGATGGGGCAGAGAAAGATTTACTTTTGGTAGCGGCATGGTTTCATGATACCGGTTATGTAAACGGTGTTGTAAACCACGAAAGTGAAAGCGTAAAGATTGCCACAATGTTTCTAAAAGAGAAAGGGCAGTCTGATGAATTTATAAATGAAGTTTCTAAATTGATTTTGGCTACCGTAAAAGAATATGTGCCACAAACTGAATTAGAAAAGATCATTAAAGATGCCGATTATGTTCATATTACGAGTTTAGAATATGAGTCGACTTGCGAATTATTGCGTTTTGAATTAAAAAACAGCATGAATCTTTCTTTTTCTGATCTGGATTGGGCGAGGGAAAATTTGAATTTTTTAATGAACAAACATCGATTTTATACCGATTATGCGATTAAAAAGTGGCAGCCATTAAAAGAGAAAAATATCGTCATGGTTCAAAAAAGAATCAATAAGCAGGAACTGAAAAAGGTAAAAGAGCTTGAGGACGAAGAAAAAAAGAGAGAAAAGATTGAAAAACCGGATCGCGGAATCGACACCTTGTTTCGCGTTACCTTAGGAAATCATACCCGTTTAAGCGGTATTGCAGATAGTAAGGCCAATATTTTATTGTCTGTAAATGCGATTATTATTTCGATCGCGCTCTCTACGATTATTCCAAAATTAGACAGTCCAAAAAATGTACATTTAGTAATCCCGACTTTTGTCATGCTGATGTCAAGTGTGATTACGATCATTTTTGCTATTCTGTCAACACGACCAAAAGTAACTTCAGGATTTTTTACACGAGATGATGTAGAAGCAAAAAAAGTAAATCTGATGTTTTTTGGAAATTTCTACAAAATGCCTCTTGAAGACTATGATTGGGCTATGAATGAAATGATGAAAGACCGTGATTATTTGTATTCGACCATGATCAAAGATTTGTATTATTTGGGATTGGTTTTACAGCGTAAGTATAATTTACTCCGAATTGCGTATAACTTTTTTATGTTCGGAATTATTATAACGGTTATTGCGTTTGTAGTAGCGTTTAAAAATCTTTAAAAAAAAGCTCAACTAAAAATTAGTTGAGCTCATCTAATAAATCTTGATAAGTGATTTTTTTTGCGTTTGTATTCGTAATGTTGTTAATCACTTTTACACGAATGGCTCTCAAGCCTGAAACCCCTTGCAAATCTTCAACTTCAAATTGTTCGATGGCAGGTTCAAGTATTTTTTTGTGCTGTAAGTACTTAATATACTTTAGATATTCTGTTTCTTCGCTGTTTTGAGAATATACAATTGTAATTTTTTCTTTCTCTGTAATACGATCCTTTGTTCCTTTGATGTTGGCTTTATCAATACGTTTTTTTACAACTTCATATCGGGCATTATAAGTCCCGTCAACATCAAAACGTTTTTCATCCATTCTGAAGCGAATAGAAATCGCTGCGCTGAATACCAGGATCAAAGAAGTTACATCCAATTCATAAGGTAGAGACTCTTTCAGTTGATGATGCTCCAATTCCATTTCACATAAAGTCTGCAATTGCCATAAACGCAGGTTGTGCAGGTACATGATATCAAACGGTTTTGTTGGCGCAATCGAAGCGCCTATATACAAATTGTGCTCCACACCATCCGTTTTAAAACGTTCATAATAGTGCGGATATATTTGTTGTGCTTCTACTTGTTTTCTGTCCAGAACCGAAGCCAGTTTTTTATTGATAATCGACATCGCATTATCAAATTTCTTTCTTTCCTGATAAAACATTCCGGTTTTTTGATCCAGAGTAGCAAAATACAATTCTTCCAGTTTTTCACTTTTAGCCGTATTTTTTGTGTTTTTCAGGATCGGATGAATTTCCTCCTCAATATAACGCTGAATGTGCTGTTCTGTATCTGCTTTTAAAGGCTGATCCAATTCGTCACGAAGTGATTCCAGTTCAAATTTACGCTGTTCCAAAAGCATCAGATTCGTGTTTGGCTTTTGGTTTTCGAAAATTTCTAAAATCGTAGTCAGCTGATTCTTCAAATCTCGTTTTACGGTTTCGTTTCGGTGTTCCGATGAACCTTTAATATCGATTTGTCCGTATAAAGGAAAAACATTTTTAAAGACAATTTCCTTAAAAATATAATCTTTGGTCGGATTGGTGTTTTGAAAATAGTTTTGAGATTCTTTTTTAAACTTCCAATATACACTTGGATGAATCGTCGTATACTCCCGCTGAATTATCGCTTCAACCTGATGTTGCATATCGGTATTATAGCGGTCAATTGTATCGGTTAAATACGGTAACACCAATTCGAGTTTGGTAGCGTTTATGCTGTTGAGCTCTCTTGGTTTTTTAGAAACTAATTCTACAACGCCCAATAAATGCCCGTCTTTTATAACCGGTGCAAAAACGCAGCTCTGAATATTTTGTTTTAATAAATGCTCGCCCAGTCTTTTATTTTCCGATGCTTCGGTAAATTTTTGAACGTTAGAGATCACAAAAGGCTCTTTATTGTCCAGTAAATTTTCAAAAGAACAGCCAAAAAAAGCATTTTTACAATCTACTTCCTGATCAGACGAAAGTAAAAAACTTTGCATTTGATGATCGTATTTAACCGGTTTGATAAATTTTTCGTCTTCGGGATTGTAAATAATAAAACCAACTTCAAGGTCCGGAATTTTGAAAATAGACCTAAAAATGGCAGCAATCACTTCGTTGGTAGCAACGGACTGTGTATCGGGTTTTAATAAATTGCTTTTTAAATTAGAGATGGCGCTTTCTGTAGTAGCATCAAACAAAGAAACAATTCCAAAACCCTTCAAAGTCCAACTTCCGGGTGGGAACTTAGATTTCCAAAGTGTTATGTCATTGTAATTGTCGATTAACAGATCAATATCGTCTTGTGTAAGCGGTAATGCGTTTTCTGTTGGCGTGATTTCCATAAAATCGGCATTATACAAAATGCGATAATGTTTTTCTACACCGTCTTCATCCGGGATATCATAAAAGAAGGGTTTATTAAAATCGATCTTTTGTTTGTAATAACTGCTTAGAATTAAACAACAGTTATTGATATAGAATTGATGACTGTCAAAATCACGAATTTCCATGTAAAATTCATCGCCCGCATTTCGTAAAATTTTCTTGAAACGCTCGGTATAGTTGAAGGAGATATTTTGAAAGGGGATTGTAATCGCTTTTATCTCGTTATTGGTTAAAGCAGTTGGGAATAAATCAGCTGATATGTTTTTGATTAAAGCTTCATTTTTTTTAATGATGCTGAAATCTTCAATTCCGGTTCTGAACTCGGGTATCGTTTCTATTTCTTTCAAAATAGCTTTGGCGTAGTTAGAGCGATAATCAACATTAGATAAGGCAATTTCCTCAAAAGATTCAATTAGCCTGTGAAAGGAGATTATGGTTTTGAAAGGACTTTCGCTGTTTAAAAGACTATCCATTTTAATTTGTTTTTAGGCTGTAAATTTAAGTATAAATTAAAGATGTTTACTCCTTTTATTATTTCTTTCGTTTATGACCCCATAGATTTTTTTACTAAGGGAGCAGCGCAATTGCGGAGGTTGTTTTTTTTTAACAAAGTATTAACTAAACCAATAACGGAACGATCGTTCCGTTATTATATCTTTGCCCTGTAATAATCAATTAATCAATACTATAAAAATAATAAAATGAGAAATTTAGAAAAAAAAGTTGCCATTGTAACGGGCGGAAATAGCGGAATTGGGTATGCAACAGCAGCGGAATTAGCTGAACGTGGAGCCAGTGTAATTGTTACGGGAAGAGACCAAGAGACATTAACGAGAGCTGAAAAAGAATTAAACGTAACAGGAATTGTTGCCGATCAATCGGATTTGAAATCAATTGATAATTTGGTCTCAGAAGTTTCAGCGAAATTTGGCAAAATTGATATTGTCTTTTTGAATGCCGGAATTGCTTCTTTTGCTCCATTAGAATCAGCATCTGAAGGACATTATGATTCGATTATGGATATCAACGTAAAAGGCGTTTATTTCACACTTCAAAAGTTATTACCTATTTTGAATGATGGCGGTTCGGTTATTTTTAATACTTCAATAAATGCCAGTGTCGGGATGCAAAACTCAGGAGTTTATGCCGCAAGTAAAGCAGCGCTTTTATCTTTAAACCGTGTCTTTGCGACTGAATTAGCACCAAGAAACATTAGAATAAATGCTATCTCACCAGGACCAATTGAAACACCGATTTTCGGAAAATTAGGTTTAGAAAAAGAAGAAATCGATGGATTTGGAGCAGCTTTAAGCGATAAAATTTTATTAAAACGTTTTGGTAAACCTTCAGAAATTGCAAAAACAGTTGCTTTTCTTGCTTCAGACGACGCTTCGTTTATAACAGGGACAGAGATTGTCGTAGATGGTGGGCTTATCGTAAACACTGTTGTCTAATTTTTTGCTCTAATTACGGAACAATCGTTCCGTAATTTTTTGTATCTTTGTAACGGAATTTAATTACGAAGTCATGGCCAGAACAAAAGAATTTGATGAGGATCAGGCTCTGGATAAAGCGATAGAAATCTTTTGGTGCAAAGGGTATAACGGTACTTCAGCGCAGGATTTGGTATCTCATTTGGGCTTGAGTCGTTCGAGTTTGTACGATACTTTTGGAGATAAGCAAAAACTTTTTTCAAAAGCTTTAAAAAGATATCTCAAACAGGGACAGGAGGAGGCTAAGGACCTTCTAAACCAACCCGAGGACATAAAAGTCATACTGACAGAACTCTTTAAACAAGCCATCATTGAAAGTTTGGACGATCGAATGACAAAGGGCTGTTTTGTAGTAAATGCTGCCGTTGAACTGGCGATGCATGATGAAGAGATTGCTAAAATTGTTGCTGATAACAGACAAACAGTAGAGGAGATTTTCCTGGCGGCTGTCAAAAAAGGGCAGGAAGCAGGACAGATTTCAACACGACTGGAAGCAAGAACACTGGCTCGTTTTATCTTTAATAATTATACCGGAATCAGAGTGCTGGCTCGTTCGGGCGAGAAGGACAAACAAGTTTACGATGATATTCTCAAAGCACTGTTTTCTTTGTTTTGATAGTTGGAAAATATACCTATTAAAAAACGGCAATTACAAAGAGTAGTTGCCGTTTTTTGTTTAAGTAAGTAATAGAAAATGAATGACTACTAGCTTTTTTCTTCTTTATTGAAGTAAACTAAATAGTAATACATTTGTTTTTCTTCATCCCAGCCTTTTTCAACAAATTTTTCTGCACTTTCAGGGTTGATAAAATCCATTTTAATCTGAATATGAGTATCCAGGTTAATTACGTTTTTAATCGATTTTCTAGCGTCAGAAACCGCTGAGTTGGCAATAGGGAATGAGGTTACATCTTCGATGCTGTATTTTTCTCCTTTATCAACTTTATAATTTTTGAATTCAGGAATTAAGTCAGGATTATCTAATACTTCATTTAAGAAATTTTGTTCTTCAAACTGATCGTTTTTAGCGAAATAATTCACAGATCGGTTCATAAACATTACCTCTTCTTTTTTGTCTTCGGCCGGTAAAACCACATCTTTCGCGAAGTTTTGACAGAACTTTAAGTATTTTTTAGTGATGAAGTTTTCATCTTCAAAAGCATCAACAGATAAAAAGTGCTCTAACCAATAACGTGCATCATAACGGTTGCTGTCTACAGTCAGAATTTTGTATCCTTCTTCTTTTTTATAATTAAAAATCAAACATCCTTTGTCCAGTTTACTCAAGTTGATTCCTTGTTGCAGGATCATCTCAAGGTTACTGTTTTTTTCTTCAAATTGTAAAAAGTCAGCCTGTAATTCGCTCTTAAAAATTCCAATCGCATCAACTACATTGTTGTCAATGCTCAGATTGGTTAAATACGTTACATAAACCTCTCCGTTTTTAATGTGTGGATGGTTCGACTGCTCAAATAAATGTGTCGTGATTCTTTTAGAAATCTCTTGTACATTACCCGGATTATCAAAAATCTCCGAAGCATATTTGTACATATCATTATAATCCAAATCTACTTCGTGCGCAAACTGATAATAGTTTTCTTCTTTTTCTCTAAAAGGCTTAAAAAAGTACTCTTTTATCAGAGGCACAATTTCGTCATTTAAGTTAAATGGTTGTTCCGATAAAAAAATCGCTTCATTTCTGCTTTTGTTTCCTACGCGGTGTATCGAAAGCGACTCGATGTGGGTGTTGAATAAGTTGATCATATTTAAAGGTTCTGAGGTTCTGAGTTGCTAAGGTTCTGAGGTTTTAGTTTCTTTCTTTTAATTTCTTAATAAATGAAACTAACATTCTCTCTACTTCGCGACTGTCCTCATATAAATTATTAAATTCGTTTTCGTTTAGATAAGCAATGTTTTTTGCTATTTCTAATTGGGTTTGCATTTCAAATAATGAACCTATCGAAATACTTAAAAAGCGTAAAAACTCTTTATTGCTTTCTCTTCCAAAACCTTCCGCAATATTACTGGGTATTGAAATTGAACTGCGTCTTATTTGTGAAGTTAATCCAAATATTTCTTCTTTTGGAAAATGGTTAGTGGAAATATAGATTTTGGTAATCAAGCTCATTGACTTCTGCCAGATTAAAAGCTTTCTGAAATTGCTCATTTGTAATAATTTAAATTTTATTAAAAATAAGAAAATTCTGTAAATAAAAAAAACTTAGAACCTCAGTAACTCAGAACCTCAGAACCTTACCTTAGTTCCAATTCTCCTCAAATCCGAAATCTTCAAAACTATCGTCTCCTTCAAACATATCCAGATCATCTTCGTCTAAATCGTCCTCAAATTCGCCGTAGATATCATCGTGCATGTCTGCTTCAAAGTTTTTTTCTATGGCTTCGTCCGGCATTTCTCCGTGAGAGAATAAGGTTTCCGGATAAGTTGCTCCTGCAGATTGCTCTTCGATAGCAGCCAATTCAACTAAGAAAGTCCACATGTTGATAAAATCGTACACATAGATAATTTTGGTATTTTCTTTGTCTAAGATATCAGATAATGGATAATCACTCATGATTTTATGTTCACCCGGAACGTCGCCAGTATCAAAAAGTGGAATTTCATCTTCCTGATTCCAAGTTTCATCGCAGGTATAAAACGAAGCTACTTCCATTCCGTCAAAACCAAATGCGTTGAAGATCGCATTGTGTAAATCCTCAAGCGTATCGTCTTCAAGAATTGCAATGTCTCTGAAAATGTCTTCTTCGGCGTCTAGAATTACTCTAAATTTATAAACCATAATCTTTGTATTTATTGAGAGGTCAAAGGTAAAATATAAAAAACGAAATACGAATTGTGAATTACGATTTGTTGAAAATATTTTAAAGACGAATTAATCTTACGGATCTAAGCCTTCGACTCCGCTCAGGGTGACATAAATGCGACTGAGACTGAAAACCGAGACTAAAAACCTCCAACTGTCAGGCTGAGCGAAGTCGAAGCCCTTCTCAACGATCAAGCCTTCGACTGCGCTCAGGGTGACATAAATGCGACTGAGACTGAAAACCGAGACTAAAAACCTCCAACTGTCAGGCTGAGCGAAGTCGAAGCCCTTCTCAACGACCAAGCCTTCGACTCCGCTCAGGGTGACATAAATGCGACTGAGACTGAAAACTGAGACTAAAAACCTCCAACTGTCAGGCTGAGCGAAGTCGAAGCCCCTTCTCGACGAACCAGCCTTCGACTCCGCTCAGGGTGACATCGTGTTACAGAAAGAACTTTACTTCCGAGTCAATCGCTGTCTAATTTTATGATAGTGTTTGTGATAAGTACTATGACTTGGATAACTTCTACTCGAAGTCATATTATTAAAAATCAAAGCGGTAAGCAGCAGCACTAAAACCCCGATTAAGACAGGTGAGAATACATATTCATACCCCAGGTTTTTGATCTGATCAGAGCCTGTAACGGCAATAAGTGCTGTTGCGCCTCCGGGAGGATGTAGCGTTTTGGTAATTTGCATGAAGATAATCGAAAACGAAACGGCCAGCGGGGCAGAAAGCCAGGCAATGTCCGGAACTAATTTCTGAATCGTTACGCCAATAAAAGCAGAGATAATATGTCCGCCAACTAAATTTCGAGGCTGTGAAAACGGGCTCTGAATGATTCCGTACACTAAAACACTCGAAGCGCCAAAAGAACCAATTAAATAAACAGCATCGCTGCCGGAGAAGTTTTTAGACTGCAGGTAAGCCAGAATTCCGATTCCGACGAAAGAACCTAAAAAGGACCAAAAGTGCTCTTTATAGTCGATTAGGGTTTCTTTATAAAGGATGTAGCGTGTTTTGCGGTAGCTTCTTTTTATTTTCTGAACAGGCATGTTTTTATTTTATTAGACTTGGTGAATACGTATAAACGGTATACGGATAAATCATTTTTGCCGTGTATTTAGAAATCAGACAAACTGCTAAAATGGGTAAAAATAAGGTATAGTCATTTGTTAATCCACAAACTAAAAATATCGCGGTAAAAGGAGCATGGATACTGGCGCTCAGCACTGCTGCCATTCCGATAATCATAAAATTGACCGGAATTACCTGGGTATTAAAAAACGTATTTAAGATTGAAGCTACTAATAATCCTAAAAAAGCACCGATAAAAAGACTCGGAGCAAAAACACCACCATCACCACCTGAGGCTAGTGTTACAGAAGTTACGACTGGTTTTAGGATCAAAATTCCGATGAAAGTTAAAGCTAAAGTAATCGTCAGAGGAAGCTCGGAAGAAGTGCCAAAAATCATTTTAATAGCATGATAACCTTCTCCATACAATTGTGGAAAGACAAATAAAGAAATGCTTAAAACAATCGAGCCTAAGAGAATTTTGTAGTAATGCGTTTGGATCTTACCGAATTGAGATTTGAAAAACAATACACAACGCGTTAAATAAACCGAATTTATTCCCGCTAAAATCCCTAAAAGAATAAAATACGGAATGGCTTTTAAGTGCCAGGTTGTAACGTTGACCGTAAATAAAGGTTCTTCTTTTAGAATCGTAATCAAACCAAAAGCGATTGAAACCGCAATTCCGTTTGTGAGGATAAAGGCACGGGTCACTTTTCGGGAAATAACCTCAACTGCAAATAAAATTCCCGCAATCGGACTGCTGAATAATGCCGTGATTCCTGCGGCAACTCCTGCGCAGATTAATTCGGTTTTGTATTTTCGAAAAACATTTTCTTTTTGCTGTGCTACCGAGCCAATTGTTGCTGTGGCAACTACAGTTGAAACTTCGATTCCGGTTGAACCTCCGAAAATAACGGTTAATAATCCGTTTATAAAGTGAGACGGTATTTTGTACGTTGGTAAGTTTTTAGATTTTGATTGGGTGCTTTCAAAAACTTCCTTAATTCCTTTATTCTCTTTCTTTTTGAAAAGATATTGTCTTAAAAAATAAATAACGGACAATCCGAAAACCGGGAAAATAACGTAGAAGATAGGATTTACCGAAACTTCATGAAAAAAGATTTCTTCGTAATACTCTGTAATTTTTTTTAGTGAAATTCCTAAAAAAGCAGAGAGAAAACCAATTAACAGGGAAACAACAACTAATTTTTGAAAGACAATAAATTGATGATTTTTTTTGATTTGCGCCGTTTTGTTCATCAGAAGTAAATTTGAAAATCGCACTATTTTTATGCGATTCACAAAATTAAAGAATCGAAGTAGTATTCTCCTAATAAATCAGCATATTATTGTGTTAAAAGTAACTGAGTGGAGATTTTATGTGGATTTGCCTGAATTTAGGGTTCTTTTTCGGCTAAAGCCTTTCATTGGGTAATTTCTATTTTACCTCCATCTAAAGCTGGAGGCAATTGATAAAATGATAACAGTTTTGAAATCAATTTTATAATGTGTTTTGTTGGGCGATATAACAGAATATTTTTTTTAGAATTTTAGCAATGAATTGTTTTTTACACTAATTTCATTTTAAAGGTAAAAGCAATGTTTGAATAGCCTCCTGCTTTAGCTGGAGGATAATTCAAGGAAGAAGATAAAGGCTTTAGCCAAATTTATGGCGCTTTTTTGCTAAAGTCTGTCATTATGAGATTTCTTTTTTACCTCTAGCTAAAGGACGTTGTCATTAAGTTAAGAGCTTTTTCACGCAGATTTTGCAGATTTTTTTATTTGATTCTGCTAAAATCTGCGTGAGACTTTTTTAAAGAGCAGAAAATCCAACTAAAGAAGGATAAACGATTTATCTCTCGTAAAATTCAATCGGCAGTAAATCCGGATCCGCTATAAAAGTGAATCTTTTTTCTGTTGTTTCATCTATTCGGATTGGCTCTGATGTTATGTTTTTTGTGTTCAAAAAAGCAATCGTTTCTTCCAAATCGGTAACTTCAAAAGCCAGATGACGCAAGCCAACAGCTTCCGGTCGTGACGGTCGTTGTGGCGGATTCGGAAAAGAGAATAATTCAACAATATAACTGCCGTTTAAAGCCAGATCGAGTTTATACGATTGGCGCTCGTCGCGGTAGATTTCGCGGATAACAGTAAGTCCGAGAATTTGAGTGTAGAAATATTTAGATTGCTCATAATCGGAACATAAAATAGCGATATGATGCACTTTATTTAAGGTAAGCATTATAGTTTTGATTGAGGTTCTTGATTTAATTTTCTAATCACTTTTGCCGGATTGCCAACGGCTAAGGAATTGTCCGGAATGTTTTTGGTTACCACAGATCCGGCTCCAATGACACAGCCTTTACCGATAGTGATGCCGGGACAGATTACAGAGTTACCACCAATCCAACAGTCGTCTCCGATAGAAATAGGTAATGCATTTTCTAATGTTTTCCTCAATTCGGCATCCAGTGGATGAGTTGCAGTATAAATTTGAACATTGGGTGCAAAAAAAACATTAGATCCAATAGTTACGGGGGCACAATCTAAAACGACACAGTTTACATTAAAATAAACATTATCTCCACAAGAAATATTATACCCATAGTCGCAGTGAAAAGGGGGCTCGATATAGAAATTTTTACCTGCATTCGGGATTAATTCGGCTATAATTTCTTTTGCTTTTTTTGTCAAACGATATTCAGTTACGTTTAAACGATGTAAGAGATTTTTAGCTTTTCGGCGTTCTTTTATTAAAATAGAATCGCCGGATATATAGTATTCGCCGGAAATCATTTTTTCTTTTTCAGTTTTCATATAGGGAGTTACATTTTTTTCTTAGCAATTTTATCGTGAAGTTTTAGCACTTCCTGCAGGCTTGCTGATGAGTACCAAGGAGTAAGTTCAGCTTCGAGTAATTTGGCCTGAATGGCAGGGTCTGTCGCGACAAGCGCATTGGCTTCTTCGATAGTTTCGACATTAAAAATATAAATTCCTCTGTAATTTCGTTCGTTTTTCATAAAAGGTCCCGCGATCACTAATTTTCCTTCTTTAACCAGTTTGCCGATATTGGTCATATGTCCTTCAAACAATTTTTTGGTTTCTTCTTTAGATGCCGTTGTGTTAGTTCCGGATTTTAAAAGACAGAAGACATATTTCTTCATGCCGTATTCGTCGGCATTTAGGGATTTTGCTAATTTTTCGTCGTATTTGGATTCGGTTGCTTGTGCGAAACCAACTAAATTCAAAAGTAAAAAGGCGAGTGTGAATATTGATTTTTTCATAATAGTAATTTTTTTTTAAACACATAGAGACATAGTTTGAAAACTTGGTAAAAGGCGTTTCACTTAACATGAAATCGCATAGAAAAAATGGTGATTTTCTAGAATAATCTCAAGTATGATCTATAAAATCTATGTGTTACAAAATGGAGTATTGAAGTTTATTTTTTTCATAATAGTAATGATTTTTTTTAACACATAGAGACATAGTTTGAAAACTTGGTAAAAGGCGCTTCACTTAACATGAAAACGCATAGAAAAAATGGTGATTTTCTACAATAATCTCAAGCAAAAACTATAAAATCTATGTGTCTATGTGTTATAAAATTGAGGTATTGAAGTTTGTTTTTTTTTTTTCATAATAGTAATGATTTTTTTTTAACACATAGAGACATAGTTTGAAAACTTGGTAAAAGGCGTTTCACTTAACATGAAATCGCATAGAAAAAATGGTGATTTTCTAGAATAATCTCAAGTATGATCTATAAAATCTATGTCTCTATGTGTTAAAAAAAATTTTGAAACGAATTTAAAGCAACTTCTTCAAAATAACAATCTGTCCCAAATGATAAACGTCATGTTGAATGATTCCATGAATGTGCTCGTAGTAGGTGTGATTGTTAGTAGGATATATTTTTTCAAAATTGCCATCATCAAAAGTATCCAGAAAGGCATTCCATAATTCTTGCGATTTGGCCAGACTTTGTAGAGATTGTTCCCACGCGGCTTCAGAAGAATCTAATACGGGGACAAAATAATTATGATCCGGAGTGGTGACCGTTTCGCCCTGAACACGTCGTAGAATGTTTCTTCTCCATTGTATAAGATGATTGACAATTTCCCAAATCGTATTCAGTCTGGGGTTTATTTTTCGATAAGCCTGAGCTGCAGTTACATTTTTTAAGGTATTTTCTAAAGTTACTTCCAGCCAGGGATCTCCATTATAGATGGATTGATACAAATTTGAAACTCTTTTACTTTCTAACATAATCAGTAGTTTAAAAACGCAGTAGCTAAGATACAAATAAGTAATTTACAACTCATCCATGAAATTCTACAATTGGGTTATTAAATGTTTTTTAACTAAAAGTGTTAAAATATATTTGTCTCATCAAAAACCAATGACATGAAAACCAAGATTATTTTTACAGTTGCATTTTTATTTACAACGGCTTTTATTTTCGCCCAAAATACCATTTCAGGAAAGGTGGTAGATCAAAAAGGAAAACCAGTTCCGGGAGCCAGTATTTATATCGATGGGACTTATGATGGTGCTACAAGTTCTGATACCGGTGAGTTCTCTTTTGAAACCACAACAAAAGGAAATCAGTTTTTAATAGTGAGTTTTTTAATTTATGAAACGTACAAACAAGAAATAGATGTTGCGAATTTTAAAGACCAGACAGTTAAACTTCGAGAGAATGTAAATGCGCTTGATGCTGTTGTCATTACCGCAGGAACATTAGAATCGGGTGATAAAGCCAGAGTTTCGGTACTTAAACCATTAGATATTGTAACAACAGCGGGTTCTGCCGGAAATATTATTGCAGCCTTACAAACATTGCCCGGAACACAAAATGTGGGGGAAGACGGTCGTTTGTTTGTACGTGGAGGAGAAGCCAGCGAAACACAAACTTTTGTTGACGGACTTCGTGTAGCGCAACCGTATGGCGCAACCACCAATAATTTACCAACCCGTAGCCGTTTCTCTCCTTTTTTGTTTAGTGGAATCGCTTTTTCTACAGGAGGATATTCGGCAGAATACGGGGAAGCGCTATCCAGTGTTTTGCTTTTAAACACACAGGATGAGCCGGACCAAAATAAAACAGATATTGCTTTGATGACGGTTGGTTTAGGAGTAGGGAATACCCAAAAGTGGAAAAAAAGTTCGTTCAGTATCAATACCAATTATATCAATTTGGCTCCGTATCAGGCCGCTATTCCGCAAAACGTGGATTGGAATAACCCTTATCAATCTTTGGGTGGTGAGGCGGTTTATCGCTATCACTTTGAAAGAGGGGTTCTTAAACTGTATGCCGCTTTTGATTCGGAAAGATTTGATTTAAATTCAAAAAATGTAAACTTTGTTGATCCGATCAGAACCGATTTAAATAATAACAACTTTTATTTGAATGCTTCGTATAAAGGAAATTTCGGAACGGGATGGCAAGTGACTTCAGGAATAAGTTACGGTTACAGTAAAAATAAGGTGTCGTTTGATATCAATGATGTTGACAGTAATGAGAATGCCGCACAGCTGAAATTGAAATTGAGAAAAGATTTTTCTAATTATTTTAAATTGTCTTTTGGAGCAGATTATTTCATCACCAAATTCAATGAAAATTTTGATGATAATGCATCCCTAAAAGTGGCTAACGGGTACGATTCAGGAATCGCTGCTTTTTATACAGAAGGGGATATTTTATTCTCTAAAAAACTGGCCGCCAAAGTAGGTTTCCGACTTTCCAACAACAGTTTATTAAACGAAACGAATATTGCTCCAAGAGCTTCTATTGCTTACAAAGTTTCCAAAAACAGTCAGTTTTCTTTTGCTTACGGAGATTTCTCGCAGACTCCTGTAGTGGACTATATCAAATATTCAAAATACCATCAGTTTGAAAGTGAAAAAGCACAGCATTATATCTTGAACTATCAATTTACAAAACCGGGTCAGACTTTCAGAGCTGAAGCATATTATAAGAATTACAGCAATTTGGTAAAATATGACACTAGAGACATTCAATACAATTCAGCATTCAATAACAACGGTTCGGGGTATGCAAAAGGATTGGATTTATTCTGGAGAGACAGCAATCTGTATAAAAACTTAGAATATTGGATTTCGTACTCGTACATTGATTCAGAAAGAGAGTATAAAAATTTCCCAACGATGGCAACGCCTAATTTTATTGCCAATCACAGTCTGTCAATTGTAACTAAATATTTCATAACCGATTGGAAATCACAGATCGGTTTTACCAACAGCTTTAGTTCAGGAAGACCTTATAATGATCCCAATCAAACGCAATTTATGAATGGAAAAACAAAATCGTATAATAGTTTGAGTTTTAACTGGGCATATTTGCTGACCACGCAAAAGATTCTTTATTTCTCGGTTTCGAACCTTTTAGGAACTCAGAATGTTTTCGGATATGATTACGCAAGATCACCGGACACAAACGGAGTTTACAACAGACAAGCCGTTATACCAACAGCAGACCGATTTTTCTTTGTTGGTTTCTTCTGGACAATTAGTGAGAATAAGAAAGAGAATCAGTTGAAGAATCTTTAACGGAGGTGCTAAGGTTCAGAGTTTCTAAGTCTCTAAGAAGAAAAACTCAGAAGCTTAGCCACTCAGAACCTCAGAATCTTAAAAAAAAAACATTTCAGTCACCAAATTCAACAACTCGGTAGGAATTAGTTTTTAAAGCGGAAGAACCGACCTACTTTTGAAGTATAAATTAAAAGAGTTTCAATCAGTATCAAAAATCAGAGTCTTAGAGATTCAAAAAACTAAATAAATAACTTTTTAAAAACAAGAAATCATGACCAAAATTATTACAGCCATCACATTGTTTATCTGCGGTTTATTATCTGCACAAACACAATTCGAACAAGGAATGGGAAAAGCATTCGGACTTTGGAAAGAAGGAAAAAGTACAGAAGCATCGGCTATGTTCGAAAGAATTGCTTCTGCTGAAAAAAATAGCTGGTTGCCTAATTATTATGTGGCTTTAGTGAATACAACAGCAGCTTTTTCAGAAAAAGACGGATCTAAAGTTGATTTGTTATTGACAAAAGCGCAAGATGCACTTGATGTTGAGTTCATAAAAGATCAAAACAATGCAGAATTATATGTGTTACAAGCTTTACTTTACACGGCTTGGGTGGTACAGGACCCAATGACAAATGCTCAGAAATATTCGGGTAAAATAATGGAAAATTATGCTAAAGCAAAAGCTATAGATCCAAATAATCCAAGAGCAGTTTTTGGTGAAGCGGATTATCAGTTAGGAGGGGCAAAATGGACAGGTGTTGACACAAAACCATTATGTGCTCAGGTTGACAAAGCTATAGAACTTTTTGCTACATTTAAACCGGAGACTCCTTTTTCACCAAAATGGGGATTAGACAGAGCTTTAGAAACACAAAAAAGTTGTAAAAAATAATACTAAAAATAGTTTGTAATGAAAGACCATAAAAATCCATTTGCCAATTTGAAAAGCGGAACAATCATTTGTTTAAAGATTTCTATGGTCATTACAATACTGTTTTCTATTTTTTTGGGATCTGAATTTAATCTGAAAAATGTAGCGCTGACGTTCTTAGTGAGTTGCGCTTATTCTTTTGGACTTGGCTTTGGTAACGGATTCCTCAATGTTCTTTTAGATAAAAAATGGGATTGGCTCGAACAAACCAATTTGAGAGTGTATTATGGAATTCTGTGTACGGTACTCTATACTGTTCCGGCAGTTTTAGGAATCAATTATGTCATTTTTGTATATGTGCATGATATGTCTCCGGAACAATTTCTAAGCGAAAGAATGATTTGGACGCACCTTTTTTACATTATTTTATCATTAGGGATTTCAACTTTTATGCAGGCCAGAAGCTTCATGGTAAAATGGAAACAGGCTTCTAAATTTGAGGTAACCCAACAAAAGATTATTGCCGGAACTGCCAGTGCTAAATTCGAAAGTTTAAAAAATCAGATCGATCCACATTTTTTGTTTAACAGCCTAAACGTTCTGAGTTCTTTGATTGAAGAAAATCCTGATAATGCGCAGCGTTTTACGACTTCCTTGTCTAAAATTTATCGCTATGTTCTGGAGCAAAAAGATAAAGAGTTGGTGTCGGTTGAAGATGAATTGTCATTTGCCAAAACGTATATGAATTTGTTGAAAATGCGTTTCGAGAATAGTTTGTTTTACGAAATGCCAACAACAGATATAAATCCTGATGCAAAAGTGGTTCCGTTGTCTTTACAGCTTTTGCTTGAAAATACTGTAAAACACAATGTAGTAAGTGAGCAGAAACCGCTTCATATCAGAATTTTTATTGATGGAGACTATCTCGCGATCCAAAATGATTTTCAGAAAAAAGAAGTTTTGCAAGATCGCCAGGGAGTTGGTTTGCAGAATATTGTAAATCGTTACGCAATCGTATCCAACAGAAAAGTAGTGATCGAACAAAATGAACAAAATTTTACGGTTAAAATACCAATTTTAACAAAACAAGTTACAGTTATGGAAACAAGTTCAGATTATAACGATGAAACTAAAGCCTATTTCAGAGCTAAGAAAAGAGTGCAGGAATTAAAAGGATTCTATGGTAATGTAATTTCTTATTGTTGTGTAATTCCTTTTTTAATTTTTATAAACTTAAGATTTTCTCCCGGATTTCAATGGTTTTGGTTTTCGGCTTTAGGCTGGGGATTTGGTGTTGTAATGCATGCTTTTAAAGTGTTTGGTTACAGTTCAGATTGGGAAGAAAGAAAAATCAGAGAGATTTTGGAAAGAGAGGGTAATAAGAAAAATTGGAAGTAAGGATGGAAAGAATTTATACAGAAGAAGAAAAGCGTTATCAGCAAGCTCAAAAAAGAGTAACAGAGCTTAGGAAATTTTACAAGCATCTTGGAGAATTTGTGATTGCAAATGCCATTTTAGCAGTCATAAATCTGATGACTTCACCGGGATATTTATGGTTTTTATGGTGTCTGTTTGGCTGGGGGATTGCCATAGTAATGGATGCAGCGAAGGTTTTTAATGTTTTTCCTTTTTTTACTAAGGAATGGGAAGAACAAAAGGTCAAAGAAATTTTAGAAAAAGAAGCTAAGAAGGAAACTAAGAAATAGGTATGGAAACAAATTTTAATAAGAACATTGAAGAGTATGAACTCCAAAAAATGGCAAGTAAAAAAGTAGTAAAGCTAAGATCGTTTTACAGGCATCTGATTATCTATGTTATTGGCGTACTTATTTTTGTTTCAAAAGAGTATTTCGGAGCGCCTCTAAATTTCTTTCCGATAAAGCATCTCAATCTGCTTATAATGGGAGTCTGGACAGTCTTTTTAGTAGTGACGGCAATTGATTTGTTTGCTTCTTATAAAATATTTGGAGAGGAGTGGGAAGAGCGTAAAGTAAAAAGTATCTTAGAGAAAAAGTCAAAAACGCAAAAATGGGAGTAATCATGGAACTAAATTTTAATGAAGAGGATCGATATTTTTCCGCTAAAAAGAAAGTAGAAAAAATCAAAGGGTTTTACGGTAATCTGGCATCTTTTATAGGTGTAAATATAGTTTTACTGGTTATAAATTTATTGACATCACCGGAGTATTTATGGTTCTATTGGCCCTTAATGTGGTGGGGTTTAGGAGTTCTTTTCCATGGACTGAAGGTTTTTGATGTGCTTCCGGTTTTAGGAAAAGACTGGGAAGAAAAGAAAATTAAAGAACTCATGGAAAAAGAAAAAAACAATAATAAAGAAAAGTGGCAATAATCTAATAAAAATAAAAATGAGACACTATAAAAGAGATACACGAGAAGATTATTTTGAGCAATTTGGTGATGATGAGAATTTTGATGCAGCGTACAAAAAAATGCGCAGAATCAAAGGGTTTTACTCGCATTTGAGGATTTATGTTATTGTAAATATAATCATAATAATAACCAACTTAAATCGAGATTGGTTCGGGAGAGGAGCAGATCTTTATGAGAGTGGATTGTTAGACTGGCATACCTATTCTACAGCGCTTTTTTGGGGGATTGGTTTGTTTTTTCATGCATTATCTGTTTTTGGAGAGAACTTGTTTTTTGGTCAGGAGTGGCAAGAAAAGAAAATTCAAAAATATATGGATAAGGAGCGATCTAAACTCAAAAAATAGTACTAATTTTAAGGTTATTTTTGTAAATCCTTGCATTTTATTAAATGACCACATTAATTATTGAAGACGAAAAGCCGGCAGCAAGATTGTTGCAGCGCAAGCTTGAAAAGCTAAATATTAGCGTAGAAACCATGTTACATTCTGTTGAAGAATCAATAGACTGGTTTTCGAATAACAACCATCCCGATCTGATTTTTTTGGATATACAGTTGTCTGATGGTTTATCGTTCGAAATTTTTGAAAAAATAGACATTAAAAGCGCTATTATTTTCACTACTGCTTATGACGAGTATGCTTTGAAAGCCTTTAAACTGAACAGTATCGACTACCTTCTGAAACCTATTGACGAAGATGATCTTGATGTTGCCGTTACTAAATTTAAAAGTCGTCTTCCTAAATTAGATATGGAGAATACCAATCTTCAGCTTGATTTTGAACAAATCAGGAAGATGTTGTCAAATCCCTTTGAGAAAAACTACAAAAAACGCTTTACCGTTAAAATCGGTCAACAGCTCAAAGTAATTACAATCGACGAAATTGAATGTTTTTTTAGTGAAAATAAAGGAACCTACATTCATACTTTTGAAAACAGAAACTATTTAATCGATTCGACTTTAGAGATTCTCGAACAAGAAGTTGATATGAAAGATTTCTTTCGTGTAAGCAGAAAGTTTATTGTACCACTAAAGGCAATAAAAGAAATACAAGTATACACCAATTCCCGTCTTAAAGTAATTTTACCTTCGTATAAAGAAGATGAGGTAGTGGTAAGCCGTGAAAAAGTTCAGGATTTTAAGAATTGGCTGAACTAGGTTTTTGCGCTTCCAAAATCATATAAAACTGAATTCCGAATAAGATAGAGGCCAATACTAAATGTATGGCCTGACTTCCAATTGGGAAATCAAGATAAGCCATAGCCATTCCGGTTAGAATTTCAATTCCGATAAGAGCCAATACCCAGTTCATCTTTGAAAATCCTAAGTTTAGTTTTCTGTTTTTAGTGAATAAATACACATTTACAAGTAAAACAATAACAGAGAAAGAACGGTGAATATAAAAGGTAATAGTAGGGTTTTGCAGCCAAAGAATACTTTCAGTTAGTCCGTTTTTTATTTGCTGATCTACTTGCTGACGTACTTGTGTACCAATAGCCACTTGTATTAAGGTCAGTAAAAGAGAAAGTAGTAGTACATTTTTGAACGCGCTATTGTACGTTACTGCTGCAAGTTTTGGTCTTGCTACCTGTATAATGTATAAAATCACGGCAACAATAACCAAAGCCATAACCATATGGACAGTAATTTTGATCGGGTTTAATACCGAATACACCACTTTTGCGCCTAACCACGCCTGAAAGCCCATCATAAAAACAACTAACCAGGAAAGAAGGGTAATTCTTTTCTTTTCTTTCCAAAATTTAAAGGAAGCAATAGCCATAAAAAAACAAGCCATTCCTGCCAAAGCACCACACAAACGATTGATATATTCGATCCAAGTATGAAGCGGATTAAAAATGGCATAATCGTGTTTGGTGTATTTCTCCCAATGCGAAACATCAAAATTAGTCTGAGTTGTAAAATTGTCTTTGGCAACCAATAAGGTTTCGTCTTTAATGATTACCTGTCCTTTTTCGAAAACACGATTGGGTGCCCAGGTCAGTTCTTTTAAATCCGTTGGGGGAATGTAATATCCAAAACACTTTGGCCAGTCCGGACAACCCATCCCGGAACCTGTCATACGTACTAATGCTCCTGCAACAATTACTAAATAAACTAAAACTAATGCTGTTTTTGCGATTGTAGGGAAGTGTTTTTTCATTCTTTTTAAAAGTTGCTGAGGAACTAACTTGCTGAGGTTCTGAGTTTGTAGTGGTTGACCACGTCTTTTTTTAAACAGCAAATGTTCTATTTACAATATTTTATTTTTTAATAATCAGTATTTTGCTTTCGTGAGCGCTGTAGTCTTACAGTCTTAGAAACTTAGTTACTTAGAGGCTTTTATCAACCCCATCTTCTCCGCTCTTTTTACAACAAAATCATAAGCAGCCTGATATTCGTTAGGGATTTCACCTTCTAAAATGGCTTCTTTTACCGCTTCTTTCAAAACGCCGATTTCACGCGATGGCTTCAAATCGAATAGCTCCATAATTTCCTCACCCGAAATTGGTGGTTGAAAATTACGCACATGATCGCGTTCTTCAACTTCAACAATTTTTTTGCGGACCAATTCGAAGTTTTTATGGTATTTTTTGAACTTAGACGGGTTCTTAGTTGTAATATCAGCTTCGCACAAGGTCATTAGATTTTCTACATCTTCTCCGGCATCAAAAACCAAACGACGCACAGCACTATCGGTTACAAGATCCTGTGCCAATACAATTGGACGTGAACTCATAATAACCATTTTCTGTACAAATTTCATTTTGTGATTCAAAGGCATGTGCAAGCGTTCGAATATTTTCTTAGCCATTTTTCCACCTAAAAACTCATGTCCGTGAAAAGTCCAGCCTTGTTTTTTATTGAAACGTTTTGTTGGTGCTTTTCCAATATCGTGCAATAAAGCAGACCAACGCAACCAAACATCATCGGTATTAGGACAAATATTGTCTACGACTTCCAGTGTATGGTAAAAATTGTTTTTGTGGGTATGACCTTCAATTTCTTCCACCTGATTCAATGCAGTCAATTCGGGTAAAATAAGATCTAAAAGTCCGGTTTTATATAAAAGTAAAAACCCGATAGAAGGTTGGTCTGTCGAAAGGATTTTGTTTAATTCATCGACAATTCTTTCTCCTGAGATGATATTAATTCGGTCTGCATTTTTAGTAATGGCATCCAAAGAATTCTTTTCAATCTCAAAACCTAACTGGGTAGCGAAACGAATGGCGCGAAGCATTCGCAACGGATCATCAGAATAAGTAATACTTGGATCTAAGGGTGTTTTGATGATTTTATTTTCTAAATCTGCCAATCCGTTAAAAGGATCAGAAAGATCTCCGAAAGTTTTTTCGTTTAGCGATAAGGCTAAAGCATTTATCGTAAAATCACGACGATTTTGATCGTCTTCAAGTGTTCCGTTTTCGACAAGTGGATTTCTACTGTCAAAATTATAAGATTCTTTACGGGCTCCGACAAATTCAATGTCCGTGTCTTCAAAGCGCAACATAGCAGTTCCGTAAGTTTTGAAAACTTGTACTTTTGGATTTTTAGGAAGTAATTCAGATACTTTTAAAGCCAATTCGATACCGCTGCCAACGGCCACAACATCAATATCTTTTTTTGAACCACGGTTTAAAAGTAAATCCCGTACAAAGCCGCCAATGACATAACTGTCTACGTTTAGTTCTTGAGATGCCTGCGAAATGATTCCGAAGATTTTATGTTGTAAAGCTGTTTTGTAATTTGTTTGTATAGCCACGAATTCACGAATTTTAAATAGTACGTCTTATTCTTGAAGAGAATGGAACGCGTGCAAATTTACAACATTGAAAATGCCTTTTATAATCTATCGCTCACTTTTTTATCGAAAGTCTTAGTTTTATGGTGTAATTATGGAATGTTAGGCGTAAACAGGAAAAAGGCTTGACACGAATTACACGAATTATCACGAATTTTTTGGTGCGGCTTGTGGAGTTTGATTCGTGAAAATTTGTGTAATTATAGAATGTTAGGCGTAAACGGGTAAAAGGTTTGCCACGAATTACACGAATTATCACGAATGTTTAAGTATGGCTTATGCAGTTTAATTAGTGAAAATTGGTGTAATTCGTGTTTAAAAAAATAACCAACGAATCGGTTATTTTTATAAGAGCAATTTGTGTTTAGATAAAAGGCTTGCCACGAATTATCGCGAATGTTTAAGTATGGCTTATGCAGTTTAATTAGTGATAATTCGTGTAATTCGTGTTTAAAAAAAAATGAAGCAACGAATAGGCCTATATCACCATCGAACAAATCAATCCTGATTAGTTATTTTTAGAAATGCAATTTGTATTTTTGGGTCACTTAAAAATGCACAAATGAAAATTGTTATATCGCCTGCGAAGTCATTAAATTTCGAAAAAGAATTACCAACTACTCAATATACAGAACCGTCTTTTTTAAAAGAAGCCCGTGTGGTTCATAAAGTTTTAAAACCTAAAAAACCGGCAGATTTGGCTGCGTTGATGTCGATTTCCGAAAAATTAGCCGATCTGAATTGGCAGAGAAATCAAGTTTGGAAAACACCTTTCACTCCCGAAAATGCACGTCCGGCAGTTTATACTTTCGATGGTGATGTATATACCGGTTTGGATGTGTATACTCTTCCGTTAGAAAAGTTAGAGGTACTGCAAGATAAACTCAGAATTTTATCAGGACTTTATGGAGTCTTAAAACCTTTGGATCTCATGCAGGCGTATCGTTTGGAAATGGGTACAAAACTACCCATCGAAGAGTATAAAAATCTACATGATTTTTGGAAAGGACCCGTTACAAAAGCGCTGAATAAAGAACTGAAAAAAGGAGAGTTGTTTGTGAATTTAGCCAGTACCGAGTATTTCTCCGCTGTTGATGTTAAGAATCTAAAAGTTCCTGTAATTACCCCTGATTTTAAAGATTATAAAGACGGCAAGCTAAAAATAATCAGTTTCTTCGCAAAAAAAGCAAGAGGAATGATGGTGCGTTACATTATCGATACGAATGCTGAAACGATTGATGATTTGAAAGGCTTTAATTATGAAGGGTATCAGTTTGATGCGAATCTTTCGAAAGGGAATCACTTGGTTTTTACGAGGTAGGTTTTTTTGTTTAAAGTTTCAGGTTTCAGGTTCCAGGTTTAATAGCCCCCAGCTTCAGCTGGTGGGACCAGGGGTGTTTTTTTTAAAGGCTTTAGCCAAATTATTTAATTTATAGACCTTAAAATCTCATTATAGAATTTTTCGAAGTAAAAAAGCCGAATTCAATTTTGAATTCGGCTTTTTCAGTTTTATTAAAAATTAATGCATCGCATCAGCAGGATTAATTTTATTTTTTCCTTTTTTGATGAAAAATATAATCGGAATACAGCATAAGAACATAATTCCTAAATACATAAAAATATCAATGTATGACATTACTGTACTTTGTTTCAAAATAGCATAATCTATTGCCTGATAGGCCTTTTTAAGGGCAACATCGGCACTATATCCTTTGGACATAAAAGCATGTTGCATTCCTGAGATACGTTGCTGCACATCATGATTTGCAGGATCTAAATTGTTGATCAGATTAACTCGGTGTTCTTGACTGAAACGGGTGATAAAAGTGGTGATAATGGCAATACCAAACGATCCACCTAATTGACGCATCATTCCGGTAAAAGCAGCTCCTTCACCAATATGTTTCCCTTTTAAAGTCGAAAGCGAAAGTGTTGTAATCGGCACAAAAAGTAAACCTAATCCAATACCTCTTAAAATCAACGGCCAATACATATGTTCTACTCCGGTATCAGGTGTCATACGGGTTTGCATCATAAAGGTAAAGAAGAAGAAGACTAAAAATCCAACTCCAACCATATACCCTTGCGGAACCCCTTTCTGTATCATGTTTCCAACAAATGGCATCATGATCGCTGTTGTAATCGAACCCGGAATCAATAATAGTCCCGCATCAGTTGCCGTCCATCCTAAAATGGACTGGGTGTAGATCGGGATAATCAATGTCGATCCGTATAAACCGAAACCTAGAATAAAACACATTACCGTTCCAATTCTTAGATTTCCATCTTTTAATACACTCAGATTTACAATCGGATATTTATAAGTCAGCTCTCTCCATATAAAAAGCACTAATCCAAAAACGGTAAGGACACTTAATCCTGTAATTAAGGGATCATTAAACCAGTCGTCTTGTTGTCCGTGTTCTAAAACAAATTGTAAAGAACCGATAAACGTTGCCAAAAGAATAATTCCCCACCAGTCAACCTGATTTGCTTTTAGTTTTTCTCCATATTTCGGACTTCTAACAAAAGTTAGTGCTAAAATAGTAGCAATAATTCCCAAAGGAATATTGATATAAAAGATATAAGGCCAGGAATAATTATCTACTAAATAACCTCCTAAAGGCGGACCTAAAGTTGGACCAACAATTACACCCATTCCGTAAATAGCCTGTGCCATACCACGTTTTGCTACCGGATAACTTTCGGTAATAATGGTTTGAGCGGTTACCAGTAAGGCACCTCCACCCATACCTTGTACGAACCTGAAGGCTACCAGTTCCCAGATATTACTGGCATTTCCACATAAAAAGGAGCAGACTGTAAATAAGATGATAGAGGCCACAAAATAATTACGTCTTCCAAATTGCTGCGAAAGCCAGCTTGTCATCGGTATTACAATAACATTCGCAATGGCGTATGCTGTAATAACCCAGGCCACATCAGTCAAAGTAGCACCAAGGCTACCTCGCATGTCTGTTAGTGCTACGTTTACAATCGTGGTATCAACAATTTCCAGTAAGGCACAAAGTACCGCTGTAATCGTAATAATGACACGTCTGAAACCGTATTCTACTAAATCATCTTCTGCTTGTACTGCTGTTGCCATATTTTATTTCAAATGTACATCTACATCAACATTCATCCCCGGACGCAATAATTTTACTTTTTCAGGATCGTTTGATTGATCTAAACTGATTTTTACCGGTAGTCTTTGGATTGTTTTTACGAAGTTACCTGTAGCATTATCAGGAGGTAATAAAGAAAAACGAGATCCTGTTGCCGGTGAAAATGAAGTTACAACTCCTTTAAACTCATAGTTTGGATAAGCATCTACTTTTAAAGAAACTTTTTGCCCCACAACCATTTTGTTTAATTGTGTTTCTTTAAAATTTGCTACAACCCAAGCCTCATTGTTATTGATGATATAAAATAAAGATTGTCCCGGTTGAACTAATTGTCCCGGCTGAATATCAACTTTAGAAACCTGACCGTCAATAGCGGCAGTTACAACCGTGTAAGTAAGGTTTAATTTCGCAACATCCAACATTGTTTTAGCTCTTTTAATATTGGCAGCTGCAACTTCTGTTTGTTTGTCAGAAGCCTTAGATTTTGATTCAATTACCGATTTTTGAAAAGAACTTGCTCTTTGTTGTTGTTGTAAAACACGTACCTGATTTTCTGCTTCTTCTTTTGCAGTCAAAGCTTGCTCATACTGTTGTTTTGTGATGGTATGTGTTTTGTACAAATTATTGTAACGGTTGTAATCGTTTGTAAGTTGTCTCAATCTTATTTTTGCACTTTCGATAGAACCACTTGCAGATTTCATGTTGGCGTCAGAAACAGAGATGCTTGCGTAAGCACTTCCAATATCGGCTTTTGCGGCTTCGTATTGGCCTTCAGCTCCTAATACTGCAGCAGTAGCTTCGTCAATTTTTAATTGATAATCTCTTTTGTCAATAGTAAATAAAGTATCTCCTTTTTTTACAAAATCATTATCTTTTACATATACTTTGCTAACATAACCAGATACTCTCGGGATAATCGGGTTCATTTTTTTCTCAATCTGAGCATCATCCGTTTCTTCGTGAGCTAAAGAATGCATGTATTTTGTTATTCCGTAAGTTCCGCCCACTAAGACCAATACGGCTAGTATAATGATGAATTTAGTATTTGTTTTTTTCTTTTCCATGAGAGCTATCGATTATATTTTAGAAAGATTGAATGATTGTGATAATTGTCCTGATACTGAAAGTAATTCGTAATATTTTTGAATAATGGTTGCCTTAGATACAGCCGTATTGATTTTAGCGCTTAGATGCTCAACATCAGCTTCAACTAAATCATTGGTATCAGATAAACCATTATCAAATTTGTCTTTTACAAGTCTGTAGTTTTCTTCGGCCTGTTGTAACGCTTCATCATAAACCACACTTTGATTGATTGCCAAGTCATAGTCCTCGATAGATTTCTGAACTTCAACTTTAATTCGATCCGTCATGATAGCCTCTGTGTTTTTTACTTCCAAAGCCTTGCTTTCAGCCGCTTTTACAGAAGCGCTGTTTTTTAGAATTCCCGATAAGTCATAAGATAAACCTACTCCAAAATTCATAGCATATTTTACGGTAATAAAATCTTTAAGGTCAAAAGCAGTGTAACCACCTAATAAAGCTAGTGTCGGATAGTATCCTGATCTTGCAACCTTGATGTTTGCCTCACTTGCTTTTTGTTGAAAACGAATTGCTTCGAGATCTTTTCTGTTTTCAAGTGCCATTGCATCCGAAGTTGGTGCATTGTTTGTTTTTAGATTGAAGAAATCAGACTCATTAACCTGAAGTTTTACGGTAGGATCTAATTTTAGTAAGGTCGTCAGGTAAAAATTGATGTTATTGAGGTTATTATTTGCTTCATCAATAGATAATTGCGTTTTTGAAACCAATAATTGCGCTTTCAATAAATCATTTCGTGGGATGATGCCATTTTTCTCTAATTCTTTGAAATCAGTAACACGTTGTTTGGCTTGCTTCTGATTTTCGTTTAATAGATCTAATGTTTTCTGCGCTTTGTACAAAGCAGTGTAGTAAGTGATGACACGTAAGGCTACATCCTCTTTAGTTTTAGCCGCACTTGCAGTTTCAGCTTCGTAAAGATTATCGTAAGCGTTGATGCTGTTTTGAATTTTAAATCCGGAGAATATCGGAAGACTTAGAGTCGCCTGACCAAATAGTACCTGATTGGGTGCCGGCATTGGTTCGCTACTAGCCTCGTCATTATGCATATCAATCGACGCTTTTGTTAAACGCTGGTATTGACCCGCAATTTTAATATCGGGATATTGATTGTTTTTGACGTTTTGTAACTCGTATTTTTTTGAGTTTACCTTAGTGTTGGCAAGCGTAACTTCGTTACTTTTTTCCCAAGCCAGTTTAACGGCCTCGTCTAAGGTTAAACTTGTTTTTTCTTGAGCTTCTATTGATGAAATTCCGATAAAGAAAATCCCAAAGAGCATTAATTGACTAATTTTCATAAACAAGTAGCGCTTTTATAGTTTGTTGAATGTGATTTGTAAGACTGGTTTTAATGTAAGCATCATACTTCGCTTCGGTATCTAATTGAAGTAAATCCTGAAAGAATGTTTTATTCATATGAAAGTGGAAAAAAGTCCCCATTATAGTTGGAGTGATTAATGGAATGATAACATCTTTTCTAAAAACACCCTTTGCCTGTCCTTCCTGAATAATGCTTTCTACAAGTTTTAAATTCCCTTTTTTCAGTTCTGTAAAGGCTTGTAGATTCTCTTCTTTCTTTCTGGACGCAAATTCAAAGTGTAAAACTCTGAAAATCCCTTTGTTACAATTGATTCTGTGAATGTAAATTTCGATTAATTTATTGACTTTATCAATGGGTTCCAGATTTTCGTGTAATAAATTTTCAATTTTTAACTTCAGATCAGAAGTTTTGTAGATGATTAAAGACTCTAACAAGCGGTCTTTAGAACCAAAATAATACGAAACCATGGCAATATTTATTTTTGCCGCTTTTGAGATGTCCCGTATAGATGTGCCTTCAAATCCTCGTTCAGAAAAAAGTTTTTCTGAGACTTCCAGAATCTGAATTTTTTTATCGTTTAATTCGATTTTAGACATGGTATTTTTCTAATAGAGTACAAAATTAAACAAGCGTTTAATTTAAACGCTTGTTTAATTTTATTTTAACAAAATATTAACATAACGTGAAGGGGAATTTTTATGAAAAATTATCATAAATAAAAATTGGTCTTAACGCTGAATTTCGAACTCAGTGTTAAGACCAACTGTACAAAGATTTTTTCTCTGTGGATAAAAAAAGACCAAAGTATTTTTATCGCATATAATTTTTATAGTAGGGAGTGAGAGTGTCCTCTTTTTCCATAATGGGAAAGATGTTTTTAGTTTTATTAACTTTATTACAAATACAGTAGAGGCATGAGTAACTAAGATTGCGATCAGAGCGTTTTAAATTTAAACGCCGTTTTTGATTTATAAACTAAAAAGAAATCTATCTGATTCCTCCAATAAATTCTTCAATTTTTCCACTTCCGCTTTCCGCTAAATGTTTGATAAAAGCACTTCCAATTATAGCCCCTTTTGCAAATTTGGTTGCTTGCGTAAAAGTTTCTTTATTCGAAATTCCAAAACCAACAATTTGTGGATTTTTTAGCTCCATGGCTGCGATTCTTTCGAAATAATTTTCCTGTGTATTTCCGAATCCTGCCTGAGAACCGGTTACACTTGCAGAACTTACCATATAAATGAATCCGTCTGAAACACTATCGATAAAACGAATGCGTTCCTCTGAAGTTTGCGGAGTAATCAACAGTACATTAATTAAACCGTATTTTTCGAGAATGGCTTTGTATTGGTCTGCATAAACATCAACCGGAAGATCCGGAATAATTAAACCATCGATACCAATTTCAGCACATTTTTTGCAGAATTCTTCAACCCCATATTGTAACATCGGATTGAAATACCCCATAATAATCAAAGGAATTTTTACGCTTTCGCGAATATTTTTCAGCTGATCGAAAAGAAGTTGTGTGGTCATTCCGTTATGCAAAGCCTGTGTAGAACTTGCCTGAATAGTTGGTCCATCAGCCAAAGGATCGCTGAAGGGCAAACCAATTTCAATTAGATCAACACCGTTTTTTTCCAGATCCTGTATAATTTGAGCGGTGTCATTTAAGTTTGGATATCCCGCCGAAAAATAAATAGAGAGTATCTTTTTATCTTCTTGTAGTTTTTGAGTTATTCTGTTCATCTTAATGTCTTTTTATTTAATCCTAACCGATTTCAAAAACCGGTTAGCTATAGTGTTATATTTAGTCAATGATAATCTCACTTGTCCAATTATCATTTTTGTTTTCCAGTAGTAAAACACCGGAATCTGAATCGTTCATTTGGGCAACCAGTTCTCCTTTGTTGTTCCAAAAAGCACTTTTTCCGGCAGCAGGAGATCCCCAAGATTCCCCACTAAAATTGGCCATTAAAACATGCATCTGATGTTTCTGGGCATAACTTTGTAAATTCCGGTACGCATTCGGAATCCCGTTTGGAGAAAAGAAGATACTGGCAACATAAATCGAAGTTTCCTTTTTACTTGCATTTTCGGGATGTTGCGGATGGTCAGTATCGGCACAAATAGCAAATGAGATCTTCTGGTTTTCAAGGGTAACCGTCGGGTTGTAATCGAATGAGGACTGGAAGAATTCGTCCTCGCCTTCATGCAGAAATTGCTTGGTATAAATAGAAACCGATTGATCCGGAAAAATAATAAACTCCCCAAGAAATAATTCCGTTTCGGTTTGGATTGGAGCTCCGGCAATAATTATGATATTATATTCAACCGCTAATTCCTTTAAATGATCGATTCTGGAATCGTCTTTGGTAAAGGCAAGTCCCGCAGCATTTTCTGTTTCATAACCGGTAATCGACAGTTCGGGAAATGCGATTAAATTGGCGCCTTTTTCTCCGGCAATTTTGATCAGACGATAATGATCTAGTAAATTGGAGTCGATATCTCCACGTTTTGGTTTTGTTTGAGCAGCTGCTAAGATCATTTTGGTTGTTAATTATTCTTTATTAGTTATACTTTTTAAAATTTTATCTGTTTAAAAGCCATTCAGATTTGATGTATATCGTTACGTTTTTGCGATCATTAACTTTCAATATAAATCCACGCAATAGTTCCTGATTTCAGTGTTATTCGGACTCTTTTATACGCATTCGATTCAAATTGATCTGCTTTGGTTAGGTCTTCGTTGGAAATTGTAAAAACAGTCCCTTTAATACAATCTGCAGGGTTTTCACTTGGTACCGCTACAAAATAGTCAGTCATACCAAATTCTTCTTCTATTTTCAGGTCTTTTAGTTTATAGGCCGTAAGCTGGTCTGCTTTTCCGGTCAATAATTTATTAAAAACCTGCATTTGAATTTCTTTTGAGCGTAAGGTTCCGTAAGAGAATATCTGTTCCATAATTATTATTTTTCTCGTTATTTGTTTGCGTCAAGGATCATTTCGTGAAGCAATTATTGTTGAGTTGCGTTTGTGATATTTTTTGTGAAAAAGCAAAAGATCACGTAAACAGTCCGACCCTTGAGAACATGCAAATTACGATTTTTATTATAATTTAAAGTACTCGATGTAATTGTCTAAATCTTTGTCACCACGACCGGAAAGACTGATTACCACAACATCTGTAGGTTTGAATTTTTTCTGATCTAAAACGGCAAAGGCATGTGCACTTTCAATTGCCGGAATAATGCCTTCTAATTTGGTAAGTTCTAAACCGGCATTCATGGCTTCATCATCCGTTACAGAGAAAAATTCACCACGACCCGTTTGTGCCAAATGCGCGTGCATAGGACCAACTCCCGGATAATCTAGACCGGCAGAAATCGAGTAAGGTTCTGTAATTTGACCATCCGGAGTTTGCATCAAAAGAGTTTTGCAACCATGAATAATCCCTACTTTTCCTAATTTACTGGTGGCGGCGCTGTGACCACTGTCAACCCCTTTTCCGGCAGCTTCGACGGCGATAATGCCTACTTCAGGTTCGTGTAAAAAGTGGTAATAGGTTCCGGCTGCATTGCTTCCTCCACCGATACAAGCGACCACGTAATCCGGATTCTCACGACCTTCTTTTTCTTTTAACTGCCATTTGATCTCTTCGGAAATAATGCTTTGAAAACGGGTTACCATATCCGGATAAGGATGCGGGCCAATAGCAGATCCGATGATGTAATGGGTATCCACCGGATTGTTGATCCAATCGCGGATGGCTTCGTTTGTAGCGTCCTTTAAAGTTTTTGAACCCGAAAGTGCCGGACGAACTTCTGCTCCAAGCATTTTCATACGGGCAACGTTTGGTGCCTGACGTGCGATGTCAATTTCACCCATGTACACAATACATTCAATCCCCATTAAGGCACAAACGGTTGCTGTAGCCACACCGTGCTGACCTGCACCAGTTTCTGCAATAATTCGTTTTTTACCCAAACGTTTGGCCACTAATATTTGTCCAATTGTATTGTTGACTTTGTGTGCCCCTGTATGATTTAAGTCTTCTCTTTTTAAATAAACCTTGGTATTGTATTTTTCAGATAAACGTTTGGCGTAATATAATGGACTAGGGCGTCCTACATAATCTTTTAATAATTGATCAAACTCTGACTTAAAATCAGGCTCTGCTATAATTTTTAAATATTGCTGACGTAATTCTTCTACATTAGGATACAGCATTTCGGGAATGTAAGCCCCTCCAAATTCGCCGTAATAACCTTTTTCGTTAACATTATAATTCATTGTATAGTTGTTTAGGGTTTAAAGTAGCAGGTTTTAATTTTTTCTGAAACTTCTTTAATAGACTTGTGTTTTTTAATCCCGGTTCAATCTCAAATTTGCTGTTTACGTCAATAGCGTATATCGGAATTTTGAGGTCTTTTATCATTGGAATTTCTTCAATTCCGATTCCACCACTTAAGAAAAGGGGTTTCTCGGATTTATAATTTTCCAATATCTTCCAGTCGAAAGTGGTTCCGTTTCCGCCCGGTAATTTTCCTTTTGTATCAAATAGAAAATAGTGACAAACCTTTTCATAAGGTTCTAAAACGCTGAAATCAAAACTTTCATCAACAGAAAATACTTTAATGATTTCTGTATTAATGTCAATTCTGCCATCGATTTTAGCTTTTAATTCCTGACAAAATGCAACGGATTCTTTTCCGTGTAACTGAACCGTTTGTAAATGGTATTTGTCGATTTTCGACATAATATTTTCAACGGTTTCATCTACAAAAACGCCTGTTTTTTTAATTGTTTTAATCAGTTCCGGAATCGTTCCGTCAAAATAACGAGCAGATTTTTCCCAGAAAATAAATCCCATATAGTCGGGTAGGAGCGCTCCTACTTCAAGTATATTATCGAGATGTTTCATGCCACAGATCTTGAGTTTCATTTTTTTCTTTTTTTAACCGCAAAGGGCGCAAGGTTTTTTTATGTTGGTCTTTGTAAACGCTAAGTTCGCAAAGCTTTGTGTTTGTTTTTTTTGCTACGAATTACACGAATTTTCACGAATCGAATTGGCGTAAATTCGTGTAATTCGTGGCGAAACTTTTAGTTTCTATTTTTTTTGAAGCTTCTTAAAGCTTACGGTTTACAGCTGTGCAATAAATTCCGTTGCTGCTTTTCCGGCATTGTCCGTTTTCATGAAATTTTCTCCAATTAAGAAGCCTTTGTATCCGTATGGTTTTAGTTCAGAAATGGCTTCAACGGACGAAATACCGCTTTCTGAAACTTTCACAAAATCATCCGGAATTTGCGACGCCAGTTGTTTGCTGAAATCCAGGCTTACTTCAAAGGTCTTAAGGTTTCGATTGTTCACGCCAATCATGTCAAGCGTTGGCATAATCGATTTTTCTAATTCTTCCTGATTGTGAACTTCCAACAGAACTTCCAAACCTAATTTTTTAGCAAATTCAGACAACGTCTTGATTTCTTCACGAGTCAAAACGGCTGCAATTAGTAAAATCAAATCGGCACCAAATGCTTTGGCTTCCAAAATTTGGTATTCATCTACAATAAATTCTTTTCGCAAAAGCGGCAGATTTACAGAAGCTCTTGCCAAAAGTAAATCGTCAAGTGAACCACCAAAATATTTTCCGTCGGTTAAAACAGAGATTCCACAAGCACCCGCATTTTCATATCCTTTCACCACTTCTTCTACCGTAAAATTGTGATTTATTACTGATTTTGAAGGGGAGCGACGTTTGTGTTCTGCGATGATTCCCGTTGCACTTTGCTGTAACTTTTGACTTAAAGAAATCGTTTGTCTTTCAAAAAAAACAGAGCTCTCCAATTGAGAAACTGGAATAATTGCCTTTTTAAGAACAACTTCTCGTTGTTTGTCGAATATTATTTTATCAAGTATATTCATTGTTGTTTGTTTCGGGGTTCAGGTTTCAGGTTTAACGTTTCAAGTTTCAGGTTTAACGTTTCAACAACATGAAACCTGAAACAAAAAAACTTGAAACTATATTTTTTTTACTTACTTAATTCTTGTAATTTTTTTAGTGCTTTTAATCCTTTTCCGGAGAATAAACTTTCTTTGGCTTGTTTAAAACCTTCTTTCGCAGAGCATTTTGTTACGGTTGCAATGGCCATTGCGGCATTCGCACAAACAACATTATTCTGCGCTTCACTTCCTTTTCCTGAAATGATATTGGTAAACATATCTGCAGATTCTTCTATTGTTCTGCCACCTTCAATCTCTCTTTGTGATAAAAGACGAACTTTAAAATCTTCTGGTTTTAGCATGCCTTCCATGTCACTGGTAATGATTTTTGTTGGACCGGTTAAAGAGATTTCATCATAACCGTCAAGCGAATGTAAAATCGTAAAATTTACATCGGTATTTTGGTATAAATAGGCATACATTCTGGCTAATTCTAAATTGAAAACGCCAACCAACTGGTTTTTAGGAAACGATGGGTTTACCATTGGTCCTAACATATTGAAGAAGGTTTTTACAGCCAGTTCTTTTCGTATCGGCCCGACATTTTTCATTGCAGGGTGAAACAAAGGGGCATGTAAAACACAAATTCCCGCCTGATCGATACATTTTTCTAAAAAATCGGGATCGCTGCTAAATTTAACTCCCATTTTCTCCATCACATTGCTTGATCCGGAAATAGAAGAAACACCATAATTTCCGTGTTTGGCTACTTTTATTCCAGCTCCTGCCGCGACAAAAGATGCCAAAGTAGAAATATTGAAAGTATCTTTTCCGTCACCTCCCGTACCACATAAATCGATGGCGTTGTAGGCAGATAAATCTACTTTAATACATAACTCCAATAAAGCTTCACGAAAACCCGAAAGCTCTTCAATCGTGATACTTCTCATCATAAACACGGTAAGGAATGCCGAAATCTGACTCGGATTATACGCCCCGCTTGAGATATTAATCAATACGTTTTTTGCTTCCTCTTTAGAAAGTACTTCGTGATTGATTAGTTTATTTAGTATATTTTTCATTTTTTTTTAAGTTGCTAAGGTTTTGAGATGCTGAGGTTCTGAGGTTTTTTTTTTAAGTTTCAAGTTTCAAGTTTTAGGTTTCAAGTTTCAGGTTTCAGGTTCTGCTGAGACTGAATACTGCGACTGAAACCTGTCAATGTTCATTTCCTTGATAAATCCACATCGGTTCTGTTTTTCCGGCGCGTTCAAATCCGTTCTTTTTATAAAAATCAACCGATCTTCCGTCTGCTGTTAGCATTTGCATGTGAAAATGACGGTATTTCTCTTGTAGTTTATCTAAAATCATCTTTCCAATTCCTTTGCCCTGATATTCGGGAAGTATTAGTAAGTGTGGGTAATAAACTGTTAAATGTCCATCAGAAATGGCATTTCCAAGTCCAACCAGTTTTTTTCCTTCCCAAGCGGTTATCAAAGTTTCGGAATTTAAAAGACCGTTGTATAATTCATTAGGTTTACTGGCCGAACTCCATTCGTTCGCTTCGTAAAGCGGCAATATATCTTCGATTCTGATTTCTTTGGTTGCTAAAATTTCTATGCTCATTTTTTTTTAAGTTGCTAAGGTTCTGAGATACTGAGATACTGAGTTTCTGAGGTTTTGTTTCAGGTTTCAAGTTTCAAGTTTCAGGTTTCACGTTCCAATAACCTGAAACTTGAAACTTGAAACAAAAAAAATGCCACTACCCCTTTATCCAATTCTCCAAAATCCTTTTTCCGTTTGGTGTTAACACACTTTCGGGATGAAACTGAACACCTCTTACATCAAAAGTTTTATGTCTTAGCGACATGATTTGTCCGTTTTCATCGATTGAAGTGGCTTCTAAAACTTCCGGTAGATTGGCATCAACAACCCATGAATGGTAACGCCCTACTTCAAATTCACTACCCAAACCTTCAAACAAAATTTCATCAGAAACCACCGTTTTGACATTTGTGGCAACACCGTGATATACTTTGTCAAGGTTAGAAAGTGTTCCTCCAAAAACTTCTCCAATAGCTTGCTGTCCTAAACAAACGCCTAAAATGCTTTTGGTTGCTCCGTATTTTTGAATCACGGCTTTTAATAATCCTGCTTCATCCGGAATTCCAGGCCCCGGAGAAAGTAAAATTTTATCAAAAAAACTGATCTCATCGATATCAAATTCGTCGTTTCTGTATACGGTAACTTCGCAATTTAAATCTTCCAGATAGTGCACAAGGTTGTAAGTGAAACTATCGTAATTGTCTATAACTAATATTTTTTTCATGATGTCTTTTTTGTTTTTTGTTTTTGTTTCAGGTTTCAAGTTTCAAGTTTCACGTTCCAACAACTTGAAACAAGGAAAACATGAAACTTTTTTTGTTCTGTTTCAGGTTTCACGTTCCAACAACTTGAAACGTGAAACAAGAAAAACGTGAAACTTTTTTTATCTCTCTCGAACGTATTTCTCTACAATAACACGATCAACTCCTAATTTTTCTATTTTCTCAATTCCTTTTTGAATCAGGGTATCGTTTTTAACTTTTACCACAAACTCAAATTTGTTGTTTTCCCACTGACGGTTATTGAAATATTCCAAGTTTTCAGTGTAAACACTATCCTTTAAAGTATATTTTCCGCCTCCTCCAAAAAACACTGCCGCGGTTGAATCTTTCCCATTATTTAAATCATGATTAAAAAAAGCAAAGTGCGAACCGTTTATAATTTTAATCATTTTTGTTTTTGAATTGAAAGTAGAAAAAGTAGAATCCTTTTCTGTCGTTTCGGCGGATATTAAACGCCAGGTTCCTTCAATCAAGTTTTGTTTTTTATCTGAATTACAGGCTGAAATTGTGATTAATAGTACTAAGAAGGATATTGTTTTTTTCATTTTTATGTTGTGGTTTTTATGGGTTGGTTTTTTTTGTTTCAAGTTTCAGGTTTCAAGTTTCAAGTTTCACGTTCTGAGAACTGCGACTGCGACTGAGCCTGAGCACTAATTACTATCAAATTTTCTCCGCCATTTCCAAGGCCGTATTCAGTGCTTTTAGTTTGTTGTAGACCTCTTGCATTTCGCTTTCTTCGTCTGAGCTGGCTACAATTCCGGCTCCGGCTTGACAATGCAATTGGTGATTTTTACTGAGGAAAGTTCGAATCATGATGGCGTGATTAAAATTGCCTTCAAAGTCCATGAAGCCAATGGCGCCTCCGTAAAAGTTACGATTGGTTTTTTCGTAATTTTCAATCAGTTGTATGGCTCTGTGTTTTGGCGCTCCGCTTAAAGTTCCGGCAGGGAAAGTATCTGCGACAACCTGCATAGTGGTGGCTTTTTCATGTAAATGCCCGGTAACTTTTGAAACCAAATGAATGACATGAGAAAAGAACTGAACCTCTCTGTATTTCTCTACGTTGACATCGTGACCATTTCGGCTTAAATCATTTCGAGCTAAATCAACCAACATTACGTGTTCACTGTTTTCTTTTTTATCTTCAGAAAGTTCTTTGGCCAAAAGGGCATCGCGTTCATCATTTCCGGTTCTTTTGAAGGTTCCGGCGATTGGATGAATTTCGGCTTTTCGGTTTTTTACGATGATTTGCGCCTCAGGTGAAGAACCAAATATTTTGAAATCACCATAATCAAAAAAGAACAAATACGGAGAGGGGTTTATACTGCGTAAAGCTCTGTAAACATTAAATTCATCTCCTTTGAAACCCTGTGTAAAACGACGAGATAAAACCAGTTGAAATACATCACCACGGAAACAATGTTTTTTGGCTAAAGCCACATTATGTTTGAATTCTTCGTCAGTTAAATTTGAATATCCTTCTCCTTCTTTGGTGAATTTATAAGAAGCTATATTTCTGGATTGCAGTAATTGTTCAATTTCAGAAATGTTGTTTTTGTCGTCTACGCTGTGGCAAAATATATAAGCTTCATTTTTGAAGTGGTTAATGGCGATAATGTTCTGATAAACGGCATAGAATACATCGGGAATTGAAGTTGCATTGTCTTTTTTGGCAATGGAAACTTTTTCGAAATAACGAACGGCATCATAAGAAATGTATCCGAACAAACCATTATTGATGAATTTAAAATCGTTTTTCTCTGATTTAAACTGCTTTGAAAATTCCTGAATTATTTCCGGAATATTCGTCGAACTATCAATTGAAATTGTTTCTGATGTTCCGTCAGGAAATGTTTTTGAAATGATTTCGTTTTCGATTTTGATGGTCGCAATCGGATTGCAGCAAACGTAGGAGAAACTGTTGTCATTTCCATGATAATCACTACTTTCCAATAACAGACTGTTTGGGAATTTATCTCTGATTTTAAAATAGATACTTACCGGCGTAATGGTATCGGCCAGAATTTGTTTGTAGTGTGTGTTGAGTATAAAAGGTTTCAATGTATTTAGTTTTTGTAGTTGATATTATTTTTTAAGTTCGATTTTTACCAAAAAAAAAAGGCTTGTCGTCATGACAAGCCTTTTATATTTATAGTTTTTAAAGTACCATAGGAAGCTTCGTTCACGACGTTTGACGTAAATTCTTCCACCACCAAGTATTGTTTAAAATTGTTCTCATTTCTTTTTTTGTTGTGACAAAGATATAAATGTAATTTGAATTAGAACACATAAAATTTCAAAAAAAACTTTTCTAAATTTAGAAATTTGTTAAATTTTAAAATATTAAATGGTTTTTAAGTGTCTAATTTCCAATTGCAATTGTGTTGTTTACGTTGGCTCTAAAGTCAGGATTCCCTTTGATATTGGGCGTTGTAAACAGTTCGCTGTTTTTTAGTTTAGAGTATCCGATAGCAAATTCCGGTTGGTCGTACCAATTTTGAAGTGACGCATTAGTACCACTGGATTCACTGGTAACTCCGCCATTACAATTGTTCGCTATTATACTTTTGAAGGTGATTTTGGATAAATTTACAGTACCGTTTCCGATATTTTCTTCTAATAATACAAAAGGGGAGAAGCCCGAAACAATACTATTGGTTAGGTTAAAAAAAGGTGTTTTCTTTTATATAAATGGATTCTCTGACTAACCCCTGATTGTTTTCTTCCAGATTGACCAGTGTAATGTTGCTGGCATTGATATGAGTCAGTTTTTTGCTCATATCTGTGTTTTGGATTTTATCGTAAGAGTCTACTTCAAAACATCTTGATCCTGAAACGTCTGAAGAAAAAGGGTGGCGAATCGCGATACTGTTGCTAATGTTGATTTGAGCACCTTGCGTAAAATCAAAATCATCATCGGTAGTTCGGTAAGAAATCAGATTGGAAAGGTTTAAATCGCCACCATAACATTCGAAAGAATCATCATTTGAATAGCTAATCTGAATGTTGTTAAGAACCGTTTTTCTTCCAACTCCGGCTAAAGAAAGACCGTTAAGTTCTTTAAGGGCGCTCAGTTTTCTTCCGGCATATTCAATTCGTATGTATTTTAAAATCCCCGAATTATCTTCAGCATCAGGACCTCCGTAATGGTTCAAAAGAGGTTCCAAATCAAAAGGCAAAGTATGTAAACCACCAAGCGTATTGATAGGAGCTTTTCCTAAAACAATTATTCCGCCCCAATCGCCCGGACGTCTTTCTGTTTTTTCTTTGTTTGAAGTAAAAATGATCGGATCAGTTTCTAAACCTTCGGCCATAATTTTAGAACCATTGGTGATTACAAGAGTTCCGCAGGTTTTATCGTCTCCACGGATTACAGTTCCGGGTTCTATGGTTAAGGTCGCATTATTGGTAACGTAAACGACACCCACTAATTGATACGTATTGCGTTTTAGTAGTTTGGTGTCCTTGTTTATGGTTCCGGCAATGATGTTGGTAGCTTCATTATATTCGTTAGCGAAAGGCTTAAAATTAGTCCAATTGTTCATCCAGTTTGTAGTACCAATAATTCCTTTTTGCTGTTGTTGTGCGTGTAAAATAAAAGTGCTGATAAGGGTAATAATGACAAGGCATACTTTTGTTTTCATAACTATTTGATTTCTAGTTTTTGATTTTTTTAATTTGCTCAAAAGTAGAAGGCCAATGTTAATCAACGCCCTGATGGATATTACCAAAGTGTTACATTACTATTAAGAACGTTATTTTTTTGGAAATAGAATAAAAAAAAGTAGCCCCAATAGTACAAACTATTGAGGCCACCGGCATTTCTGAATTAGTATATCTGAAATATTAGAATTTTAAAGCTACAGTCAATTCGAAATCGTCATTGATCGTTTTGTCTCCTAAGTTTTCGAAGAAGTTACCAGAATTGTATTTGATATCGTATTTAGTTCTGTCTACTTTGAATGCAGTAGTTGCAGTGTTTCCTGCTACAGTAATATCAAAAGTTACCGGTTTAGTGATTCCTTTTATTGTTAAATCAGCCGTTACAGTATAAACGTCAGTTGCTTTAGCCGCTACAGTTTTGAAAACTAATTTTGCAGTTGGGAATTTTGCAGTTCCAAAGAAATCATCCGCTTTTAAGTGACCGTTTAATTTTCCTTGGTATTCTCCTGTAATATCAGTTGCAGTTAATGAATTCATATCAACAGTAAAGCTACCACCAACTAGTTTTTTCCCTTTTAAAACAACAGCACCTTCTTTAAAGTTTACTGTTCCAGAGTGCTCTCCTGTTACTTTTTTACCTACCCATTTGATAGTAGACGCTTTTACGTCGATTTTCTTAGTTTGTGCGTTTACTGAAACGCTAGCTACTGCTACGAATAATGCTATTGCAATTGTCTTTAAATTTTTCATTTGTTAAAATGGATTTTGATTGTTATTAATAATTAAAGTGTAATAAATAATTCTTCGTTTGATTTTCGAACTTTTTTGTAATGCTGTGTGCTGTCTTCATCGTGTCTGTAGCCTACAGTTGCAATTACAGATGCATTTAGACCCAATTTGTCAAATCCTAAGATTTCATTGACAGCAGTTGCATTAAAACCTTCCATTGGCGTAGCGTCAATTTTCAATTCAGCTGCAGCGTTCAGTAAGTTTCCTAAAGCAAGATAAGTTTGTTTTGAAGTCCAGTTGTTTTTGGCTTCTTGAGGTAATCTGGAGATTGCTCCTTTCATCATATCACTAAATCCGGCTAATGCATCGGTAGGAACACCTCTTGTTTCACTGATGGTGTTGATATAATTGTCTACTGATTCTGCTCCTGTATTGGTATCATTTGCAAAAATAAATAGGTGAGAAGCATCTGTAATTTGAGTTTGCCCGAAAGCGACTCCTTTTAATTGCTCTCTTAATTCCGGATTTTCAATGATTACTACTTTATAAGGTTGTAATCCGTAAGAAGAGGCACTTAGTCTAACGGCTTCTTTTAGGGTATTTAAATCTGTTTCTGCTATTTTTTTGGTTGCATCAAATTGTTTCGTTGCATATCTCCAATTTTGATTTTCTAAGAAAGTGCTCATAATATTAATTGTGTTGATTGCGGTATTTTTCTAATAATTGATTTAATAATTCTAATTCTTCCGGCTCCACATTCTGAGCAAACGTCTGCTCGTGGTTGTCTACTTTCGGATCTAGCTCTTTTAATGTATCTAATCCCTTTTGGGTAATTAAAACTTCTATTTTTCTTCGGTTGTTCGGGCAAACATTTCTTGTTACCAGTTCTTTTAGTAACAATTTGTCTACCAGACGGGTGGTGTTACTGGTTTTGGCCAGCATACGCTCTTGGATCACACACATATTAGCGGGATTTCCTTTTTGCCCTCTTAGTATGCGCAACACGTTATATTGTTCTCCTGACAGATCATATGGCTTTAATATTTCATTAAAATGATCCTGAATCACATTTTGCGTGTACATAATATTCAGAATAACCTTTCTCGCATTATCCATCTTAACTGTACTTTTAATAACCTCTTCAATCGTCATAGTCGTAAGTGTATAATTTGTATATACAAATGTATATCTTTTAATAGTTGTATATACAAGTGTTGTGTTAATTTTTAGTTAATTTTATTAAAGGGTTGGTTTAGAAGTAAGTTTTAAATTTTGAATACCGGAATAAATGTAAGTTGTTTTTATGGTTTAAAGTGTTGTATTGGTGTTATTTAATTGTTTTTTTTTATATAAAGTAAAACAAATACCCCGAGCGCTTTTTAAACGATCGGGGTATTTGTTTCGTAACTATTAAACAAACCTGACAGGTTTTTAAAACCTGTCAGGTTTAAATATAAATTTAAATATAAATAAAAAATTTAATGAGGAAGTTTGTCCTTTAACAACCCATAAACCCAGGTTCCTGCAATGGCGCTAACCAAAGTAACCACAATTACAGTAACTCCTGTACCAATTTGCGCAAAAAGAGGGCCTGGACAAGCACCGGTAATAGCCCATCCGAAACCAAACAAGAGGCCACCATAAATTTGTCCTTTGTTGAATGTTTTGGGTTGAATTTCTATTTTTTCGCCTTGAATGGTTTTGATATCGAATTTTTTAATCAACCATACAGATATAATACCAACCATAACGGCACTTCCGATTACGCCGTACATAAAGAAAGATTGTAACTGAAACATTTCCTGAATACGGTACCAGCTGATGATTTCAGCCTTTACGAATACAATTCCAAAAAAGATTCCAACGATCAGGTATTTTAGATTGGAGAATGCAGAATCTTTCAATTGACTTCCGTTGATTCCTTCTGTATCGGTATTTTTATTTTCTAGATTTGAATGTGTCATTTTAAAAATATTAAAGTGAAAGAATATAAGGAAGAATCAAATTGGCCATAGCAAAACCACCAACCATAAAACAGATTGTGGCAACTAAAGAAGGCCATTGTAAATTTGAAATTCCCATAATGGCATGACCACTCGTGCATCCGCCCGCATAACGCGTTCCGAAACCAACTAAAAATCCACCCACTACAATCATGATAAATCCACGAAGTGTGAACAAACTTTCCCACGAAAAAAGCTGTGCAGGCAATAAACCCGAATGATCTGTAATACCATAAGTGGCTAACTGCTCTGAAAGTTCAGGAGTAATTTGAACCGCATTTGGATTTGATAAAAATGCTGTTGCAAGGATACCGCCTAAAAATATTCCGAAAACGAACAATAAATTCCAGCTTTCTTTTTTCCAATCGTACTTAAAAAAAGAAATATTGGCAGGAATACAAGCCGCGCAAATATGTCGCAACGATGAACTGATTCCGAAAGATTTATTTCCGATGATTAATAATATAGGAACCGTTAATCCTATTAAAGGGCCTGCAACGTACCAAGGCCAAGGTTGTTGTATAATTTCGAGCATGATTTTTTTGAGTTTCTGAGTTACTAAGTGGCTGAGGTTCTAAGTTAAAAATTTCTAAGTACAAAATCTTAGAAACTAAGTAACTCAGAGTCTTAGCTCCTTCAATTATTATAGTACTTTACTTTGACAAATAAAATCCGATTTTGGGATTTCAGTTTTAGAAATTGCTCCAAAACCACCTTCAACTTCGGAAAAGTTTCTAAAACCACGTGCCTGCAAAATCGAAGCCGCAATCATACTGCGATAACCTCCGGCACAATGCAGGTAAAAATGCTCATTCGGATTAATGTCTTTTACCCAGTCATTAATATAAGCAAGTGGTTTGCTGTAGGCATCTTCAATATGTTCAGCAGCGTATTCTGTTTCTTTACGGATGTCGATTACTTTGTCTTCCGCAATATTAAACTCGCTTGCAAATTGAGCTGCAGTAATTCGGTTCACAGTATCTACTTCGAAACCGGCATTTTGCCAGGCTTCAAAACTGCCTTCCAGATGACCTATAATAGTATCAAAACCAACACGGCTTAAACGGGTTACGGTTTCTTCTTCTAATCCTTTTTCGGTAACCAATATAATAGGTTGTTTTACATTGGCAATTAAAGTTCCAACCCAAGGAGCAAAATCACCATTGATTCCGATATTAATAGACTGTGGAATAAATCCTTTGCTGAAATCAGCAGCACTTCTGGTGTCCAGAATTAAAGCCCCGGTTTCTTCGGCAACAGCCTCAAATTCTTTTGGGTTTATTGCTTTCATTCCGTTATTCAAAACTGACTCAAAGCTTTCGTAGCCATTTTTATTCATAGCAACATTCATACTAAAATAGGCGGGTGGAGGCAATAATCCATCCGTTACCTCAGTAATGAATTCTGTTTCCGTCATATTGGCGCGCAAAGCATAATTGGTTGCTTTTTGATTTCCAATCGTAGAAACAGTTTCTTTACTCATGTTTTTACCACAAGCACTTCCGGCACCATGTGCGGGATATACAATAACATCATCTGCCAGCGTCATGATTTTATCTCTTAGCGAATGAAACAAAATTCCGGCCAATTGATCCTGTGTCATTCCGGCCGCTTTTTGTGCTAAATCCGGTCGCCCGACATCTCCGATAAATAAAGTATCTCCAGAGAAAATTGCATGATCTTTTCCGTTTTCATCAATTAACAAATACGTGGTGCTTTCCATCGTATGACCCGGAGTATGTAACACTTTTATAGTAGTAGTTCCGATTTTAAATTCTTGTCCGTCTTTTGCAGAAATGCAATCAAATTCACATACCGCATTTGGTCCATAAACAATAGGAGCTTGCGTTTCTTTGCTTAAGTCAACGTGACCTGAAACAAAATCAGCATGAAAATGAGTTTCAAAAATATATTTCAGTTTTACTCCATCGCGTTCCAAACGATCTAAATAAGGCTGAATTTCTCTAAGCGGATCAATAATGGCCGCTTCGCCATTTGAAGTGATATAGTAGGCACCTTGTGCTAAACATCCGGTGTAAATTTGTTCTATTTTCATGATATGCAATCTAAAATAATGTGGCACAAAGGTAACTTTGTTTTTTTGGAAAATAAGTGACTAATGTTACAGAAATTTGTTTTTTGTGCAAATACGAAAAAAAATAAATCTGCTAAAGCTTTAAAATCAAAAGAATGTAATTTGATTAACGATCCCGCATTTTGTAAATTTACAGCACGACGAAAAATAGATATTATGAACACAGAAGACTTGTTAAATCAGATTGCTTTTATAAAAGAGATTGATAAAGTAAAATACATTCAGCGAAAAACGAAGCTGTTTAATAGTGATCGAAATGAAAACGATGCGGAGCATAGCTGGCATCTGGCTTTAATGGCGCTAGTTCTGGCAGAACATTCTAATGAGCCGATTGATGTTTTGAAAGTGGTAAAAATGGTTCTGATACATGACATTGTAGAAATCGATGCCGGAGATATTTTTCTTTATGACACACAACTCAATCATGATAATACGGTGGCTGAACGTTTGGCAGCGAATCGCATTTTTGGTTTACTCCCCCAAAAACAGGCCGATGAATTAATTACCATCTGGGAAGAATTTGAAGCCGGAGAAACCAATGAAGCCAAGTTTGCAAAATCAATGGACCGACTAGAACCCTTATTGCAAAATACGTCCAACAACGGAGGAACCTGGAAAGAATACGGCGTAAAATACAAAACGGTTTATGAAAAAAAGAGCGTCATAAAAGAAGGTTCCGCCACTTTATGGAACTTCGCAGAAGGATTAATAAACGAAAGTGTTGCAAAAGGAATTTTAAAGGAGGAGTAACGAAAATATTTTCACCATATAAGTGATATAAGTAAATATTAAGTGAAAGCATAACGCTAAATGAACTTACATCACTTATATGGTTAAAAAACAAGTGATGCAAGTAAATATTTAAGTGAAAGCATAACGCTAAATGAACTTACATCACTTATATGGTTAAAAAACAAGTGATGCAAGTAAATATTTAAGTTAAAGCATAACGCTAAAATGAACTTACATTACTTATATGGTTAAAAAAACAAATGATGTAAATAAATATTAAGTGAAAACATAACGTTAAAATGAACTTACATCACTTATATGGTTAAAAAAACAAATGATGTAAGTAAATATTAAGTGAAAGCATAACGTTAAAATGAACTTACATCACTTATATGGTTTAAAAAAACAAATGATGTAAGTAAATATTAAGTGAAAGCATAACGTTAAAATGAACTTATATCACTTATATGGTTAAAAAAAAACAAATGATGTAAATAAATATTAAGTTAAAGCATAACGTTAAAATGAACTTACATCACTCATATGGTTTAAAAAAAGTAAGCCCTCTAAAAGTACCGAAAAGTTTACTAAATATCAAACGATAAACTTTTTTTTAAGCCCCTGATTTCGGGTTTTAATAGGTAAATTTGTGGGACTTCATAATTAAATTACCACTCATGGAAGAAATGCTTTTTTATGACCGAATGCAATTCGCTTTCACTATTACCTTTCACTATCTTTTTCCGCAACTTACAATGGGTCTTTCGCTGATCATTGTTTATTTCAAATGGAAATATTTAAAAACCCAAAACGAACAATACAATCACGCCACCCATTTTTGGATGAGAATCTTCGCCCTAAATTTTGCAATGGGTGTGGTTACCGGAATCCCGATGGAGTTTCAATTTGGAACCAACTGGGCTAAATTCTCCGAATTAACAGGAGGAATTATCGGTCAGACTCTGGCCATGGAAGGAATGTTTTCCTTTTTCTTAGAATCTTCTTTTTTAGGTTTGTTTTTATTCGGAGAAAAACTCCTTGGACATAAATGGCATTTTGTCACCGGATTACTGATTTGCATTGGTTCGTGGGCAAGCGGATTTTTAATTATAGCCACCCATTCGTGGATGCAGAACCCGGTTGGATATGAAATTCTCGAAAACGGAAAATTTGTATTGAATAACTTTCAGGCCTTGTTCTTAAACCCTTGGTTATGGCCTTCTTATTTGCACAATCAGGCCGCTTCATTGGTTACCAGTTCGTTTGTCGTTGCCGGAATAGGCGCATTTTATATCTTGAGTAAAAAGAATGTTGTTTTTGGAAAATTGTTTCTTAAAACAGGCGTTATTTTCGGATTGATTTCAAGTATGATTGTTGCCGTTCCTACGGGAGATTTACTGGCGAAAAATGTAGTAAAGTACCAACCGGTAACCTTCGCTGCTATGGAAGGAATTTTTCATACCGAAAAAGAAGGTTCTGAAATCGTTTTAATTGGTCAGCCCGATGTTAAAGACAAAAAACTGGACAATAAAATCGCAGTTCCCAATATTCTGAGTTTCCTGACTTATGGAAGCTGGCATGAAGAAATAAAAGGCTTAGATCAGTTTGAAGAAGATGTACATCCAACCAATATTTCAGGGTTGTATTATGCCTATCATATTATGGTTGGACTCGGAACCTTGTTTATTGGTTTAATGCTTTGTGCGCTTTTTCAACTTATCCGAGGGAAATTATTTGAGACCAAATGGATTTTATGGTCCTTGCTTTTTATGATGCCGTTTCCGTATATAGCCAACACAACAGGCTGGTATACCGCCGAGTTAGGAAGACAGCCGTGGTTGGTTTATAATTTATTGCGAACTGCCGAAGGTGCCTCACCAACGGTTTCTTCCGGAAATACTTTGTTTACGTTATTAGGTTTTATCGGACTATACCTTTTACTCGGAATGTTGTTTTTATTATTGATTGGGAAAATTATCAACAAAGGGCCTCACAATGAAGCTTTAACTGAAAATAAATAAGTATGGAATTTTTTTGGTACGTCGTTTTAATGGGAATTCTGGCCGTTTATATTGTTTTGGACGGTTATGATTTTGGAGCAGGAATCATTCATTTGTTTTTTGCTAAAACAGAAAAAGATAAAAAAGCAATTACAAGCGCCATCGGTCCGTTTTGGGATGCGAATGAAGTTTGGATTATTGCAGCCGGAGGAGTTTTGTTTTTTGCGTTTCCGACCTTATACGCTTCTTCTTTTAGCGGATTTTACCTGCCTTTAATCATGATTTTGTGGTTGTTGATTTTTCGCGCGATTGGTTTAGAAATGCGTGGACAAGTACACCATCCGATGTGGGAGACCATTTGGGATAAAGCGTTTGGCATTGCCAGTTTGCTTTTGGCTTTGTTTTTCGGAATCGCTTTAGGGAATATCGTTCGCGGTGTTAATTTAGGAATGGTAACCAATGGCGTTTCTACTCAGGAAGCCCATTATTTCTTTTTGCCTTTGTGGAATCCTACTTTTAGTCCACAAGCCAATGAGTTGGGAATTATAGATTGGTTTACCTTGTTTCTCGGTATTGTAAGTGTAGTGGCTTTAACAATTCATGGTGCCAATTGGATTATTTACAAAACGAATTCATCCTTAAATACACAGCTCAAAAATGTAGTTTTTAAACTGAATATCGTCTTGTTGATTTTGGTTTTTATTTCATTGCAAATCTGGCATTTTATTGAGCCAAAACCGTTTCATAATTTTATAGAAAATCCGATTCTCTGGTTTTTTCCTCTAATGACTTTTGTTGGAATTATAGGTTTGTTTAAAGTCCGTTCATATAAAAAAGACGGACACGGTTTTATATTTTCAACCTTGTTTTTGGTAGGCGGGTTTGCTTCGACAGCCGTTTCGATTTTTCCAAATGTTTTGCCTTCAACCAATAAAGTCAATCCATCATTGACGATTTATAATACCGCTGCCGGAGAATATGGTTTGTCTGTAGGGATGAGCTGGTTTTTTGTTGCTTTATTTTTGGTGATTATTTATTTTATTATTCAATACCGTGTTTTTAGCGGGAAGATGGATGATATTGGGTATGGGGAGCATTAGAATTTATAAAATTAGAATTTCATTTTACCCGAGATTGCGTTAGGGATAGGAGCGGTATCCTTTTGCTTTTTTCTTTAAAAAGCAAAAGATACAAGTGGATAGCCCGGCCGGAGGAAACGCCCAAAATATACAAATCCGTTTATTTTGAGAAATAAACGGATTTTTTAGTTTCATCTTTGTCAAGTTTAAAACTGCGACAAAGACTACTCTATATGCGAAACTAGATTAAAAATGTTTAAATAAATCAGCTTTATCTGCCAAATCTGCGTGAAACAATAAAGTTAAAACAAAACCTCCTTAGTAATAATATATACCCCCATTACCAAAACAAACCATCCAAAAATTGGTTTGAGTTTGGCTCCATCAATTTTTTTAGAAAGCTGACTGCCGATTACCATTCCGATAAGCGCCATTGCAGATACGCTTAATAGAAATGTGTAGTTGATTGGAGTCCCAATGTATAAATCACCTCCAAAACCAATACAAGAATTAATTGTGATGATTAATAAAGAAGTCCCAACGGCTTGTTTCATGGGTAAATTGGCGAAGAAAAGCAAAGCAGGAATAATTAAAAATCCGCCGCCGGCTCCAAGGAATCCGGTTACAATTCCGACTAGAAAACCAATTAGACTTAGTTGTGGATAGTTGGTTTCGACTCCTTTTATTTCGGGTTTGTTTTTTTTGATCATCGAGATGGCCGCTGTAATCATCAATGCCGAAAAGATAATCATAATGAGAAAATCCTTTGAAACAGTATACGAAGCCACCGAAAATAAGGTTTGAGCAATTTGAGGAAAAATAACTTCCCGAATTATCAAGATCGAAATCACCGACGGAATCGCAAAATACAAAGCGGACTTCAGTTTTAGATTCCCCATTTTATAATGGCTATAGCTTCCAAATAAAGCGGTTAACCCAACGATGAATAAGGAATACGAAGTAGCCTGTTCTGGATTTACCCGAAACAAATACACTAAAATCGGAATAGTAAGGATAGATCCGCCGCCGCCAATTAAGCCAAGTGAGATTCCTATGATAATCGAAGCAAAATAACCGAAATATTCCATTGATTGTATTTTTATGCAAAGGTGCTTTGTTTGGGGGGAATCTACAGTAACATTTATCACATAAGCGTTTTTTTTGCCACAGATTAAAATGATTAGAATGATTTTTTGTTAACACGAATTACACGAATTGACACAAATTTTTTAACCGCAAAAGGGAAGAAAGAAAACAATCCGTGAAAATCAATTTAATCTGTGGCAAGTATTTTTTTATTAACACGAATTACACGAATTGACACAAATTTTTTAGCCGCAAAAGGGAAGAAAAAAAATAATCCGTGAAAATCAATTTAATCTGTGGCAGATATTTTTTTGTTAACACGAATTACACGAATTGGCACAAATTTTTTTAGCCGCAAAAGCAAGAAAAAAACAATCTGTGAAAATTAGTGTAATCCGTGTTAAGCATTTTTTACCGCCACGAATTACACGAATTGGCACAAATTTTTTAGCCGCAAAAGCAAGAAAAAACAATCCGTGAAAATTAGTGTAATCCGTGTTAAGCATTTTTTACCGCCACAAATTACACGAATTGGCACAAATTTTTTAGCCGCAAAAGCAAGAAAAACAATTCGTAAAAATTAGTGTAATCCGTGTTAAACAATTCTATTTCAAAAGCTCAATCTGATTCCGGTTTAATTTAACCAAACCACGCTGCTCCATTTTTTTGAGTAATCTTGAAACCACTTCTCTGGAGGTATTTAACTCTGTCGCAATTTCCTGATGTGATAATTTAACTTCAGTGCAGCCACAGGCATCAGAATGTCTTTTTAGATAAAATTCCAAACGCTCATCCATAGAACGGAAGGCGATATTATCTACTACTTCAAGGACCTCTTCAAAACGACTTCTGTAAGTGTCTATGACAAATTCGTACCAGGACCGGTGTTCCATCATCCATTTGTCCATCATTTGAAGGGGGATCATCATGACGGAAACATCTTCTACTACTTTGGCCATAATCTGGCTTTTTTCGCTTTTGGCGGTACAAATCATCGAGATGGCACAGGCTTGTCCGGGTTGTAGATAGTACATTAAAAATTCCCCACCATCTTCACCCTCACGATAAATTTTGATTTTTCCTTTGGTAATCAAAACCGTGTTTTTAATGTATTGTCCCGTTCGCATTAAGATTGTCCCGGCTTCGAAATCCTGCGCACTTGCATTCTCTTCAATAGTAGCGATAAGTTCATCGGAGAAATTGGGGAAGATATTTTTTAATGGATTTTGCATGTCTTATTTTTTAAACACCGGGGATATCGTTTTTATGATCGTGATGAAAGTCATTTCATTTTGTATAAAAAGATAGCGTCAAGTGTAGTGCTATAGGAACTGTTTTTGGCTCTTTTTTTACTATTTCAAACAGATGTTTTAATGTGTTTGGATTTTATTTTTATTGTCAAAAAGAACTTAAAAACGATATTTTTTTACAAAGATAGCAGATTGAAATGGGATTAGTTGTCAGAAAATTGTTTTTAAGACCTCTTTTATGCAAATGAAAAAATCCTATTTTCTATCGATTTTATAGACTGAATTTTTAAAAATAGTGAGTATTTTTGTAAAATACTGATTATAATCCTTTCTCTAAAACGTTTTCTGAGAATAATAATCGAAATCGCATTTGGCACGTTTTTAATTAATAGAAACGTCGTAATTTTACAAAAAACACATTTATTATGAATTTATCACAAGAAGATTGGGTTGCTCAACTAGCTGCTGACGAGAATGCAGTTATACTTGACGTAAGAACTGAAGACGAATTTAATGACGGCTATATCGAGAATGCTGTAAATATTGACATTAATAAAGGACAAGGTTTTATTTACGAAATCGAAGAATTAGATAAAAATAAAAGCTACTATGTGTATTGCCGTTCCGGAGCCAGAAGTGCCAAAGCATGCCAGATCATGAATGAATTAGGGATAGAAAAAGCCTATAATTTACTTGGTGGTATCCTGGATTGGGAAGGTGATACTGTACAATAATAAAGAAAAAGAGGCCGAAAAGCCTCTTTTTTTCTTTTAGAATGCTATTAATAACCAAATTACAAATAACCAAGATTATGAGTTTAATACCCGAAGAATTTCAGATTAAAAACCTTATCAATCAAGATACGTATCTTGTAAATGGTGAATTAAAACATTGGACTGGGCAAACCACACCTGTTTTTTCCACAATTTCATCTACAGAAAAATACACACCGACTTTATTAGGATCTATTCCTTTTATGGGAGAAAAAGAGGCGCACGAAGTAGTGGATGCCGCAACTGCCGCTTATGATATGGGGCAGGGCTTGTGGCCTACGATGAAAGTAGCCGATCGTATTAAATGTATGGAAAATTTCGTGACCCAAATGAAGGCGACACGAGAAGAAGTAGTGAAATTTTTAATGTGGGAAATTGGAAAATCCTTAGGAGACTCCCAAAAAGAATTTGACCGAACCGTAGAATATATTTACGATACCATTGATAGTTATAAAGAACTAAACGGAAGAAGCTCCCATTTTTCTAAAGTACAAGGCGTGAATGCCATGATTCGTCGTGGTCCGTTGGGAGTTGTTCTGTGTCTTGGACCTTATAATTATCCGTTAAACGAAACTTTCTCTTTGTTAATTCCCGCTTTGATTATGGGGAATGCCGTAATTTTCAAACCGGCTAAACATGGTGTTTTGTGTATTTCGCCATTGTTAGAAGCCTTTAGAAGTAGTTTTCCAAAAGGCGTGATCAATATTGTTTACGGAAGAGGGCGTGAAGTAGCTTCACCGATAATGAAATCAGGTAAAGTAGATGTCTTAGCACTAATCGGAAACAGTAAATCGGCTATTGCATTACAAGATCAACATCCAAATAAAAACAGATTGCGTTTGATTTTAGGTTTGGAAGCCAAAAACCCTGCGATTATCTTGCCGGATGCCGATTTAGATTTGGCTATCCAGGAATGTATAGTAGGAAGTTTGTCTTTTAACGGTCAGCGTTGTACGGCCTTGAAGGTATTGTATGTACATGAATCGATCAGTGAAGAATTTAACAGACGTTTTTCTGAAAAAGTGGATGCTTTACTATTTGGAAATCCGTGGGAAAAAGGAGTTTCATTAACTCCGCTTCCCGAAACAGATAAACCATCTTATATTCAGGGATTAATTGATGATGCAAAAAGTAAAGGGGCAGCGATATTGAATGAAAAGGGAGGGAAACATGCCGACAATTATATTTTTCCGGCCGTTTTATTTCCGGTAAACAAACAAATGCGTGTGTATCATGAAGAACAATTTGGACCTGTGGTTCCGATAATTTCTTTTAAAGATATCAGAGAACCATTAAAAGATATGGCCGAATCCAACTACGGACAGCAGGTGAGTTTATTCGGAAAAGATATTAAAACTTTGGCACCGCTTATCGATGCTTTGGTCAATTTAGTTTGCAGAGTAAACTTAAACAGTTCTTGTCAAAGAGGACCGGATGCCTTTCCTTTTACAGGGCGCAAAGATTCTGCCGTAGGTACTTTAAGTATTCCGGATGCCTTGCGTTCTTTCTCCATTCGTACATTTGTAGCTTCAAAAGATATTGATTATAACAATAAAATTTTGCAGGAATTGCTGAACAGCAAAGAATCGAATTTTATCAATACCGATTATATTTTGTAGCTCAAAGGTTATATATTAATTTTAGATTGCCGTCTTTTTCGCTTTTGAAAAAGGCGGTTTTTTTTATAATTCAATAATTAAAATATTATAAGAATTAACTTAATTAAAATACAAAAAGTATAACTTTACGCTTCAATGTAACATTTACATAAAATCTTCCACTAATGTGATAGGACAATTAATCAATCAATAAAAATCAAAACCACTTATGAGAAAAAATTCGCTTCAATTATTGCTTTTAGGATTTCTGTTTCTGTCGCAATATGGCTTTTCGCAAAAGCTTTATATGCCCAGAAATATTAAAGAAGCTTATGAAAACGGTACTCGTTCTATGGATGGGAAACCGGGAAAAAAATACTGGCAAAATCATGGAAAGTACACGATAGAACTGACTGTTAACGCTGATACTAAGGTAGTCAGCGGTACCGAAACCATCATTTACGAAAACAATAGTAACGATACATTAAGAAATTTACCAATCCGATTTGTGAATAATCTTCATAAACCATCTTCACCACGAGGCGGAGACGTAAGTGAAGATTTTTTAAGTGCCGGATTAACCATTACTTCTCTTAAAATCGAAGGAGAAGTGTATAATGAGAATGCAAGAAACTGGGGAACGGTTGGAAATGTAAAAATGAAAAAAGCGATGCTTCCTCATAGCAAAATAACAATCAATATCGATTGGAATTACCCTTTGTCTAAAGAAAGCGGAAGAGAAGGACAAATAGACAATACGACATTCTTTGTTGCTTACAGCTACCCGAGAGTCACGGTTTTTGATGATTATAATAAATGGGACAGATTGCCTCATACCGATCGTCAGGAATTTTACAATGATTTTAATGATTATACCTATTCTGTAAAAGCACCGAAGAATTATGTAGTGTATGGAACAGGAGATTTACTAAATCCGGATGAGGTTTTACAACCTGAATTTTCGTCTCGTCTGAAAAAATCATATGTAGCAGATGAAGTTCTTCATATTGCTAACGAACAGGAGATGAAAAGTGGTATCGTAACCAAACAAAATGACTGGAATACCTGGAAATTTGAAGCCAAAAATATCTCTGATGTTTGTTTCGGTTTGAGTGACCATTATTTATGGGATGCGAGTAGTGTAGTTGTAGACAAAAAAACAAACCGTCGTGCCAGTGTTCAGGCGGCCTATGATATTAAAGGTACCGATTTTGTGGTATCTGTAAAAAACAATCAATACGCGTTAGATTGGTTTTCGAACAACTGGCCGGGAATTCCGTATCCTTTTTCTAAAATGACCGCTTTTCAGGGATTTGCAGACATGGAATATCCAATGATGTGTAATGATTCACAAATGAATGATCCTGTGTTTGCTCAATTGGTTCAGGACCATGAAGTCGCTCATACGTATTTCCCTTTTTACATGGGAATCAATGAAACCCGTTATGCTTTTATGGACGAGGGTTGGGCTACTACTTTTGAATATTTAATCGGAATTGCAGAACATGGTAAAGAAGCGGCTGATAAATTTTATAAAGATTTTAGAGTAAAACAGTACATAAGCGATCCGTCAACAGAAGAAGATCAGCCGATTATCTCTATGTCATCGCAACTTTCAGGTGCCGGATATGGTAATAATTCATATGGGAAGGCTTCGCTTTCTTATATTGCGCTAAAAGATTTGCTTGGAGATGCGTTATTCAAAAAATCATTACATGCTTATATGGACAATTGGAACGGAAAGCATCCAATTCCATGGGATTATTTTAACTCGATGAATAGTGCCTCAGGGAAGAATCTGAACTGGTTTTTTAACAATTGGTTTTTTACCAATAACCATATTGATCTTGCGGTGAAAAGTGTTAATGCAGAAACTATTTTGGTAGAAAATATAGGAGGTTTTGCGATTCCATTTGATGTGAATATTGTTTATACAGACGATACAAAAGAAACCGTACATCAAACACCGGCAATTTGGGAGAAGAACCAAAAATCGGCTACAATTGCTTTAAAAAACAAAAAACAAATCAAGCAGGTAATGATTGACGGAGGTATTTTTATGGATGCCACACCGAAGAATAATGCTTGGAAAAGCTAATAAAACAGAATCTTAATTTTGGGTTTGCCCCCGGGAAGTTAAAAACTTTCCGGGGGCATTTTTTTATGCAGAAGAATGATGAAATACTATTTGTTGTTTGTACTGTTTTGATATGTAGTGACTTATGTCTGTGTTTTAATATTTAATTCACATAAAGTTGTATTTAATCTTGATGAAAAATTAATTCCTTACGAAAATATTCATAATAAATCATCAAAAAGAAGTAGATTTTTATCAAAACATAATACTTAACTTACGATATGTGTTGTATTCGGAATCGTAAAGTATTAAAAATCTTATATTGTTATTTAAAAGTCTTTTTTGGATTAGCTAAAGTCGAAACAGTAAATACTTTTGACCGTGTAATAGAAGCAAAGTACTTCCTGTTAATTTGTGTTTCTGTGCGATTTACAAACGAAATTAATTTTACCAAAATGAATATGAAAACTTACCTTGTCCTTATCGTTTTATTGGTATCATCTAGTATTTTTTCTCAGAACGCTTCAAAAGCATCCTTTCAAAAAAACAAATACGACTTGGCTATTTCATATTATAAAAAAGCCGAATTAAGTAAAGCATTAGATGAGTTTTCTATAGCCTGCAAAATATACCCGGAAAATGAGGTTGGTAAAGAAGCGATGAAAAAGATAACAGTCTTAAAAAGTATGTTAAGGAAAGATTTATTGGCTAGAATAATTGGTACTTGGCGTTTTGATGGAAATAAACCAACTTGGGCAGTTAAAACAGTAGAAGATGAAAACAGAACGGTCACGGAGTTACTTGAAATAAATGAAAAAAGTATTTTGTTTAATGAACTTGATAAAAAGACAAAACTTAAAAAATATGTGAAATCCGAAGATTTAGTTTTTTATGAAAATGAAGCGGACGATTCTTTATTTTCGGCAATTATCCTGTCAGATGGTACTATTTGGATATGTTCTATAAATGAAGAGGAGACTACGTTGAAGCTTATTAATATTGCCCGGAAAGATAATAACGCAGTAGAAAAAATTAGCCTCAATAATTTAGAGCGGTATTATACTAAAGTTATATAGTTATAAAAACTATACTTTATCGTACATACTTTTGTGATTTTTTTCTAAATTTAGAGCAAATGTATAAAAGTATGATAACCACGGATTTTGCAACAGTTAAAATTAAAAAAATACTATTTTTTGGTGTTTTGATACTGATAACAAGTTTTGGATTTGCTCAGAAAAACAATAAAATTGAGATTGGAATTGTCGACAGTGTTTTTTCGAAGGTTTTAAACGAAAACAGAAAAGTACTCATTCATCTTCCAAAAAGTACCCGGTTGACTGGTTTTTCCAAGCAAAAATATCCCGTATTGTATTTGTTAGACGGTGATGTTCATTTTAGTTCTGTTGTCGGAATGATGGAACAATTAAGCGAAATGAATGGCAATACGCTCTGCCCCGAAATGATTATAGTGGGAATTCCAAACACGAACAGAGGAAGAGATCTCACACCAACACATTCGGATATTGATCCGCCATTTGTCACCAAAGATTTAAGTGAACAATCAGGCGGAGGAGAAAAATTTGCAGCCTTTCTGGAAAAAGAATTAATTCCGTTTATCGACTCAAAATACCCTACCGCACCTTACAGAACTTTAATAGGCCATTCTTTTGGAGGATTGACCGTAATGAATATTTTGACCAATCATACCGCTTTATTCAATTCCTATATTGCAATAGATCCTAGTATGTGGTGGGATCGTCAGAATTTTTTAAAAGAAACCGAAGCAAAATTAAGAACCAAGGATTTGGTAAATACCTCTTTATTCTTAGGAGTTGCCAATACTATGGACGAGAATATGAATCTTGTAAAAGTTAGAAATGACACTAACGTAATGACAAAACATATCAGGTCTATCCTGGACTTAAACGATTTTTTAGGCGATAAGAAAACCCATTTAAATTACCAATATAAATATTATAAAGACGACAGTCACGGTTCCGTTCCGCTAATTGCAACTTATGATGGGCTTCGGTTTATTTTTGCCTTCAACCAATTGAAACTTACGATTGGCGAGCAGATGAATTTCAATAAAGCTGTTTTCTCTAAAATTGAAAAACATTACGAACTCGTTTCGAAACATTTGGGTTATAAAGTAACGTTGCCCGAAGCTATGGTCAATAGCTATGGATACCAATCACTTGTAAGTAAAAACAATGAACTGGCTGGCTATTTATTTAAAATGAATGTGACGAACTATCCCGAAAGTCCGAATACCTATGACTCTCTTGCCGATTTTTATGAAGCGAACGGAGATAAAAAAAATGCAGTGGCCAACTATCAGAAAGTACTAACTCTGGATAAAGATTTTCCGGAGACAAAAGATAAATTAGAACGACTTCTAAAGTAATTTAGATTTTAAAAGTGTAATAAAAATTCAATATGTCCGGAGAAAAAGATTTACAGAAGCTATTAAAAAGCATGAAACCCGAACTTAATGAAGGTGAATTTGTTTTTTGTAAAATTGAAACATTAGACACCCTAAATTTGAATGATATTGAAATGTTATTCAGGGAAAAGGAGGCCATTACATTAATTCTGAAAAAAGAAAAAGCAGATGAACTAAAGTTGGAGTATTCCGTTATTATGTCCTGGATCACACTTTCTGTCCATTCGTCATTGGAAGCGATAGGGTTAACGGCCGCATTTTCTAATGCCCTTTCTCAAAAAGGCATTAGTTGTAATGTCGTTGCGGCATTTTATCACGACCATATCTTTGTCAACAAAAAAGAAGCAGAAAAAGCGATGGAGGTTCTTAGTATGTTTTCAAACGGATTATAGAAATTTATACCCTAATGAAATATTTGAAATTCCTGTTTTTAATTCTCTGTTAGAAGCATCCAGATCTGTAAGACCGGCCAGATACCTGTAGTCCAGTGTAAATTTCCATAAATCAACTCCAACGCCACCAAGAACACTACCGTTATTGCGTTCAAAAGGAATGTAGTTTAAATTGTTGCTGGCATCTATACTGGAGTAATTTTTCCAATTGTAACCGACAAATAGTCTAATATTTCCCAGTTTTCCTAAAGGGACAACTTTAAATCCGGCAATCAAGGTAGCATCGGTTCCGGCTACTTCATATTCCGTTTCACCAATTCCGCTTTGAGAAACACTAAATTTTGATTGGGTATATCCAAATTCGGCCTGACCATAAAAAAGTAATAAATTTACTCTCGCAAATCCTGCCACACCAATCCCGCTTCCGGAACTTTTTGAACTAAAATCGTCTGTAACGGCAGAAGTTATATTAGTAGAAAATTGAGGCCCAAATTGTATTAATTGTGCAAAACCATTTACACTTATACATAATAACAATGCTAAAATGAAGTTTTTCATAATTGAAGTTATTCGATTTATATCTGATAAAATTAAATATTATTAACCAGAATTGAATGATAAATTTGAATTATTTTGAGGCTATACCTGAGTGGGATAGTGCTACAAAGTGGTTTGTCATTTTGGAATGGATATTATAAAATGCGCTACATTTGAAAGCATGGAATAAAACAAGTATACTATGGAAATTAGAGAAATAAAAGCATCACAAACCTGGGAGATTCGCCATGAAGTAATGTGGCCAAACGAGCCTTTTGAATTTGTACAACTGGCAGAGGATGATTTAGGTTTGCATTTTGGAGTTTTTACAGAAGAAAAGTTAGTTTCGATTGTTTCCTGTTTTATTTCCCATGATGAAATGCAGTTTCGAAAATTAGCCACACTCGAAGAATATCAAGGAAAAGGAATCGCTTCTGAGTTGTTAAATTATATCCTGAAACTGGCCAAAGAAAGAGGACTTACAAAGGTGTGGTGCAACGCCCGAAGTCATAAAAAAGCATTCTACGAAAAATTTGGAATGAGAGATACTCTTAAAAGTTTTAGTAAGGCAGGTCAGGAGTTTGTAATAATGGAAGTTGTTTTTTAGGTTCAAAGGTACAAAGGCTCAAAGGGACAAAACTAGAAAAAAAACTTTGCGACTTCGCGTCTTTGCGAGCAATAATTTCAAAATATAAAACTTCATTATACTTTTTTTACATTAGCTTACAGGATTCTTTTTTTAAGAGAAATAACCCTTTTTGGACTAAGTAAATGATGAATCTATAGGTCAGAAATAAATACGCAACAAGTTGATTATTAGTTTTGTTTAGATTCTTTTCTACGGGTCATAGCGATTTTTATTTGTAAAAAAAATAAATAATGAAATGAAAACGTTTTCGTTTGTCAACACTTGTTAAGACTTTCTTATTTTATTTTTTTTATTCCAATCTTTTATTACATTCGCACTCAAATGAGAAAGTTAGTAGTATTTTTAGTATTCATGAATTTCCTTCTGCTGGGCGGAGGGCAATATCTTAATGCTGAAACACATCTAAATTCTCACCACAATCTTGAGAAAAGACACCGCGTAAAATTCACCAATCAGGATCAGGGCAGCTCAATAATTGAAGATGCAGATGTTGATCTTGACGAAGAATGTCTCGGGAATGATACGCTTAAGAATGGACTTACAAATAAATTTTTTACAACCAATCATAGCTTAATAGCAGATTTGTATTTGACATTTCCTCGTCAAATTGTTGTAAATTCTTATAGTCGTTTTGAAATTTTAGGCCCATCTTGCGGCCAGCCAAATCCTATTTATATTACTCAGAGAGTTTTAAGAATTTGATTCGACTTATACATCGGTTGCCATAGTGTGATCCTGCATAAGTGCGAATTGTATTTTTAAGATACTTTTTCATTCTACTGTTTCACGTTATATTCTGGCGACTGATTTTATTTTCAGACCTGGGGAATTCCTGTTCCCAGCATTCAATCGCTTAATTTCCATTTATTATACTCATGAAAAGAATTGTCGTGTTAACAGGCTTAGTTGCCTTGTTGTGCCTTACAAGTTGTACATCAAAAAAAGAAGAAAAAGAAGAAGTTGAAAAGTTTACAGTTACAAATCCTGTAAAAATTGATACTTCATTTACTAAACAGTATGTTTCGCAGATTAAATCGGTTCGAAACATCGAAATACGTGCTCAAGAAAAAGGTTTCCTCCAAAACATCTACGTAGACGAAGGTCAGTTTGTAAAAGCAGGCCAAATTTTATTCAGAATCATGCCTAAAATGTATGAAGCTGAATTACTTAAAGCGCAGGCTGAACAAAAAGCTGCCGAAATAGAATTACAGAATACCAAAACATTAGCAGATAAAAACATCGTTTCCAGAAACGAACAAGCTGTTGCCATGTCTAAACTTCAGGCAGCAAAAGCAGAAGTGGCCCTTGCAAAACTTCATTTGTCTTTTACCGAAATCAGAGCTCCGTTTGACGGAACCATTGACAGGATTCCATTAAAATTAGGAAGCCTTATTGACGAAGGTGAATTATTAACAAGCCTTTCAGACAACAGTCAGATGTTTGCTTATTTTAATGTTTCTGAACCCGAATATCTTCAATATCAAACGAATATTAAAGATCGTGGCGACGCTAAAGTTGGTTTGGTTTTGGCTAATGGGGAAACGTTTAAATACAAAGGGAACGTTGAACTGATCGAAAGTGAATTTAATAACGAAACAGGAAATATTGCCTTTAGAGCGAGATTCCCTAATACCGGAAAATTACTTAGAAACGGGGAGACAGGACAAGTTCAAATGCTTGTACCTCTTAAAAATGCGATTGTGATTCCACAAAAAGCAACCTATGAAATTCAGGATAAAAAATATGTTTTTGTGGTAGATAAAAGCAATAAAGTAAGTTCAAAAGAAATCACCATTACAGGTGAAATTCCTGATTTGTATGTGGTAAGCAGCGGACTTGCTGAAAATGATAAAATTTTACTGGAAGGCGTTCAGAAAGTAAAAGAGAATGATAAAATTCAATATGAATTCCAAGCTCCCGCGAAAGTCATGAATCATTTACGCGTTAAAGCAGAATAGGTCTGATTGGTTTAATCATTAAAAAAATACAAAAATGTTTAATAAATTTATTCAAAGACCTGTACTGTCGATCGTAATATCGCTGATCATTGTCTTTTTAGGGGTATTGTCGGTACTAAATTTACCGATTACCCAATTCCCTTCGATTTCTCCTCCAATGGTAAACGTTACAGCAGATTACCCTGGATCTAACGGAGAGTTGATGATCAAATCGGTTGTTATTCCTTTAGAAAGAGCCCTAAATGGTGTACCGGGAATGAAATATATGACTTCTGATGCCGGTAACGATGGTGAGGCGAGTATACAAGTGGTTTTTAATTTAGGTACAGACCCAAATCAAGCTGCCATTAACGTTCAAAACCGTGTCGCTTCAGTAACAAATAAACTACCTCCGTTAGTAGTAAGAGAGGGAGTAAAGATTACCCGTGAAGTTCCGAGTATGTTGATGTATGTGAATCTTTACAGCACGGATAAAAATACCGACATGAAGTTTCTATACAATTATGCCGATATCAATGTATTGTCAGAATTGAAAAGGGTTAACGGTGTTGGATCAGGAGATATTTTAGGAACTCGTGAATATGCCATGCGTATCTGGCTAAAACCCGATAGAATGTTGGCGTATAAAATTTCTGCCGATGAGGTAATGGAAGCATTATCAAGTCAGAGTTTGGAAGCTTCGCCCGGTAAAACAGGAGAAAGTTCAGGTAAACGTTCTCAGGCATTTGAATATGTATTGAAATATTCCGGACGTTTTACAAACAAAGAGCAATACGAGAATATTGTAGTACGATCGAATAGCAATGGGGAACTTTTGCGTTTGAAAGATATTGCAAAAGTAGAATTTGGAAGTTCAATGTATGATATTTATTCGAATTTGAATGGAAGACCTTCTGCCGCAATTGTACTAAAACAATCTTTCGGAAGTAATGCCAATCAGGTTATTGAAGATGTAAAAGCCAAGCTGGAAAAAATTAAGCAAAAGTTTCCAAAAGGAATGGAGTATGAAATCTCGTATGACGTTTCTAAATTCCTTGATGCTTCTATCGAAAAAGTAATTCACACTTTGATCGAAGCTTTTATTCTGGTAGGATTAGTGGTATTCCTTTTCTTAGGAGACTGGCGTTCTACTGTTATTCCGGCAATTGCCGTACCGGTTTCGTTGGTTGGAACTTTTGTGTTCATGCAATTTTTTGATATTTCATTGAATTTGATTACGTTATTCGCTTTGGTTTTGGCAATTGGGGTCGTCGTCGATGATGCGATTGTGGTTATTGAAGCCGTTCACGCCAAGATGGAAGAAGAACATCTTTCAGCCTTTAAAGCGACTAAAAAAGCGATGCATGAGATCGCTGGCGCTATTATCGCGATTACGTTCCTGATGGCTGCCGTATTTATTCCTGTTGCCTTTATGTCTGGTCCGGTTGGGGTATTTTACAGACAGTTTTCGATTACAATGGCTACCGCTATTATTCTTTCGGGTATTGTGGCTTTGACTTTGACACCGGCACTTTGTGCAATGATGTTAAAAAACAATCATGGTAAGCCTAAAAAGAAAACGCCGGTAAACAGGTTTATAGATGGTTTCAATAATAAGTTTAATCTGGCGCAGGGTAAATACCAAAATGTATTAGCCAAAATTGTAGACAGAAAAGTAGTTACTATAGTGGTACTTCTTGGTTTTTGTGCCGGAACATGGTTGGTGAGCAGTACTGTTCCTTCTGGATTTATTCCAAATGAGGATCAGGGAATGTTTTATGCAATTATTCAGACACCACCGGGATCTTCATTAGAAAGAACCAATCATATTGCAGAGGAATTACAGAAAGAAGCCGAAAAAATAGACGGTGTAAAATCAGTTTCTTCATTGGCTGGTTATGAAATTTTGACAGAGGGTACAGGATCGAATGCAGGAACTTGTTTGATCAACCTGAAAGACTGGAACGATCGTAAAGAATCGGTTCAGGAAATTATGATGGAGCTTGAAGAAAGATCAAAAGATATCCCGGGTGCTAATATTGAATTTTTCCAACCGCCAGCCGTACCGGGATATGGAGCAGCAGGAGGATTTGAACTTCGTTTATTGGATAAAACTGGTACCAGTGATTTCAAAAAACTGGAAGCGGTTAATAAAGAGTTTGTAGAAGAATTAAACAAACGTCCCGAGTTAACTAACGTATTTAGTTTCTTTAGTGCCAGTTTTCCTCAGTATATGATGAAAGTGGACAATGATTTGGCACAACAAAAAGGAGTTTCTATCGAAAATGCGATGAATACCTTGTCTACTCTTGTGGGAAGTAATTATGAAATCAGTTTTATTAAATACGGAATTAATTATAAAGTAATCGTTCAGGCAGCGCCGGAATACCGTGCACAACCGGACGACATTTTAAAACTGTATGTGAAGAATAACCGCGACGAAATGGTGCCGTTTTCTGCCTTCATGAAATTAGAAAAAGTATACGGTCTTTCGGAAATTACGAGACACAATATGTATACTTCTACAGAAATTAGTGGTGGAGCAGCTCCGGGATATAGTTCCGGTACTGCCATTAAAGTAATTCAGGAAGTTGCCGCCAAAAAACTACCAAGAGGATATGACATTGACTGGGCAGGTATTTCTGCCGATGAGGTGGCACAAGGGAATCAGGCCATTTGGGTATTCTTGATTTGTTTAGGGTTTGTATACCTGGTTTTGGCAGCGCAATACGAAAGTTTCATTCTTCCGTTATCCGTAATTTTCTCTTTACCGGCAGGTATTTTCGGAGCTTTCCTTTTATTAAAATTAACAGGATTAGAGAACAATATTTATGCGCAGGTTGCGATGGTAATGCTTATTGGTTTACTGGGTAAAAATGCCGTATTGATTGTAGAGTTTGCAATCCAAAGACATGCTGCAGGAAAATCAGTTTTTGAGTCGGCTATGGAAGGATCAAAAGCAAGGTTCCGTCCTATTTTAATGACTTCATTTGCTTTTATCGCAGGATTATTACCGCTTGCTTTTGCTACTGGTCCGGGTAAAATTGGTAACAGAACTATTGGTACTGCGGCTGCAGGAGGTATGCTTATAGGAACTATTTGTGGGGTATTTATTATTCCGGGATTGTATTACATTTTTGCCAAAATCTCAGAGAAACACAAATTGGTAAAACATGAAGAAGAGAATCCATTAACAGAAGAAATTGACAATAATCATGTATAAATTTAAGTTGCAATATAGTATTGTGTTAGGTCTTTGTCTTGCAGCAGTTAGCTGCAAGGCACCACAGGCCACAGCCGAAACTTCAAATAAAAAGATTGTTCCTGAGGCGTACACTAACAGTAAGGATACAATTAATACCGCTACTATTCCGTGGCGTGATTTCTTTAAAGATCAAAATCTGGTACAGTTGATTGATACGGCACTGAAAAACAATCAGGAATTAATGATCACTTTGCAGGAAATAGAGATTGCGAAAAATGATGTTCGTATTAAAAAAGGAGCGTATCTACCAACTGTTGGTTTGAGAGCAGGTGCAGGAGTAGAGAAAGTAGGAAGGTATACAAGTCAGGGAGCCGGTGATGCCACTACAGAAATCAAACCGGGTAAAGAAACTCCGGATCCGTTAGGTGATTTTGTAGTTGCAGCTTATGCGAATTGGGAAGTAGATATCTGGAAAAAATTGCGAAATTCTAAGAAAGCAGCAGTGAGCCGATATTTGTCAACCATTGAAGGAAAAAACTTCGTAGTTACCAATCTGATTGCAGAGATCGCCAGTTCGTATTATGAATTATTAGCGCTTGACAGTCAGTTGGATATTGTAAAACAAAATATAGAATTGCAATCGAACGCGTTAGAAATTGTAAAAATCCAAAAACAAGCAGCCAGAGCAACTGAATTAGGCGTTCAGAAATTTCAGGCAGAGGTGATGGATTCTAAAAGCAAAGAGTTTGTTATTCTTCAGCAAATAAAAGAGACGGAAAACAGGATTAACTTTTTGGTGGGTCAATATCCACAGGAAATTAAGCGAGATAGAAACAACTTTTTAAGTTTGTTGCCATCAACAGTTAGTTCCGGAATTCCGTCTCAATTATTGCAGAATCGTCCTGACATTAAACAAGCAGAAATGGAGCTTACAGCTGCAAAACTGGATGTAAAAGTAGCTCGTGCCGAATTTTATCCGTCTCTTGATATTTCGGCGGCGATAGGTGTAAATGCTTTCAATCCATCCTATTTGCTAACGTTTCCGGAATCGCTATTGTATTCCTTAGCAGGAGATCTTGCCGCACCATTGATCAATAGAAATGCTATAAAAGCAGAGTTCAGCAACGCCAATGCAAGACAACTTCAGGCGTTGTACAATTACGATCGTACGGTTTTGAATGCTTATATTGAAGTTTCGAATGAACTTTCAAAAATTAATAATTTAGAAAAAAGCTACGACTTAAAATCAAAACAAGTAGCGGCTTTAAATACTTCTATCGATGTTTCAAATGACTTATTTAAATCTGCCAGAGTAGATTATTTTGAAGTTCTGATGACACAAAGAGATGCTTTAGAATCTAAATTAGAATTGATAGAAACTAAAAAGGACCAATTAAATGCCGCAGTCCATGTTTACAAGGATTTAGGTGGAGGTTGGAAATAAAGAGTGTTTTTGAATTGTAGACAAAAACCTTCCAAGAGTTCGCTCGAGGAAGGTTTTTTATTTTAAAGAAATTTGTTTTTAGTAAGTTGTTCCTGTTTTTTAGGACTGTTTTGATTCGTATTTTTTTGCTGGCTTTTAGTCCTAAAGTTGCATTCCTGATTTTTTCAAATTCAAGGTACGATTTGATTATTGTTTATTGTGTTGAAAATTAGTACATTAGCTTGTTTTTTTTTCTTAAGCCAATTCCCTTTTGAGCATGCCCCTTTTCTCTATAGGCCTCATAAACCAGCTTTGCAGGTTTTTTAAATTTTCTTTTAAGCACTTGAGTTTTATTTGTAAAAACACTATTCCCTGTACCCATTGGGGTTTAGCTTGTATATTTTTTGAGTATGAACAAATTAAAAACCAAAATGATTTAATTATGAAAAAATTTATCAAATTTAAAAGCATGGTTTTTATTGCTTTTATGTGTTTTTTTCTAACAGGATTGCAAGCACAAAAGAATAAAAAAATGAACGTTTTAGTGATTATGGGTGACGACATCGGTTGGTTTAACCCAAGTTGCTATAATCGAGGCCTTATGGGGTTTAAAACACCTAATATCGATCGCATTGCGAGTGAAGGAGCCTTATTTATGACCTGGTATGCACAGCAAAGTTGTACTGCCGGTCGTGCGGCCTTTATAACAGGGCAATCACCCATCCGGACCGGACTTACAAAAGTTGGAATTCCCGGTGCAGATGTGGGGCTGAAACCCGAGGACCCTACCATCGCAGAATTGTTAAAAGGACAGGGATATGCAACCGGGCAATTTGGTAAAAACCATCTTGGAGACAAAGACGAATTCTTACCAACAATGCATGGATTTGATGAGTTTTTCGGTAATCTCTATCATCTTAATGCTGAAGAAGAGCCAGAAAGTCCCGATTATCCAAAGAATCCCGAATTCAAAAAAGCCTTCGAGCCACGTGGTGTAATGCATACTTGGGCGAATGCAGACGGAACGCAGAAAATAGAAGATACAGGAGCTCTTACCATTGAAAGAATGAGAACTGTAGACACTGAATTTACCAATGCAGCAATGGATTTTATGGACAAACAAGTTAAGGCCGACAAACCATTCTTTTGTTATTTCAATTCGACCAGGATGCATATTTTTACCCATCTTAGTAAGGAATATGAGGGTAAAACAGGTCTTGGTTTACAAGCAGATGGTATGACAGAGCATGATGATGATATCGGTAAATTGCTAAAAAAACTGGATGATCTTGGCATTTCAGAAAATACTATTGTCATTTACACAACCGATAATGGTACCGAATTAATGACATGGCCAGATGGAGGAAGCACTCCATTTCGAGGAGAAAAAGCAACCAACTGGGAAGGTGGGTATCGCGTACCGACTGTAATTCGCTGGCCTGGTGTAATCAAACCCGGCACAATTTATACTACAGACATGTTTGCACATGAAGATATATTGCCAACAGTGGTTGCTGCTGCCGGCGAACCGGATGTAGTGCAGAAGTGTCTTAAAGGATACAAAGTAGGTAAAAAGAGCTTTAAAGTACATCTTGACGGATATAATCTGATTCCGTTTTTTAAAGGAGAAGTAAAAGAATCACCGCGTAAAGAATTTATCTATTGGAGTGATGATGGTGATGTTTTTGCCATTCGTTACGGAAGATGGAAAACGGTTTTTATAGAACAAAATAATGAAGGATTGGATATCTGGAGAAAAGAGTTCGAGAAATTAAGACTGCCTAACATATTTGACATGTATATCGATCCATTTGAACGTGGAGACAAATCGTTGCTGTATGATAACTGGCTTGTACACCATGTTTATTTAAATTACGGATCTACTGCTTTAGTGGCAAATTGGCTGCAATCTTTTAAAGAATTTCCGCCAAGACAAAAACCGGCAAGTTTTAATTTAGATGAAGTCATGGCAAAAATGACTCAGGCTAAAAATTAATAAAGAAGAGATTTTTTTAATTGCAAAAACAAACCTTCCGGAGTTCACTTTCGGAAGGTTTTTTATTTTAAAGATTAAAGAATCGTGATACCGGCATTTTTGTACACTTTAAAAATCTCATCCTCTGGAGAAATATTGGTAACCAGTACATCAATGTCTTTAATCGGACAGACGAAATAAGATTCGGCGGTTTCTACTTTTTCAACGGAACTTATGCCTATTACAAAATTAGAGTTTTGAATCATATTCTGTTTAATTAGAGAATCTTCATAAAAAACTCCTGTAATACCGCGTTCATGATGGATACTGCAGATTCCCAAAATGCAAATATCTGCCCTGAAATTTCTAAAGAAATCTATCGTTTCAATACTGGCCGTTGCAAAAGAGATTTTACACATTTTTCCTCCGGCAAAGATTAATTCAATATTAGGTAAATCCTCAACCAACACTGCTACGGGAAAACTGTTAGTAACGACCGTTAATTTCAAATCATAAGGAAAACTCGCCACTAAAGCCAACGAGGTAGTTCCACCATCAATAAACACAACTTGCCCGTCTTTAAGATAGGAGATCGCTTTTTCGGCAATAATTTTTTTGTTTTCAAGATCGTGTTTTTCTCTTTTTCGATAATGCAGCGGAATTGGAGAAGGAGCAACAGCACCTCCACGAACCGCTTTTAGAAGCCCTTGATCCGAGAGTTCTTTTAAGTCGCGTCTGATAGTGTCTTCTGAAACACTCAGAAACTCACTCAACTCTATTGAAGTTACACGATGTTCTTTAGACAAATAGTCTAAAATTATTTTCTGACGCTCCTCTTTTTTCATTTGTTTTGCAAATTTATATTGCAAAAATAAGTTAATTATTGCAATATGTTGCAACTTTTGCATAGTTTTGTTGCAATAAAAACTTAAAAAATATGAATAAGAAAACAATTGCAATTGATATGGATGGCGTGATTGCCGATATCGAAACCCATTTAATTACCTTTTATAAGGAAAAACACGGGATAGAAATCTCAAGAGAAGGCATTCAGGGTTTAAGTGAGGAAAAAGCATTTCCGATTAAAGAAAATTTGCACAGTATTGTGAACTCTAAGGGTTTCTTTCGAACAATTCCGGTAATGCCTGATGCAGTCGAAAGTTTGCGTTTATTACAGGAAAATTTTGAAATCTTTATCGTTTCCGCAGCGATGGAATTTCCGGTGTCACTCGGAGAAAAATTCGAATGGCTCAAAGAACATTTTCCTTTTATTGGCTGGGAAAACATCATTTTATGCGGAAGCAAAAGAATCATCAATACAGACTATATGATTGATGACCATCCAAAGAATTTAGATTCATTTACAGGCAAACCAATTATGTTTACTTCATTCCACAATACAGAGAAAGAAAACTATTTGCGGGTAAATACATGGAAAGAAGCTGTAGCTTTTTTACACCAAACATTGTAAACGCGAGAGGCCTTTAGGAATCAGGAGTTTGTTCGGGATTAGATATGAAATTCCAATTTTTGAAATTCCAAATTCCAAAATCTATGGTTATTGAAGACTATTTCGATAAATTTAGGGGTATAATTGCGTTTTTTGAAGAGAAAAGCCTTTCGGAAGTGCACTCCCGAAAGGCTTTTTTTATTTTATGTAAACAAGAGTTAGGTGTAAAATTCCAATTTTTTGAAATTCCAAATTCCAAATTCGAAAGTTATTAAAGACTATACCGATTACTTTATTATTCTAAAGGCTATTCTTTAAAAACAGCTGTCACCCTGAGCGAAGCCGAAGGGCATTACAGCTCTGCAAAAAAACCTTTGCGCCCCTTTGCGTAATCTCTTTGCGCCCCTTGCGGTTAAACCTAAAGCCCCCCTAATCCATAAAACATTTTACGATATTCAGACGGACTAAATCCCCTGTGTTTTTTAAACATATTGTTCAAGTGACTTTTATCGGTAAACCCAAATTCATCTGCAATTTCATTGATGCGCATGTGGGTGTGTAACAAACGATTTTCAATTAAATTGAGTTTATAAGTAGTTTGATATTGCTGCAAGGTTTCATTGGTATGCTTGCGAAAAAAACGTCCCAGATAACTCTCAGAAATTCCAAATTTGGTACCGATATGCTCCCCTCTGAGTTTTTCCGGATTGTAAATATTGGCTTGAACGTATTGCAAAATCTGAATCACTTTCTGATCACTTTGATCGTTTATTTTCTCCGGAAGACTTAGCATAACATTTCGGGCCACGATAACCAACAAAGTATTGATGTATTGTGTAAGCAACTCCTTTTGATACAATCCTTTGGTTTGATGTTCTCTTATAATGGCCTCTATCAACGGATGAACAATCTTTTTATCATCGTCGCTTTTTAATACACAACCGGGCTCATGTGAAGCATTTTTGAGAATCACTTCTATTTGTCTGAGGATTTCCTGTTGCGAAGTTCTGTTCAAATAAACCGTATTAAATCGGATAGAAAACAATTGTGTCGGTTCTTCAAACTCCAGTCTATGCGAATCCTTAGGAGTCAAAAGAAACAAATGACCTTGTTGATAGGCAAACGTATGGTCAGCAAAATGTTGTAATCCATTTCCCTTCACAATATATACAAGTTCAAAAAAACTATCGGTTTGTTCGCTTTTTTGCGATTGATCTACTAATTCTGTAAGAACCAATTCATAAGGTTCGTGTCGCACATTATTTTTCATAATAAAGAATACCTTTTAGAATACTGAAATATAATAATTTGCAATCAAATATTGCTGAATTTTGTAAGATATATTTTTGAATTAGGAGGAAATGATACGTCCTATAAAGTTAAAACAGCTAAAATTTAGAATGGTTTGGCTCTGAATCAAAAGGAAGGGAACTGTTTTTAGTATCGATTTTTGAGAAACGATTCGCTACAATCTCGTCCTTTCTTTTTTAAATTATTTGTGTGATTTGAGGTATGAGAAAACACACTCGTAATTCGACAAAGACTGGTCGCTCACTACGCGGAATTCCTGGTGTGATTTACTTCGTCTATTCGCTTTCGCTCGAGTCTCCTTCATCGAAATGACACGGAATCAAGTAAAAGTGTAAGTTTAAAAAAATAACGCGCTACATTTGTCATTTCGAAGAATGAGAAATCACAACCAATATTCGACAACCGTTCGTCCTTAGCTTGAGTGATTTCTCCTTCGTTGAAAGGACAAAAAAGGAGAACGTTTTCTTTAAAGTAAAGTTTGTTACTATTTAAAATTCATTCTCGACTTTTGAGATACAAACCAAAAATGTTCTCAAGAATCTAGAAGCTTTTTAGTTGTTTTTCGATAAAAAATCACGGAACCACATTCCCGATTGTTTGATGGTTCTTTTTTGAGTATCAAAATCAATATGGATCAATCCGAATCGGGCGTTGTATCCTTCTGCCCATTCAAAATTATCCGTAAGGCTCCATACAAAGTAACCATCGACATTGTAGCCGTCTTTTTTGGCTTTAAGTAATTGCTCTAAATGATCCTGAATATAATGTGTCCGTTTGATGTCATATACTTTTCCGTTTTTAACAATATCCGGGAAAGCGGCACCATTTTCGGTAATAATGATTTTCTTGATGTTTTTGTAGGCGTTAAACCTTTTTATAATATGATATAGGGCAGGAGGGTAGACTTCCCAGCCCATTTCGGTCGCGATTACATTTCTTTTTTCGGCACTTACCAGTTCAGCACCAATATAAGGAATCAATAAAGAGGCCCTTACTACTTCTCTGGTGTAACATTGTAAACCTATAAAATCAAAATCAAAAGACATATTGTTTACATCATCTTCGAGTATATAACTTTTGAGTTTTTTAAGAACGGCTAAATCTTCTTTCGGATAGCCAAGTCCTAAAATAGGTTCTATAAAAGTTCTGTTTAGTAAAGTATCTACTCGTTTTGCGGCTTCAATATCTTTTGGTTTGTCCGTTTCGGGTTCGATATGGGTACACGAAAAGGTAGTCCCTATATTAGCCTCAGGCAGTCTGTTTCGTATTATTTTAGCACCAGCAGCGGTAGATAACGTTACATGATGCATGGCTTTCAAATAATTGGTCAACCCTTTTCTTCCCGGAGCATGAATCCCAAGAAAATACCCGGCACCAGTAAAAACAGAGGGTTCGTTAATGACCATCCAGTTTTTTACTCGGTCTCCGAAATAGTGTACGCAGACTTCTGTATATTCCGAAAACCAGGTAACCGATTCGCGATTGGTCCATCCGCCTTTTTCTTCTAAGGCATGAGGAAGATCCCAATGGTAAAGAGTAACCCAAGGTTCGATATTACATTCCAGTAAAAAATCAATGATTTTATTATAGTAATCAATTCCGGATTGGTTCACAGGATGACTTCCGTTGGGCATAATGCGAGGCCAACTGATCGAAAATCTAAAATTCGGAATATTCAGTTCCCGAATTAAAGCAATGTCGTTTTTATAATGGGTATAGAAATCACAAGCCGATAAGGCGTGATGGCCATTTTTTATTTTACCTTTTTGCGACGTAAAAACATCCCAAATCGAAGCCCCTTTGCCATCGGCATCATGAGCACCTTCAATTTGAAAAGCGGCAGTAGATACACCCCACAGGAAATCCTCTCCAAATTGTTCTTTATTTAAAAGTGCGTTTTCTGTTTTACTCATTTAAATGCTGCTTTCCTTTATAGGGGAGGGTTTATTAATGTAGGAAAGAAGATTGCATTGCTTTTAAGAAAAGCCATTCTTTAAAGGAGACGAAAAATTTTAGATTAAAGAGTTTCATAACGATTAGTTTTATTCAAATTAATAAAACTAATATAAACTGATGGTAATGTGAGTGTTATGAAATAGTTAACGATGCTGTTTTGCGCTTATTATGGGAGTAGTTTCACAGCTTTTTATAGGGTATTATAATTTATTGTAAGATAAAAGAATTTAAATGGTATTAAAGTTTAGCAAAATCTATGGCATTCATTAAACAGTGTTTAGAGTTTAAATATTTACAGTAATTAATTTTAGACCATCGAAAAGAGAGAATATTCCTTCTTTTTAAACGATTGTTTTTAACTTTATTTTTATTAATTTAAAAATAGATACATTATGTCAGAAGTTAAAAATGATTGCATTGTTCCAATAACATCTTTCACGCCAATTCAAGGACCAATTGGTACAGTTATTACTGCAATAGTTCCAAGTCAAGAAGTAATAGTAGACCCCGATGGTTATTCAATAGTCGGTACTTTTATCGGAGAAGGAGGCACGTCTTTCACAGCAGATGCGGACGTATTAGATTGGAAAAAATGTACGAAGTTCTCTATTACGGTACCTGAAAACCTTAAAAAAGGACATCTGTACTCTTTTAAAATTAAATTTACTGTTTTATTTGAAGATTCAAAAGGGGGAACTTATTCTGAAACTTTTGTCTTTGAAAGTGCCAGTCCTTTCCTTGTTACTCTGGTGTAAGGTTGGAGAGTATTTATAATTAAAGAATATTAGACTAATTTTTATGGGACAGCATTTTATTTAATGAGGGATTTTATATTCCTCATTTTTTACTGTTTTAGTTACCGTAAACCATCTTATAGGTATTCTTTTTTTGTACTCCATATGTTTTTCATCTGATTCTTTGCAAAATTATTTTCACAGGAAAGAAGCAGCTAATTTTGTTTTGGAAAATATTGGTTTTTGTTTGTCCGTCAGTAAAATAAATTTACTTAACTTTTGCTTTTATTTTTAATACTGAAATTAACCACTTGAATTAAGAAGGAAACAGATGTCAAACAGAAGAGATTTTATAAAAAAAACAACTTTAGGAACGCTTGCCATAAGTTCGGTTTTGGGCTATAACGGATTTGCAAAAAACAAAGAAGAAGAAATTGATACTCCAATAAAAAAGCAGAAGAAACCAGTAATTATCTCGACATGGAATCACGGTTTACCTGCTAATGAAGAAACCTGGAAACAATTGAAAGCAGGAAAACCTCCTTTGGATGCCATTGAAGCAGGTATGAAAATTCCTGAAGCAGATCCGAAAGTTCGAAGTGTTGGTTATGGCGGATACCCCGATCGGGAAGGAAAAGTAACTTTAGATGCCTGTATTATGGATCACCATAGTAATTGTGGCTCTGTTTGTTTCCTGCAAGGAATTATGCATCCTATTTCAGTGGCAAAACGAGTATTGCAGAATACGCCCCATGTAATGTTGGCAGGGCAGGGAGCACTTCAGTTTGCTTTGTCTGAAGGTTTTAAAGAAGAAAATCTATTAACTCCCGAAGCGGAGAAAGACTGGAAAAAATGGCTGGAAGATTCTAAATACAAACCGGTTATAAACATAGAAAATCACGATACCATTAGTATGTTAATGTTAGATCAGGATGGAAACCTCTCAGGTGGATGTACCACAAGCGGAGCAGCCTGGAAAATGCACGGTCGCGTGGGCGACTCCCCTATAATCGGTGCAGGTCTTTTTCTGGATAACGAGGTAGGAGCAGCGGCAGCAACTGGTCTTGGAGAAGCCGTAATCCGAACTGCCGGAAGCGCGATGGTAGTCGAACTAATGCGTCAGGGGAAATCTCCTTTGGAAGCGTGTAAAGAAATCACAGAACGTATTTACAACAAACATAAAAACCATAAAGACATGGAATACCTGCAAGTCGGATTTATTGCATTGAATAAAAACGGGGAGCATGCAGGTTACAGCTTGAGATCCGGATTTAACTACGCCATTTCTGATGAGGAAAAAGGGCATAGAATGGAAGATGCTAAGTTTAGGATGTCTTAGGTTTTAGTCTTGGGTTTCAGGTTTTAAGTTTCAGGTTTCAAGTTTCAAGTTTCAAGTTGCGACTGAAAACAGCGACTATTTCCTCTCACAGTTTTCATTCTCGGGCGCATTGATGTCACCCTGAGCGGAGTCGAAGGCTTGCTAGTTGTAAAGGGCTTCGATTTCGCTCAGCCTGACAGTTGGGGGTTTTAGTCTGAGGTTTCAGGTTTCAAGTTTCAGGTTGCGACTGAAAACTGAGACTGAGACTATTTTCTCTGTCAGTGTTCAGTTTTCATTCTCGGTCGCATTAATGTCACCCTGAGCGGAGTCGAAGGCTTGTTAGTTGTAAAGGGCTTCGACTTCGCTCAGCCTGACAGTTTTGGGCTTTTAGTCTGAGGTTTCAAGTTTCAAGTTGCGACTGAAAACTGCGACTATTTCCTCTCACAGTCTTCATTCTCGGGCGCATTGATGTCACCCTGAGCGAAGTCGAAGGCTTGCTAGTTATAAAGGGCTTCGACTTCGCTCAGCCTGACAGTTTGGAGTTTTAGTCTGAGGTTTCAAGTTTCAGGTTTCGACTGAAAACTGCGACTGAGACTATTTTTTCTGTTAGCGTTCAGTCTTCATTCTCGAGCGCATTTATGTCACCCTGAGCGGAGTCGAAGGCTTGTTAGTTGTAAAGGGCTTCGACTTCGCTCAGCCTGACAGTTGGGGGTTTTAGTCTGAGGTTTCAAGTTTCAGGTTTCAAGTTTCAGGTTGCGACTGAAAACTGCGACTGAAAACTAATAAGTATATTTAACGAAATTGATAATATATTTAGACGTCAGTTCGGGATATTGATGCTGGGGGGCGTGACCGGTTTCAGAGTAGACGATTAATTGCGAGTTGATCATTTGATTGATAAAGGGATACCAGTTTTCTACCGCAAAGCTAATATCATGATCTCCGGAAATAACTAAAATCGGGGTTTTGGTTTTTTTAAGCTGTTCTCTGAGGTTTAAAATATCTTCCCGAAAACTGTCGCCTCCTGAAAAATAGAGCTGAAAGACGTCCATGGTAGAAGGGATTTTTTCGATGTCGATTTTTTTATGGATTCTGTCATGTGATACTTTTGCAGCAGCACGACTGGTTTCTGATTTTGGTTCGAAGAATAAAATGATTTCATCCTCAAAATCATTTAGCGGTTTTAGCGCCACATCTAAAAAAGCTGGTTCAAGAGGAACTTTGTTTTTACCGGGAGGATTTGTTCCAAGTAAAATAGAATGGGTAACCAAATTTGGATATAATAAAGTCGCAGCCTGCGCTACCAAACCACCGTAAGACCATCCTAGAACGATAATAGTGCCCAATTTTAACGCATCGGCCAGATCTTTTACATCTTTGGCGACAAGTGCTATATCAGGAGCCATAGTTCCTGTTGAAGAGCCGATGCCGGAATAATCAAAAGTGATTACATTAAATTTTTTAGCCATTGCAGCTATAAATAAAGGATCCCAGGTGTCGAGTGTTCCTCTAAAACGGTTTATGAAAAGTATTGTTTTTCCTTTGCCGTAGGAGCGATACGCAATTTTTCGATCTCCTGTTTCGGCAAAACGAGTCTCTGTTTCATAAATTTTTTTCATACTTATAATTTAAAAATTGGAAAAAAAAGAAGCGTATTTATAATCGGATTTTAAAGAATGTCCTGGCGTAAAAAAGAGAAATCTTCAATTAAAAACGGTTCTGCTTTGTTTAATGATGATTTAAGCAGACCAATGTTAAACCAAATTTGACGTTGTTTGAAATGCGATAATTTCCGCTTTCTGCGAACTTTTTAATTTGCAACAATTGAATTTCAAGATAAAAAGAAGCATCACTTTTGATGTTCTGTTTTTGCTGTTTCCTGAAATTCAGGATTTAATAGGCTAAAAGTATAAAACTTTTTGGTGCTTTAAAGTTAACTTATTGTAAAACAGTATTTTCAAATTGTAAATAAATCAGAGAAACGAACAACTACTTTTTTTAGCTACCCGAATTTGCGATTACCCGAAAGCGAAAGTTTAGTGCTTGTAGCTGTCGAATGTGTTTTTAGAAGGTCTTTTTTTTGTAATTTGGCTATTGAAAAAATAAGCAAACAGACGCCGTAAATCATATTTATTCGAATTACGACCAACAGCTTAAGTAACTACCTTTTATAAAACTTCATAAAAATAGAATGGACATAATTAGAATTCCTGATGAGCTTCTGGCTGAATCTTCACAATCGGTACAAGTTTTCGATTACAACAGTACGCAGGAAATTTCGAAGCAGCAGATCATTTTGAATCAGAACATATTTAGCTTTTTAGTAGAAGGCACAAAAGAGATTGTTTTGGAGAATTCGTCTTTATCCATCACTAATTCAAAGTTTCTTATAATGAAGTCTGGTCATTGTTTAATGACAGAGAAACTTTCTGAGACCAAGAATTATAAAAGTGTACTTCTTTTCTTTTCAAATGATGTTTTGCTGAAATTTATACGAAAATTTAAACTAAACAGCATTGAACCGACTGATTATAAACCAGTTTTTTCCTTTGAATATGATGCGTTTATAAAAGGATTTGTCAATAGTTTATTGGATATTTCAAAGCTTTCAAAAAATACGCAGCGGGTATTATTAGAAGTTAAGTTTGAAGAAATTATGTTGTACCTGATAGAAACACGCGGAATAGATTTTCTGCTGTCACTAACTTTAAACAATAGTGTTCCGGCACAAAAATTTATTCGTATTGTAGAGAGCAACCAGTTGAGTAAATTAACTTTAAACGAGTTGGCTTTTTTATGTGATATGAGTATTTCTACTTTTAAAAGGGAATTTGAAAAACAGTATTCCGAATCACCCAGTAAATGGTTTCAAAACAAAAGATTAGAATATGCACATTCTTTGCTCAATCAGGAGCAAAGAAGTTCTTCTGAAATATATTTTGAAGTCGGTTATGAGAATCTATCAAGCTTTATTCAGGCCTACAAATCAAAATACGGGGTCACACCAAAACACCATCAGAAAATTTGAGCTTTTAGCAACAGTTTTTGAACCGGATGCTATAATTTCTAAACGGCTATGCGATCTAAATTTGCTTAAAATTATAAATCGCAACAAAATGAAAAAAGCAAATTTGATTCTGGTACTGTCATTAGTTTTCTCCGTTACCCTTTTTGGTCAAAAAACATTTACGCTAACCAGTAATGACCTTGGAGGAGAAATTACAAAAAAGCAAGAATTTAGTGGATTTGGCTGTTCCGGTGGTAACCAATCGCCACAATTACTTTGGAAAAATGCTCCTGAAGGAACAAAAAGTTTTGCCATAACGATGTACGACCCTGATGCACCTACAGGAAGTGGGTTCTGGCATTGGATCGTATTTGATATTCCTGCAAACGTAAATGAATTGGTAGCCAATGCCGGGAATATAAAACTTAATCTGGCACCAAAAGAGGCCATTCAAAGTATAACCGATTATGGAATAAAAGGGTTTGGAGGAGCATGTCCACCCGAAGGACATGGATTTCATCAATATATACTAACCGTTTATGCTTTAAAAACAGATAAATTGGGCGTTACTGAAAATACAAATCCTGCTATAGTTGGTTTTAATCTTTGGAATCAAACACTGGCAAAGGCAAGTATTGTGGCTTATTATAAGAGATAAAAAATTATTCTTTTTTAAGAGGAAAAATGCAAGGCTGAGGTTGTATTATAAGTGAATAGTACACTGGGGACCCTGTAGAAATTATTTTTACAGGGTTTACTTCAAAAAAAACACTTTATAATTTTAATACAGAGTGGTTTAGTTCTGCTTGTTTTTAATTTTTCCAATATAAAAGGTACTTCCTATAATTAGAACAATCAAAGCAAAGTAAACATAACTAATCATATAACTGGTGTTGTGAATATAAATATGCAAAAAGTATTCAGTTGGATAGATAAAACCATAAGTTAGTAATCCAAATCCGGAAATTAAAAGAGTGTAAATAAACCATTTCATAATTTTTTGCACTATTTGTTAATATTTAAGGGGTTAAAAGAAATTTTCAAATGAGACAATGAATTTCATTTCTGTATGTTTTTTGAAACCACAGTTCCATTACATAATAACAAGAATATCACATCTACAATAAACTCTAATTCTGATAGTAAAGGAATATGATAGTTATGTTATGTTTATGAGATAATAGATATACGTATAAAATTGTTTTATGGATGTAATCATCTTATGTTTTAATGTTCTTGCGATTTTTGAATTGAAGGACATCTTCTTTCAAAAAATAAAGAATTGAAAAAGAGCAATCCGGTTTATTTTTTCAGGGCAGATAAGAGTTATCAAGTGAGAGGAAAGTAGACACAAAAAAGATTAAACCCTGGAAATAGATTCTAAAAAATAATAACTGAAACGCATTTTGTAAAATTATTTTTTGGCTTAACGAATAGCCATTTTAAAAAAAATATAAAAAAAGAGAAGCCCAAAAGCTCAATTCAATCCGAATTGGGCTTTTGGGCTTTATCTGCTAAGAAGAAGAAAGAAGACGAAAATGTAGAACCATTATTTAGAAATGTGGAAAAATACGGGCCCTTTGTATTGTTTTCTTGTTTCATATTATAAAATGAAACCTGTTTAAAAAGAAATGAAAACTAAAAAAAAGTTAAATAACTTAATTTTAACGATAATAGTGGCGTAAAAAAAACACAGTCATTTTTTGAAAGGAGACAACCCTTTTTTTAAAAGTCAGTGATTTAAATTTTTTATCGGTCTAAAATCCAAATTATAGAATATGAAAATTAAATTACTATTTTCCATTGCATTTGTTTTTGTTGGTTTGAATGTTCATTGTCAGGAAAATCAAACTCCTAAAGTAAGACCTTCTGACGGCAGTGTTCTTCCATTTCCTGAACCGCCTACAGCAAGTATAGCCGGAGAATCATTGGCAGAAAGCAAACACGTAAGGAGAAAATACCCAAGCCATTTACCAAAAGATGCACCCAATATTGTAATTGTTTTAATGGATGATGTTGGTTTTGGATTGCCGTCTACTTTTGGAGGAGAAGTAAACACACCGACCTTATCAAAAGTATACAATAATGGTATTGCCTACAATGAATTTCATACTACCTCTATATGCTCGCCAACAAGAGCTTCTCTTTTAACAGGTCGTAATCACACCCGCGTTGGAAACGGTACAATCGCCGAACGTGCAGTAGATTGGGACGGTTATACCGGAATTATTCCAAAAGAAGCAGCAACAATAGCCGAGGTATTAAAAAATTACGGGTACAGAACCTCAGCCTTTGGAAAATGGCACAATACTCCGGCGAATCAAACCTCTAAAATGGGACCTTTTGATTACTGGCCGGTTAATTATGGTTTTCAGCATTTTTATGGGTTTTTGGGTGGCGAAACCTCTCAATATGAACCCCGATTGATTAATGATTTTACGCCAATCGAACCTCCACACAAAGAAAATTATCACTTGTCAGTTGATTTGGCTGATAATGCGATCGAATGGTTAGAAGACCGTAAAGCTTTTGCACAGGACGAACCTTTCTTTTTATACTTTGCTCCCGGTGCTGGTCATGGACCTCATCATATTTTTAAAGAATGGGCCGATAAATACAAAGGTAAATTCGATGATGGCTGGGATGCCTACAGAGAACGGGTTTTTAAACGTCAGAAAGCGATGGGTTGGATTCCAAAAGACGCACAACTCACAGAAAGAAATGAAAAAATGGCTTCCTGGGCGAGTATTCCGGAAAGCGAAAGACCTTTTCAGGCTCGTTTGATGGAAATTTTCGCCGGTTTTGTAGAGCACTGTGACAGCCAGGTAGGCCGTATTTATGACAAGATTGATGAAATGGGTTTAAAAGAAAATACCATTTTTATTTATATCTGGGGAGATAATGGTAGTAGTGCCGAAGGTCAAAATGGCTCTATCAGCGAATTATTGGCTCAGAATAATATCCCGAATACCATCGCACAGCAAATTTCTACTTTAAAAGAGTTGGGCGGGCTGGATGTATTAGGAACCGCACATACTGATAATATGTACAATGCCGGATGGGCTTGGGCAGGAAATACACCTTTTAAAAATACCAAATTGGTAGCGTCCCATTTCGGAGGAACACGAAACCCGCTGATCATCAGTTGGCCAAAAGGAATTAAACCTGATAAAACACCTCGTTCGCAATTTCACCATGTCAATGATTTAGTGCCAACATTGTATGATGTACTTGGTATTACACCTCCAAAAGTGGTAAATGGTTTTGACCAAATTCCTCTGGATGGAATCAGTATGAAATATACTTTTAATGATCCTAAAGCCAAACCAGCTCCAAAAACACAGTTTTTTGATAACAACGGTAGTCGCGGTATTTATAAAGACGGTTGGTACGCCTGTACTTTTGGACCACTTTATCCATGGATTCCGGCACAAAAAGGATTAGCAGAATGGGATTCTAAAAAAGATGTTTGGGAATTGTATGATTTGACGAAAGATTATACACAGCACAACGATTTAGCAGCTAAAAATCCGAAGAAAGTGCAAGAGATGGAAAAAGTATTTTTAGATCAGGCGGGTAGTAATAAAGACTTCCCGATTGGTGCCGGAATCTGGTTGCGTTTGCATCCGGAAGATGTAATTACATCTCCCAATACGAGTTGGACTTTTAGCCAAACCAGTACCAGAATGCCTGAGTTTGCCGCACCGGGTTTAGGTAAAAAAAGTAATAAAGTACTTGTTGATATTGATATTCAGGAAAATGCAAACGGAGTATTGTACGCTTTAGCTGGAGCCGGAGGAGGACTGACCTGCTTTATGGAAAATGGTAAAGTGGTTTATGAGTACAACATGATGCTTATACAAAGAACAACTTTGGAATCTAAAGAAAAATTAAAAGCAGGAAAACATACTATCGAAATTACAACCGTCCTTGCAAAACCATTAGCGCCGGCAACAGTTACCATGAAAATTGACGGTATAGAAACAGCCAGTGGGACAGTACCTATGACGGTTCCGGCAGCATTTAGTGCCAACGAAACTTTTGATGTGGGTACTGATTTGGGTTCTCCGGTTTCGTTACGCTATTTTGATAAAGCTCCTTTTGCGTTTAACGGAAAAATAAATTCGGTAAAAGTCGATTTGATTAAAAATAATTAAGCCAAAACAAATGAGAAAGATTCTTTTAGTTGCATTTTTACTGCTGCTTTTTTTGAAGGCTGTAGCTCAGGTTACTCCTTTGAGCAAAGCAAAAATTATAGAAGGAAAAGAAAGTTGGCAACCTGCCATTCCTAATCCTGCGCAAGATAAAATTGCCGCAGATATGCTGGCAGCGCTAAAAAAGAAAACAGGAAAAACACCCAATATTGTTTGGTTTGTGATCGACGATATGGGATTTGGTGATCCGGGATGTTATGGCGGAGGCGCTTCAATAGGTGCTGCCACTCCCAATATAGACCGACTGGCAAATCAGGGTTTAAAGCTAACCTCAACCTATTCACAACCAACCTGTACACCAACACGTTCAGCTATTTTAACAGGACGAATTCCATACAGAACAGGACTTACCCGTCCAATATTAGCAGGCGATAAATTGACCAAAAACCCTTGGGCAGATGAAATCAGTTTGCCAACGCTTCTGAGTGGGGCCGGTTATAAAACAGTTTTAAGCGGAAAATGGCATATTGGAGAATTAGAAGGCATGCGTCCGACCGAAGTTGGATTTGACGAATGGTATGGCTGGTACGCTGCTGAAAAGGAAATTACACAAAGTTTTGATAAACGACGGTATCCGGATTTGGTTTTGGATACGTTTAAGTTAGCGGCTTACAATAAACTGGACGCCGGAAAAGATTTAATGTTTGGAACTAAAGGAGGTAAAATCATCACCAAAAAAGTGACAACAGGTACAGACGATATTGCAGAAGGCGATCAGACGTTGAAAAAATACAGTCTCGAAAAAATAAAAGAGTTCGCAAAATCCGGTAAACCTTTCTTTTTAGAACATGCTTTTATGAAAGTACATGCCGACAATTTTGCCTCCAAAGAATTTGAAGGCAAAAGCGCCAGTAAATACCCTTATAAAGACGGGGTTGTTGAAGTAGATGCCATAATTGGCGAATTGGTAGCTGAATTGGAAAAAGAAGGACTTTTAGAAAATACTTTTATTTTTATTACATCAGATAACGGTCCACAGGAAGATAGCTGGCCGGATGGCGGTTATACCCCTTTTCACGGAGGAAAAGGAACTGCCTGGGAAGGTGGAACACGGGTACCCGGAATTGCCTATTGGAAAGGCATGATCAAACCGGGAAGAGAAAGTGCCGAATTGTTTGATCTGATGGATTTATTTAATACCACTTTGAATATTGCCGGAATTGCAAACAAAATCCCTACAGACCGATATATTGACGGCATAGATCAGACTTCATTTTTATTGGCAGACAAAGGGGAGTCCAAAAGAGATCGGGTTTATACTTGGGTTGAAGGCAAATTTTCTTCTATACGAATGTATGAATACAAAGAATATTTTCAATTTACCAATGCAGAAAGGGACATGATGAATATCGATTTCTCCTACACAGGTCAGCCGGGTTTAGCGCCGTGGTTGTTTAATTTATACATAGATCCAAAAGAAAGAATGCCTGTCGGACATCGTTTAAATGCCTGGACTGCGGTAATGGCTGCCGAGGCAAAAGGACATGCGGCAACCTTTAGAAAATATCCGCCGAAAGATGTAGGATTAGGGCAATAAGATTTTTGTTTTCAATGATAAAATAAAAAAGAGGTTATGAAAAAAAACAAAATAAAATATATACTACTAATTGGTATTTTGATCTTTTCTTTTAAAAATACATTTGCGCAGGGAGATGGTGCGAGAATGCTTTTATGGGGACCAACAGGAGCAACGGGTTTAATACCCAAATGGATGCATCTGAATCAGAATATAACCCCTGCTAATATTTTGGTTAATGGAGCAGACCTTACCATTAACGCTTTTCCTGTTACCCTGATTCATAATTTTAATTTGGGTGGGAATTTTGCTCAGATTATGTTAAATGCAGTACCGGGTAATGTTTCAGGAACTTTAAATGCTGCCGCATTAAGTAATCTCAATTTGCCGTCAACAATTGACGTAAGTTCCGGAGGTTTTGCGGATGGTTTTATCGGATTTAAATACGGATTAATAAATCAACCCGCACTGAATGTTAAAGAATATGTGGCGTATCAGCATAAAACTTTTTCGATGATGGGGTATTTCAGAACTTGGTATTCCGGTTCCTATGATAGAAATAAAGCGATGAATCTGGGGAGTAACCGATTTACGTTTGAATTGGGATTTCCAATGAATATTCATCTGAGTAAGGATCCCAAAAGAGTGACGTGGTTAGAGGTTTACCCATCGGTGCAAATGTATACGACCAATAGTGATCCTACTTTTATAACCCGGGCGAGAGAAACCAAACAAAAACCGCTGTTTGCTATCGAAAATCACTTGACTCATAATTTTACAGAAAAATTCTGGGCCGGCGCAGATTTGAGATACCAGTACGGAGGAGCATTAGAATACGACGGAGTTAAACAAGACAATAAAATAAATGCATTGGGTGGTGGCGCGACGGTTGGTTATCAAATTATACCCCCTTTGGGAATTAATATGTCATATGCCGGCGTTTTTTCGAATCCGTCGAATGTAGATGCCAATATGTTTAAAATAACAGCCGTTTTCACCTACGTTAATTTGAAGAAATTGAAGTAGAAAAATCGAAACCACATGTTGACCTTGAGTCAAGGTGATTAATAGTAAAAAATAAATGTTATGAAAAAGATACTAGTTTTAGGTATGATTTTGTTGGCAGTTCAATTGACAACTGCTCAAAAAGTGATAAGAAAAAATAATAATGTGGTAAACAATAATAATGTCGGTTCCTGGCGTGTGATAGGCAGCAGATCGGTTACACACAATGCCGATCATGACAAACTTGATGTGACCCATCGGGATTCCTTTAGAAAATTAAAACTTAAGGTGACAGATTCGCCGCTTAACATGCAAAAAATGGTCGTAGATTATGAGAGTGGGGCACCTGAAAATATCGAATTAAGACAAAATATAGCCAAAGGAGGAGAAAGCAGAGTAATTGATCTTCGCGGAGGCAAACGCAAAATTAAAGCCATTCATTTTTGGTATGACACCAAAGGATTTTTAAATGGCAAAGCAGAAGTGACCGTTTTTGGCATGAAATAAACAGCATGAAATACTTCCCAAATTTTTAAACCTACTCTTTTTTTGATACCGGATTAATTCTGATTCCCAATGAGGAATTACTAAGGTCAAAATTAAATTTATGTATGTTACCAGGTTAGACGTTTACAATTTTTGTAATTGTGAATGATCTGATTAATGTTTGAATAAAGTTTTTCCACTATAAATAAGTATACTATATGGAACAAGATTACCAAACAAGACTTTTTGGATACAGAATTATCAGAAAAGGAATAATTTTTTGGAGCCTAATTTTATTTTTCGGCAATCTTATCAGCGTAAAAGCTCAAAATTGTACGGTTAATGCAGGTGTGCTCAATGAAACTATTTGCGCCATAGATCCTATGATGTTGCAAGGAAATAGTCCGGCTCCAATTATTGGTACTGCAAAATGGACACAAATAGGCGGGCCGTCTGTTACCATAACTTCTCCAAATTCACCTACCACAACAGTAACCGGATATACTGGTGGAAATACCTATGTTTTTCGTTATTCGGCGATCTGTGGTGACGGTGTTTTGGCTTTTCAGGATAAAACAGTTATTGTCGTACCAATTACGGTAGCCAATGCCGGAGCCAATATCGCTTCGTGTCCTAATTCCACAGGAAGCATTGCTATTTCAGGGAATGCCCCTCAAAACCCGGGAGAAACCGGGCATTGGGAAATAACGGGAGCAAATAATGCAGGTGTTGTTATGAATTTTCCAACGTCGGCTACTACAACTTTAACACTGCCAACAACGAGTTGTGGTGTGAGTACATTGACCTGGGTAATTACAGGACCGGAATATTCTCCCGGAAAATTTTGTTCCTCTTCTTCTTCCATAACTGTTACCAATTATGGAGGGGTTACACCAGTTAGCGCAGGATCAGATATTACGCTGACGAATTGTTATACGACTACGCAAAATGTGAATTTAAATGGTTCTTTCGGAGGTTGCGGATTAAATGGTCAAATGGGAACCTGGACCTTTGTCAGTGGACCCAACACACCAATAATTGGAAACCCAAATTCGAGTTCAACCAATGTTTCTAATTTACAGGAAGGAACTTATGTTTTAAGATGGACAGTTGTAGGACCTTGTGCATCGGGCAGCGACGAAGTAACTATTACAGTGCCAGCTGCTACACAAGACGTAACCGTACTTCCGGGAGGTACAGAACGTATTTATTTTTGTGATCCTACCATTAATCAGGTAACACTTTCTGCACCGGCGCCTTTGTATGCCGGTGAAACGGTTTTATGGACACAAATTGGTGGTACAACATTGCCTCCGGGATCTATACAATCGCCTGCAAGTCCAACAACTTTAGTGACAAATATTTCGGATGCAGGAGATCCTTATACTTTTCGATACACTTTAACAAACTCTAATACAGGCTGTGTTTTTACAAAAGATTATGTGGTAGAATATAAAGAGTCGACGCGAACCATCTCCGTAAATGGTGGAGAAGATCTTTATGGAAATTGTGAGCAAACTCAATTTACGATACCTATAGTTGTAACAGGAACAGGCTATAATCGATATAGAATTTTAGATGGTCCGATTGGTTCTCCTCTTGGTCCATTTCCGACGGCTCCTTTACAAATTGGAGAGACCAGTGTGACTTTGCCGGATTTAACAATACCGGGTACTTATTCACTACAATTTGCCAGAACAGAAGATGGAAATTTACCCGTAGGCTGTGATTATGGTTTTGATAGTATAGCGGTTATCGTATCTGCACAGGCTACACCTTCAAATGCGGGATCAGACGTTAGTTTAAATTGCGGTATGACAGCAGCACCTTTGGAAGGAGTTGGTACAACGGCAGAAGGAACTAGCTATTGGACACAATTAAGTGGTCCAAACGAGGCCAATATAGTAGACCATACGGCTCAGAATACCATGGCGACCGGTTTAATTCCGGGAACGTATGAATTTCAATATATTACAAAAGGAGGAGGTTCCAGATGTCCTTTTTCTACTGATAACGTGACTGTTTATGTTTCAAGCGGTATACTTTCAACAGTGAGTGCAGGACCGGATCAGGGGGCGTGTATAAATTCACAGCTTACTATGAATGGTAGCATTCCCGCATCGGGAGAATATGGAATATGGTCTCAGGTTTCCGGCCCCGATGTTATTGTTTTTGCAGATTCAAGTAATCCTACTACTATGGCAACCGGTTTTTTAACGGCAGGAGGGACAAATGTATTGCGATGGACCATAGGTTATTTGCATCCGGGGACAAGTGGTTGTAGTACGCCAATTTCAGATGACATATCAGTATTAACTTCTGTAGATATGGCGGGTACTGTGGCTATGGCGGGTACTGATGCTTGTTATCCGACTAATACAACCACAATAAATTTAAATGCCAATACACCCGCAGTTGGTGAGCAGGGTACATGGACTGTTAATCCAAGCGCAGGAGTAGTTTTTGCCGATAATCATGACCCTCAGACAGCTGTTACAATTCCCGGTGATAATTTTTATAAATTTATCTGGACGATTACTTTAACCGGTGGTTCTTGCGGTAATTCTTCAGATTCAGTAGAAGTAACCGTTGCTGAAAATCCGGCAACAGCTGGAGCCGGTCCTGATCAAAGTGTTTGTGGTACAACCGTAACCATGGCTGCAACTTTGTCCAGTGGGGCTGTTGGGGTATGGTCAAGAGTTTCCGGTTTTGGTGATTATACAATTAGTAATGTAACAGATCCAAATGCTGTATTTACATTTGAGAGCAGCGGACCTTATGTTTTTCGTTGGACGGTAACTGCAGGTTCTTGTTCAACAGCATCAGACGATGTTCGAATCTTACTTGGTGTACCACCGCAAGTTGCAAATGCAGGTCCTGATCAGGAAATTTGCAATGGAACTTCAGCAACGATGGCAGGAAGTTCTTATAATGAGTTTTTTGAAGGGGGTGAATGGTCGCTTTTAGCAGGAGCACCCAACATACCCTTGATTGTTGATCCAATGGATCCTAATACGGTAATTAATAATCTGGTAGAAGGAAAATACGTTTTTAGATGGAAGGTAACAAGTACGGAAAACTTTTTATGTCCGATATCATTTGATGATGTTATTATAGAAGTTGCAGCTCCGGCTTCGGCAGGATCTGATGCCACCTATTGTGATGTATCAAGTGTACAGTTGATCGGATCAGAAAACTCCACAGGAACCTGGACCTTAACAAGTGGTAATCCGGCAGGGGTTACTATTACGCAATCACCATCAAACAGTTACGTGGCCAATGCAACAGTGGTTCCGGGAAATACCTATGTCTTTACTTATACTACCAGTACCTATAGTTTTACATCAGGAAATACTTGTCCGGGAAATTCAGATACTGTAACCGTTACCGTAAACAGCGGGGCAAGTGTTCAGCCGGATGCAGGACCCGATCAAACGATCTGTACGACCGATGTTGGGGGCATAATAACTTTAAATGGAAACACAAAACCAATAGACGTAACTACTTCAGAATGGGAATGGGTATTACAACCCGGCACAAGTGTGGCTAATATTACCGATATTAATGATCCGGGGACACAAGTTACGGGTCTGACAGTACCGGGATTGTACATCTTAAAATGGGTATTTAAAAATTCAAACGGAAGTCCGGGTGGAGGAGGAAGCTGTAGAGATTTATCCGATATCGTTCGTATTAATGTATTCCAGGCTCCAAGTCAGGCCGACGCAGGTCCTGACGATACAGTTGCTTGTCAACGAACTTATACAACCAATGCCGTTGCACCTACAGCAGGAATTGGAAGATGGTCTTTTGCAATACCGGCAGATGATCCGTCAGGAGGACAGGCGGTTATTGACAGCCCGAATAATCCACAGACAACTTTATCAAATGTTACAACTTTAGGAACTTACATATTAACTTGGACTGTGACAAACGGACCATTTACCAATCCATCAACATGTCAGCCTTCTGTAGATCAGGTTTCTGTTATTTTTAATGATGTGCCTCCATCTATTGCAAATGCAGGACCGGATAAGGAATTATGTGCGGTGACTCAGACCAATCTGGCTGCAGTTCCTCTGACGCAAGGTGTAGGAACCTGGACGCAAACTCTGGGAACTCTGGCAAATATTGCGTCACCAAATGATCCTGCAACTCTTGTTTTTGGTTTAACAACAGGGGTTTACGAGTTTACTTGGACGGCAGCGACAGCAAATAATGATGGTTGCTCTTCTTCAGATACAATGCGTATTGAGATTTACGAACAACCTATTAATGCCAATGCTGGTCCTGACCAGACTTTACCTCAGTTTGCTTCTGTAACGTTGGGAGCAACTCCGCCTACAGTTGGGCAAGGACAATGGGTTAAGGTTTCAGGAACTTCTTCGGTGGTTTTTAGCGATGTAACTTCTCCAACAACAGCGGTGTCTGGATTAGATGTAGGGACGACCGTTTTTGAGTGGCGTGTTACAAACGGCCCTTGCGCTGTTGCAACGGATCAGGTCAGTATTACTATAATTGCAAACACCGATTTGGAATTGATAAAATCAGTTACCCCAAACAATGTAAATGTGGGTAGCGAGGTAACTTTTATTATAAGTGTTTTTAATAATCCTAGTACAGGAGGAACCGTAGATGCTACAGGTGTTGGCGTAAAAGACCTTTTACCTGACGGGTATACCATAGTTCCCGGTTCTGTTAGCAATGGGGGAGTATATAATATAGGGGATTCTTCTATAAGCTGGTCTAATCTGAATGTTACACTAGGAGCACTTTTAGATCTTACTTTTAAAGCGACAGTAAATGCAACGGGGAATTATGTAAACTCAGCAGAGATTGTGGCCTGTAATCAGTTTGATATTGACAGTACACCAAATAATAATATTCCGACCGAAGACGATCAGGACGATGCTACAATTTCAATACAATCAGCCGATTTATCATTGCAAAAATCAGTAGTGCCAACGGCTGTAAGCATTGGGGACAATGTGGTTTTTACTGTAATGGTGACCAATTCAGGCCCAAATAATGCAACCAATGTTTCGGTTAGAGATCAATTGCCTGTTGGATATACTTATGTAAGTGATACCGGAGCAGGAGCTTACAATGATGCTACAGGAATCTGGACTGTCGGAACTTTAAATAACGGAAATTCCTCCACCTTAACCATTACAGCAACCGTAAAAGTAACGACTGTTGTAAATGGCTATCAAAATACAGCACAAGTTATAACATCCGATCAAATTGATCCGGACAGTATACCGAATAATAATGTTCCAACCGAAGACGATCAGGATGATGCTGTTATCACCTTGCAAAATGCTGATTTAGAATTAGACAAAACGGTTTCCCCGACTAGTACTACAGCGGGAGGAGTGGTAACCTTTACATTGGCTCTTACTAATAATGGACCGGGGAATGCTACGGGAGTTGAGATTAAAGATTATCTTCCAAATGGCTACACGCTGGTTTCAGGATCCGTATCAAATGGTGGTACTTACGATGCTGCCAGCAGTACTTTGCTTTGGCAAAATTTAAGCTTAGCGAATGGCGGAGCTTTGAATCTTACTTTTGATGCAACGGTTAATGCGACAGGAACTTATGTAAATACAGCGGAAGTTACAAAAAGTGATCTTCCCGATCCTGATAGTACGCCAAACAATAATATTCCAACCGAGGACGATCAGGATGATGCTACGATTGTCATCGAATCAGCCGATTTATCGTTACAAAAATCAGTAGTACCAACTGTTGTAAGTATTGGGGAAAATGTGGTTTTCACAGTAGTAGTAACCAATTCCGGACCAAATAATGCAACGAATGTTTCGGTTAGAGATCAATTGCCTGTTGGGTATACTTATGTAAGTGATACCGGAGCAGGAGCTTACAATGATGCTACCGGAATCTGGACTGTTGGAAATTTAAATAATGGAAATTCCTCCACCTTAACCATTACAGCAACCGTAAAAACAACGACTGTTGTAAATGGCTATCAAAATACCGCACAAGTTATAACATCCGATCAAAATGATCCGGACAGTACACCGAATAATAATGTTCCAACTGAAGACGATCAGGATGATGCTACGGTTACCTTACAAGTTGCCGATTTAGAATTAGCAAAAACGGTTTCTCCAATTAGTACTACAGCCGGAGGAGTGGTAACCTTTACATTAGCTCTTACTAATAATGGACCAGGAAATGCTACAGGAGTTGAGATTAAAGATTATCTTCCAAATGGCTACACACTGGTTGCAGGATCCGCATCAAATGGTGGTACTTACGATGCTGCCAGCAGTACTTTGCTTTGGCAAAACTTAAGTATCGCAAATGGAGGACTATTGAATCTTACTTTTGATGCAACGGTTAATGCAACAGGAACTTATGTAAATACAGCGGAAGTTACCAAGAGTGATCTTCCCGATCCTGACAGTACACCAAACAATAATATTCCAACCGAGGACGATCAGGATGACGCTACGGTTGTAATAGAATCAGCCGATTTATCATTGCAAAAATCAGTAGTACCAACTATTGTGAGTATTGGAGATAATGTGGTTTTCACAGTAGTAGTAACCAATTCCGGGCCAAATAATGCAACCAATGTTTCGGTTAGAGATCAACTGCCTGTAGGATATACTTATGTGAGTGATACCGGAGCTGGAGCTTACAATGATGCTACAGGAATCTGGACTATCGGAACTTTAAACAATGGAGATTCCTCCACCTTAACGATTACAGCAGCCGTAAAAGCAACCGCTGTTGCAAATGGATATCAAAATACAGCACAAGTGATAACATCCGATCAAAATGATCCTGACAGTACACCAAATAATAATGTTACTACAGAAGACGATCAGGATGATGCAACAGTTACCTTGCAAAATGCTGATTTAGAATTAGAAAAAACAGTCGCTCCAACAAGTGTGACAGTAGGCGGAGTGGTAACCTTTACCTTGGCTCTTACTAACAAAGGACCGGGAAATGCGACGGGAGTTGACATTAAAGATTACCTTCCAAATGGGTATACACTGGTTTCAGGATCCGTATCAAATGGAGGTACTTATGATGCCGCCAGCAGTACTTTGCTTTGGCAAAATTTAAGCTTAGCGAATGGCGGAGCTTTGAATCTTACTTTTGATGCAACAGCAAGTGCAACAGGGACTTATGTAAATACAGCTGAGGTTACGAAGAGTGATCTTCCGGATCCCGACAGTACACCAAATAATGATGATGGAGATCAAAGCGAAGATGATGAATCTGCTGCAACGATTACCATTTTGCCTAATATGGTAGATTTGTCCTTGACTAAAACGGTAGTTAATAATACTTTAACGCCATTGGTAGGTTCTCAGATTTCTTTTGAAATCAGAGTAAACAATAGCAGTCTAAATACGGCTACCGGTGTTCAGGTAAAAGACAAAATTCCAACAGGATATAGTTATGTTTTATTTAGCTCGACTTCCGGTACTTACAATGATACCACAGGAGTTTGGGATGTTGGAGTAGTTAATCCCGGAACAACAGAAATTTTACTATTGACGGTAAATGTAAATGCTACAGGCGATTATCTTAACATTGCGGAAGTAACAGCATGTGATCAGCCTGATATCGATAGTACACCAAATAATGGCGTAACAACAGAAGATGATTATGACACCGCAATTGTGGCACCAGTTTCACTTGCCGCCGACTTATCTCTAACCAAAACAATTGTCGGAGGAAATACAACACCATTAGTTGGTTCACAAATCTCATTCGAAGTAATAGTAACCAACGGTGGCCCTCAAGATGCGACCGGAGTTCAGGTTACCGATAAACTTCCGACGGGTTATACGTATGCAATTTCGAACACCTCAGCAGGTACCTATGATGCCAGTAGCGGAGTTTGGAATATTGGTGGATTGCCAAAAGGAGAATCAGAAACATTAGTAATTACCGCAACCGTAAATGCTACGGGTGATTATCTTAATATTGCTGAAGTTACCGCAAGCGACTTACCGGATCCTGATAGTACACCAAATAACGGAGTTGTAACAGAAGACGATTATGGAAGTGTTACGATAACGCCAATTGCTACGGTTGCCGATCTTTCTTTAACCAAAACAATTGTCGGAGGAAATACAACACCATTAGTAGGCTCACAAATTTCATTCGAAGTAATAGTGACCAATGACGGACCTCAGGACACAAGCGGAGTTCAGGTTGTTGATAAACTTCCTACCGGTTATACGTATGTCAGTTCAACTCTTTCGGCAGGTACTTATAATCCTACCAACGGATTATGGAATATAGGAGGTTTGCCAAACGGACAATCGCAAACTTTAACGATAACAGCAATCGTAAACGCAACAGGGGATTACCTTAATATCGCTGAAGTGACGGCAAGTAGTTTACCGGATCCTGACAGTACACCAAATAATGGTAACGTAACAGAAGATGATTATGGAAGTGTTACGATAACGCCAATTGCTACGGTTGCCGATCTTTCTTTAACCAAAACAATTGTAGGAGGAAATACAACACCATTAGTTGGCTCACAAATTTCATTCGAAGTAATAGTGACCAATGGAGGTCCACAAGATGTTACGGGAGTTCAGGTAGGGGATAAACTTCCTACTGGTTATACTTATGCCAGTGCAACTCCTTCAGCAGGGACTTATGATGCGACTACCGGATTCTGGAACATAGGAGGTCTGCCAAACGGACAATCGGAAACATTAGTAATTACCGCAACGGTAAATGCGACAGGCGATTACCTTAATATTGCTGAAGTAACCGCAAGCAGTTTACCCGATCCCGACAGTACACCGAATAACGGAGTTGTAACAGAAGACGACTATGGAAGTGTTACTATACTTCCGGTTGCTGCAATGGCCGATTTATCTTTAGCAAAAACAATTGTAGGAGGAAATCCTTCGCCATTATTTGGTTCGCAGGTTTCTTTTGAAATAGTGGTAACCAATAGCGGGCCTCAGGATGCAACTGGAGTTCAGGTTACGGAGTCACTTCCTACTGGTTACACTTTTGCTAGCGCAACTCCTTCTGCAGGGACTTACAATGCCGGTAACGGAGTATGGACTGTTGGAGGATTACCAAATGGACAATCGCAAACTTTAACTATAACAGCAACCGTAAATGCAACAGGTAATTATACTAATGTTGCCGAAGTTACCGCCAGCAGTTTGCCCGATCCTGACAGTACACCAAATAACGGTGATATAACAGAAGATGATTATGCAAATGTTGTTGTAACACCGGTTTCAGGTGTTGCCGATTTATCGTTGACTAAAACCATAGTTGGAGGAAATACCACAGCACTAGTTGGTTCAGAAGTTACTTTTGAAGTAATAGTAACCAATAGTGGTCCACAAGATGTTACGGGAGTTCAGGTAGGGGATAAACTTCCAACTGGATTTACTTATACGCGTTCCAGTATTTCAACAGGAACGTACGATGGGACTACCGGAATTTGGAATGTAGGAGGTTTAATAAACGGTAAATCTGAAACCCTAACAGTAAGCGGAACAGTAAATGCAACAGGTGATTATGCAAACATTGCTGAAGTTACCGCGAGCAGTTTGCCGGATCCAGACAGTACACCAAATAATGGTGACGCAACAGAAGACGATTACGGAAGCGTGACGGTAACGCCAACAAGTTTAGCTGCCGATTTATCGTTAACCAAAACCATAGTTGGAGGAAATACCACAGCACTGGTGGGTTCAGAGGTTACTTTTGAAGTAATAGTGACTAATAGTGGTCCACAAGATGTGACGGGAGTTCAAGTAACGGATAAACTTCCAACCGGATTTACGTATACGCGTTCGAGTATTTCTACAGGAACATACGATGCGACTACCGGAATTTGGAATGTTGGAGGCTTAATAAACGGTAAATCAGAAACCTTAACAGTAAGCGGAACAGTAAATGGAACAGGGGATTATGCAAACATTGCCGAAGTCACCGCAAGCAGCTTACCGGATCCTGACAGTACACCAAATAATGGAGTTACAACCGAAGACGATTACGGAAGCGTAACCGTAACGCCAACTAATTTAGCTGCCGATTTATCGTTGACCAAAACAATTGTTGGAGGAAATACGACAGCGTTAGTTGGTTCAGAAGTTACTTTTGAAGTGATAGTAACCAATAGTGGTCCGCAAGATGTGACAGGAGTTCAGGTAGGGGATAAACTTCCAACAGGATTTACTTATACGCGTTCCAGTATTTCAACAGGAACATACGATGCGACTACCGGAATTTGGAATGTTGGAGGCTTAATAAACGGAAAATCAGAAACCTTAATGGTAAGCGGAACAGTAAATGCAACAGGAGATTACCTCAACATCGCTGAGGTTACTGCCAGCAGTTTACCGGATCCGGATAGTACACCAAATAATGGAATTGTAACAGAAGACGATTATGGAAGTGTAACGGTAACTCCAACTAGTTTAGCTGCCGATTTATCGTTGACTAAAACGATTGTTGGAGGAAATACAACAGCATTGGTGGGTTCAGAAGTTACTTTTGAAGTAATAGTGACTAATAGTGGTCCACAAGATGTTACCGGAGTTCAGGTAACGGATAAACTTCCAACCGGATTTACTTATACGCGTTCCAGTATTTCGACAGGAACATACGATGCGACTACCGGAATTTGGAATGTTGGAGGATTAATAAACGGTAAATCCGAAACTTTAACAGTAAGCGGAACAGTAAATGCAACAGGAGATTACATCAACATAGCTGAGGTTACCACCAGCAGTTTACCGGATCCTGACAGTACACCAAATAATGGAGTTACAACCGAAGACGATTATGGAAGCGTAACGGTAACGCCAACTAATTTAGCTGCCGATTTAGCATTGACCAAAACATTGATAGGCGGTAATACCAGTCCGGCATATGGAACCTCAGTAACCTTTCAGATTACCGTAAACAATAAAGGACCACAAGGTGCCGGAAAAGTACAAGTGACAGACAAGCTACCGAGCGGTTATACCTATGTTGTATTTAGTTCTACTGCTGGTGTTTATAACGAAGTAACCGGAATCTGGGATGTTGGAGCAATTGCCAATGGAGCTTCAGAAACTTTGTTGATAACTGCAATCGTAAATATTACAGGAGACTACCGCAATACAGCCGAAGTATTTTCTTCAGATTTGCCGGATCCTAATAGTACGCCAAACAATGGAGTGGTAACAGAAGACGATATTAGTTCTGTAATTCTGACTCCGGTTAATACTATTGCCGATTTATCACTTGAAAAATTGGTAGTAGATGATATGCTGACTCCTTTAGTAGGCTCTCAGATTACATTCCAAATTACATTGATGAATTCAGGACCAAACATTGCAACGGGTGTTGAAGTAAAAGACCTGTTACCTGCTGGGTATACCTTTGTTTTCTACAATGCAAGTTCCGGTTCGTACAATAGAACGACAGGGATTTGGAATCCGGGAATTGTACTTCCAAACAGTAGTCAAACCTTGCTGATAAATGTATTGGTTAATGCTCCGACAGGTACAGTTGATGAATACTTGAACATTACAGAAGTAACAGCAGCAGACGATTTTGACCCTGACAGTACACCAAATAATGGTATCACGACAGAAGACGATTACGACAGTATATCGGTAACGCCAATTATTGTGATGGCAGATTTATCTATAGAAAAAACAATTATCGGAAATCAAAAACCAAATGTGGGTGATATCGTTACGTTCCAGGTTAAAGTCAAAAATGACGGACCAGGAAATGCAACCGGTGTTGAAGTAAAAGACCTGCTTCCTTCCGGATTTGCTTATATGATGCACAGTGCAACAAGCGGAACCTACACCTTCGCAGATGGAAGATGGAATGTAGGATCAATTCTCAATGGCAACGAACAGATTTTATTAATTAATGCTACCGTTAAACCTGCGACAGGAGCTGCAAACGAATATTTAAACATCACAGAAGTTACAGCAAGCGCATTACCGGATCCTGATAGTACACCGAATAATGGTGTTACAACAGAAGACGATTATGACAGCATCCTGGTAGATGTACAATTGGCGAATCTGAGTTTAGAAAAAACGGTTAGTAATGTAAAAGCGAATGTTAATGAAGTTGTAACCTTTACAGTTCAGGTTAATAATGCAGGTCCGGTAGTGGCAACCGGTGTTGCTGTCGAAGATTTACTGCCAATAGGGTATAGTAACATTACTAATATTAGCGGTGGAGGTATCTACAGCGGCTTTAGAATCACCTGGTCTAATTTGCAAATTCCACTGAGTGGTTTGACCTTAACGTTTCAGGCAACAGTTGAAACACCAAACGGTCTAAAAGATTCCGATTATGTAAATACAGCGCAGGTTACAGCCAGTGATCAATTTGATCCAAACAGTACTCCGGATAATGATGATGGAGATCAAAGCGAAGACGATGAAGACAATGCCTTTATTGAATCGCCAAAAACCGATATCGCGATTATAAAAACAGTCGATGCAACAGATCCTCCAATTGATGCGCTAATCAATTTTACGATTACAGCAGATAACATTGGAAGTCTAAAAGCAACAAATCTAGAAGTACAGGATGTTTTACCTACTGGCTATCAATTTGTATCGTCATCAACAAGTTCAGGAACTTTTGATGCCGGAACCGGAATCTGGAAAATACCTGCTGTTGATGTTAATTCAGTTCAGACTTTAACCTTAAAAGTAAAAGTACGTGACGTTAAAGACTATTTAAACACAGCAAAATTAGTAGCCTTAGATCAAATAGATACGAATGCTTCCAACAATCAAAGCAGTGCTACGATTGAACCGGCCTGTTTAAAAATCCACAATGAGTTTTCTCCTAATGACGATGGTGTCAACGATGTATTCTATATAGATTGTATTGCCAACTATCCTAACAATGTACTCGAAATTTACAATAGATGGGGGAATTTGATTTATACACAACAGGGATATAAAAATACCTGGGACGGAACTGCCGACGGATCTTCAAAATTACTACCGGTCGGAACCTATTTCTATATTTTGGATCTGGGAGACGGAACGCCAAAAACATCAGGTTGGTTGTATTTAAAACGATAAGTAGTAAGTAAACGGAATAGTAAATTGCTAATAACATTGAACAATGGTCAGAAGATATAACCAAATTATCGCTATACTAATGCTGTTTATTGCAAACTTTATGTATGGGCAGCAAGATCCGCAATACACACAATATATGTACAATACATTGAGTGTGAACTCTGCGTATGCAGGATCTGCGGGGCATTTGACAATTACAGGGATCTACAGAACGCAGTGGGTCGGGCTGGAAGGAGCTCCGAACACGCAATCCTTTACACTGGATTCTCCCGTCGGAAAAAATGTCGGACTGGGATTATCTATCGTAAATGATGAAATAGGTCCGTCAGAAGAACAATACGTTGATTTGAATTTCTCTTATTCAATAAAAGCATCCGATACCTACAAGCTTTCCTTTGGGGTAAAAGGAGGAGGAAGAGTAATTAATATTGACTGGTCTAAAGGTTCTTTTAAAGATAACGACGTTCAATTTCAGCAAAACATTCAGAATAAGTTTTTGCCTGTTGTTGGTGCCGGGATTTATCTGCATAGCGAAAAAAGCTACTTAGGATTATCGGTACCTAATTTTCTAACAGACGAACGCTACGATGAGATTCAGGAAGGTTTGGCAGACGAGCGCATGCATTTGTTTTTAATAGGAGGATGGGTTTTTGACCTTAGCCCGAGTGTCAAATTCAAACCTGCTTTTTTAACCAAGTATGTGTCGGGTGCACCAGTGATTGTAGATTTATCGGCCAATTTTATGTTTAATGATAAGTTTAGATTGGGAGCCTCTTATCGTACAGGAGATTCCTTTAGTGCATTGGCAGGTTTCCAGATTACACCTCAGTTTTTAATTGGATATACCTATGATTATACGACTACTGAACTGCAGAAATTTTCGTCAGGAAGTCATGAGATCATGTTGCGCTTTGAGTTAAAATCAAAAGAGAAAGGACTAAAATCGCCAAGATTTTTTTAAACTAAAGAGTTATGAAAAAAATAATTACCCTAATCGGATTATTTATAGTGATGGCCGGCTTTTCGCAGACCAAAAACAAAACTGCTGATGCTCTTTTTGATAAAATGTGGTATTTAGAAGCCGCCAAAGCTTATGAATACGCCATAAAAGGAGGCGATCGTTCTATGGAAACCCTTCAAAGAGCCGGAGATTCGTATTATTTTAATACCGATATGCAGCAGGCAAATGAAAAATACCAATTGCTGGTTGCAGAATATCCAAATGAAGTTTCGGCAGAATATCTTTTTCGTTACGCCCAGACTTTAGAAGGAATTCAAAACTATGAATTGGCTAAAAAGTGGTTGAAGAATTTCAGTAAAAAAGCAGAAGCCTCAGATGCCAGAAAGCAAAATTTCTCGCTTCAGGAAAATACAATCGAAAAAATTATGAACCTCGAACCCCAGTTCACCCTTCAAAATCTATCGATTAATTCTTCTTATTCTGATTTTGGGCCTATGTTTTACAAAGGTCAGCTTATTTATGCTACATCTATAGATTCCTCTTATGTGGCCACAAGAAGATATGCCTGGAACGATCAGCCGTTTTTAAGTCTTCAGTTGGGGAAAATTAGTCCGTCGCAATCTGATGTGAGTCATGTCAGAAGATTTTCAAATGCACTTTATAGCAAATATCATGAGGCCTGTGTTGCTTTTTCGCCCGACGAAAACACCATTTATTTCACCCGAAATAATTACAATGGAAAACTCGGAAGAGATGGAAAAGGCAGGAACAATCTAAAACTATATTCTGCTACAGCCGTAACCAAAGATGATAAAACAAGCTGGGAAAACATACAAGAACTTCCTTTTAACAGTGATGAATATTCAGTTGGACAACCGAGTGTAAGCAAGGACGGAAAGAAACTTTATTTTATATCAGATATGCCCGGAACAATTGGTTCCACAGATGTTTTTGTGGTAGATATTTTAGGAGATAATAAATTTTCGCAACCCAAAAATGTAGGCGATAAAGTCAACACCAGAGGACGCGAAATGTTTCCGTTTATTACAGATAAAACCTTGTATTTTGCCAGCGATGGACATTTAGGTTTAGGCGGACTTGATGTTTTTGAAAGTCCAATAAAAGACGGTCTTTTTGAAAAGCCGGTTAATCTTGGAGCACCCTTAAACAGCAATCTGGACGATTTTGCTTATATCGTTAACGAAGAAACTAATTTGGGTTTTGTGTCTTCCAACAGAAAATCCGGTAAAGGCGATGACGATATCTATTCTTTCGAAAGAACACCTATTTGTAAACAGCAGATTAAAGGGTTTGTTTTTAATGAAATTACAAAAGGAAAAATTGCAAATGCAACTGTGACTTTGTATGCTGCCAATGGAGAAAAGTTGGAAGAAACTACTTCAGGTGAATTGGGTGAATATCAATTTAAAACTCCGGTAGCCTGCAGCACCAGTTATAAGATTGAAGCGTCCAAACAAGGATTTACGCCACTTGTACTCCCGGTTTTAACGCAAAGCACTTCCGGAGAAACGGTGGTGGATTTAGGAATAAAATCACCTCTGATTGTTAAAGAAGACGGTATCTTAAAGATAAAAATCGGAATAATTTTCTTTGACTTAGACAAATCCAATATCAGAAATGATGCGGCCATCGAATTAAACAAAGTTGTTTTATTAATGAATGAATATCCGGAAATGGTCATTAAAATCGAATCCCACACCGATTCCAGAGCGAGAGACAATTATAACCTTATACTTTCAGACAAAAGGGCAAAATCCTCAAGAGATTATATCATTTCGCAAGGCATAGCCGCTGAACGAATAGAAAGCGCCATTGGTTATGGCGAAACAAAACTAATCAACAATTGCAAAAACGGCGTTCCGTGTACAGAAGAACAACATCAGCAAAATAGACGCTCTGAGTTTATTATCATTAAGATGTAGTTTGCGAAATGTGAAATGTGATTTGTAATCTGTTAGCTGTTGAGTTTTCCTTGTCATTTCGAGGTACGAGAAATCACACAAGGTGGCTCCGTTTCCATTTTCCCCAATTTTGTCATACTGAGGAACGAAGTATCTTCACAAGTAATTCCGTAAAGTGAAGCTCAGCACTATCGATTCAGCAAACGTAGATCCTTCGTTCCTCAGGATGACAAACTGAATGTCTTTCTGTTGTGGAGGTCCTTGTGCGATTTCTCGACTTCGCTCGAAATTGACATAGTTTGTGGTGAACCACGCTCAGTTTATAGAATTTACTTCATAAAGTTTCTCCGTTTTTCCGAATTTAAATCTGACAGGTTTCAAAAACCTGTCAGATTTGGGTTTTAGTTATATAATTAAAGTCAAGGCTAACTCCACTCAGAGTGACAAAATGTATAGAATATCGCCTGCTAAAATAACCCGTTCTGTTTATCGATCCACACTTTGGAATTTGGGATTTAAAAAATTGGAATTTTAGAAGATATCTCGTTAGCACAAATAAAAAAAGAGACTATTTCACTTGCGAAATAGTCTCTTAAATACGGATATTATCTTCCTTCTTTATTTAATTTCCGTTATAAACTCGCTTTTTGGAGTTCTTACTTTTTTCATATTAACCAACCAGTCATTCGCTTCATCTCTGTAACCAAGCGTTAGTATTACGGCACTTTTAAGACCAAGTTCATTCAGACCTAAGAGTTTATCAACTTCTGCAGGAACAAAACCTTCCATTGGTGTTGCATCTACTTCTTGTTCTGCAGCAGCAGCAAGTGCTATACCGAAAGAAATATAAGCTTGTCTTGCAGCGTGATTGGCATGCCATTCCTGACCAAGTGGCTCATACATTCCCCAAAGTGAATTTTTGTAATCGTCCATAGTATTGGCAGGCAATCCTCTTTCGGCAAGTGTTCTGTCAAATACAGTTGAGATTTTTTCTAACGAATAACCGTCCCAGGCTGCGAAAACCAATACATGAGAAGCGTCTGTAATCTGGCTTTGATCGAAAGCTACTGCTCTTAATTTTTCTTTTACTTCTTTATTAGAAATTACAAAAATCTGGTACGGTTGTATACCAGATGACGAAGGAGCTAGTTTTGCCGCTTCCAGGATGTAATCGATTTTTTCTTGTGGGACAACTTGTCCGTTCATTTTTTTAGTAGCATAACGCCACTCGAGTGCTTTTATTAAGTCCATATTCTTGATGTTAAATTTAAATTGTATTCAAATGTAAAAACTTTAAATGTATTTTTGTCATTCGATTACCAAAAGTAACCGTAACATTGAGGTAACTAACTGACATTTCATGATAAAAGAGCCCGAACACGATCTGAAAAAATGCAATCAACATATTATGGCAGTGCACGATGCCATGTATATTCTGAACGGAAGATGGAAAATTTCGATTATTGCATCCTTATGTTTTAATACTTTACGATTCACAGATTTACTTAGAGAAGTAGAAGGAATTTCGGGTAAGATGTTAAGCAGGGAATTAAAAAATCTGGAAGAAAATCAATTAGTAACCCGCACGGTTCTTGATACGAAACCAATCACCGTCGAATATAAACTAACGGATTATGGCCACACCTTAAAAGAAGTTATAGACTCTTTGGCAAAGTGGGGACATAATCACAGAAAAAAAATAACAGGAAAAGAATACGCTTAACCCTTTAATGCTGATGCTCTTTGGAAGAAACTCTGACTGGCCAGTTTTTGTTCCGCTTCCTCAATGGCTTTCAGCAGATTATTTTGGTTATCTGAAATCTCTGTTAGTACATTTCGAATAAGATTCCAGACAGGTTGCATTTTTACGACAAGCTCTTTGCCTTTTGTGGTTAGTACGATTAATCGTTTCCTTTCATCGAGTTTGTCCTTTTTTGAGCTGATAATTTTTAGTTTTTCCAATTCTTTCAATAAACTTATAGTCGACGGATGGGTGTAGCCAATTTCGTTTGCAATTTCTACTACGCTTAACATTTCTTTTATATGTAAAGTATAAATGACAGGAAACCATTTGGGCTCAAAATCAATATCAAAAGATTTGTAAACCAAAGCACCGTCCTTTCGAAGCTGTTCGCTCAGTCGTTGTAGTCTGGTTGATAAGGCTAAAACACCTATTTCGTCTATTATATTCATTTTATTTGATTTAGTTGTAGCTGACGGAATACATTGTCGGCTTGCATTAATGGAAAATCATGCGGGAGTGCTTCTTTTTCTATTGCAATAAAATTATTTCTTTCATAAAATCGTAAAGCGGCCTGTAAAATAGAAACAGTTCCCAAATATAAGTTACTTAATCCGTTTTCCTTGCTGTATGTGATTAGTTGTTCTAATAACTGCTGGGCAATATTGTATTCTTTACCTCTGTATTCTTTTAAAACAAACATTTTTCTGACGGCAGCATTTTCTTCATTAAATTTTACCAAGGCAATGGTGCCGACTAGTTTTTCGTCAATAAAAGCGCCAAGGAAACAACCGCCTGATTCGTAATAAAAATTCTTAATGTTTAATAAATCCGGCTGATCTTCTAAAGTAATGGCGACATTAAATTCGTTTTGTTGAATGTTTAAAATCAAATTTATGATTTCTCTTTCGTATTCGTTTTGGATAGGTTTGATCTGCATTTTTATAAGTATTAAATATAAGTACAAAACTACGTAGTTGAATACATATATCCAAATAAAAAAACTGAAAATCGTATGGATTGGATTTTCAGTTCATTGTAATAGTCAAAATTTAGTATAAAAATTTAGTTATTGGTTTACTAAATAAACAGTCCTTTATTTTCCGATTTTGTAGATCGATGCATTAGAACCATCTGTAACGGCATATAAAGCCCCGTCTTTTCCTTCTAAAACATCTCTGAATCGGCTTTTGTAGGTCGTAAGCAAACGTTCTTCGCCGACCACAACATTGTCTTTAAGTACTAATCTCACAACGTGCTGACCACTTAAAGCGGCTACAAACAAATTGTTCGCCCATTCATTAATTTGATTTCCGGAGTAAAAAGTAATCCCACTTGGCGAAATTACAGGATCCCAATAATAAACCGGCTGTTCCATACCACTCTTGGTTGTAATTCCTTGACCAATAGGGCTACCACTATATTCAAGTCCATAACTGATTGTTGGCCAACCATAGTTTTTGCTTGCTGTGATTTTATTGATTTCATCACCTCCCAGCGGACCTAATTCAGCCTCCCACAGCTCTCCCGTAACCGGATGAATGGCGAGACCCTGAACATTTCGGTGTCCGTAAGAATAAATCTCCGGTAATACACCTGTTTGTCCAATAAAAGGATTTCCGGTTGCCGCCGCTCCATTTTTGGTAATGCGAACTATTTTTCCGAGAGCAGCATCTAATTTTTGAGCCAATGGTCTTGACTGTATATCGGAACGTTCTCCGGTACTCACAAAAAGATTGCCTTGTTTGTCCCAAGCAAGACGCGAACCATAATGAAGGGTACTGTTAAATTCCGGAATAGCTTTGTAGATTACTACTGCATTTTCAATTTTTGTTTCGTCGGCAGAAAGTTTTCCTTTTGCTACTGCAGTTGCCGTACCATTCGTTCCGGTTTGCGAAAAACTCCAATAAACCATTCTGTTTGTAGCGAAGTCAGGATCTACAGCAACGTCCAGTAAACCACCTTGTCCACTACTGTTTACAGCTGGAATTCCGGTAATAGTTCCGCCCACTGTTCCTGCCTGAGTTACAATTCGCATAGTACCATTTTTCTGAGTGACCAAAATTCTTCCGTCAGGTAAGTTTTCCATTCCCCAAGGGTTGGTTAAACCTGTCGCAAAAACTTTAACGGTGTATTGTGTTTTGGTTTTTACACCTCCAATTCTGGTTTGTCCTTTAAAAGCCGGGTTGTATTTGGAGTTTGCCGGATTCGTTTCTACAGGTGGCAAGGTTGCTGTTGCTTCTTCTTCTTTTTCGTCGGTTGTATTTGATTTGTCATTGTTGCAGGATAATTGCAAAAGCGCGATCAATACAACGGAAAAATACAAGAAAACAGGCCTGTTTTTTAGAAAATGTCTTTTCATAAATGTCATTTTTTAAGGTTAGAATTGGGTTTCATTAAATGTAACAATTTTGGAATTATTTTGTCGTTGAAAGAATTACATAATTCCCATGTCTTGAAAAATAATAAGTTACGAGGTCTGAAAGCTTTTACAAGATTTAATTTACCGGACTAACCTCAGCGAATTTTCAGGATTTTAAGCTTTAATTTGGAAGTTTTAATTGTGCTCTTTTTTTCAATTCTCGGTAGTTTTTATACATCGGATTTTAGTATCAAATAAATCTAACAAAATTAGCTTAAAAGTGAATTTTTGAAACAATTTTTCATTTCTCAGATGGTCACGTAAAGTATATCTTTGGTTGTTACACGAAGAAAAAAAAACAATTATAAAAAAGGAATTATGATAGTTTTAGGGGACAAAGAACATTATAAAGGAATTGGCCAGATTAAGTATGAAGGAAAGGATTCTGATAATCCGCTAGCTTTCAGATATTACAATCCGGAGCAAATTGTTGCGGGGAAAACGATGCGGGAGCATTTTAAATTCGCGATTTCGTATTGGCATAGCTTTGGCGGAAACGGGTCGGACTTATTTGGACAAGGCACTCATCATTTTGCGTGGAATGAAGCAAGAGAGCCGATCAGAGCGGCAAAAATCAGAGCCGATGCAGCATTTGAATTTATAAGTAAAATGGGGTTTGATTATTTTTGTTTTCATGACTTTGACCTGGTTCAGGAGGGAGAAAATCTGGGGCAATCTGAAGTGCGGTTGGCTACGATGACTTCGTACTTGAACGAAAAAAAAGCAGGCTCGGAAATTAAGGTGCTTTGGGGGACAGCAAATTGTTTTTCGAATGCCCGTTATATGAATGGTGCCGCAACCAATCCTGATTTTAAGATAGTGGCCAGAGCTGCCGCACAGGTAAAATTAGCGATAGATGCTACTATTGCTTTAGGTGGGGAAAATTATGCTTTTTGGGGTGGAAGAGAAGGCTATATGTCTTTACTGAACACCGATATGAAACGCGAATTGGATCATATGGGACAATTTCTGATTCAAGCACGGGATTATGCAAGAGCGCAAGGTTTTAAAGGAAATTTTTTGTTAGAACCTAAACCTATGGAGCCTTTGAAACACCAATATGATTTTGATTGTGCTACTACGATTGGTTTTTTACGTCAATATGGTTTGGAGAAAGATTTCAAAATAAATATTGAGGTCAACCATGCCACACTGGCGCAGCATACGTTTCAACATGAACTTGAAGTAGCGGCTCAATCCGGAATGTTAGGAAGTATTGATGCCAACAGAGGTGATTACCAAAACGGCTGGGATACCGCTCAGTTTCCAAATAATATACAAGAGGTTACAGAAGCGATGTTGGTTTTTCTAAAAGCAGGTGGTCTTCAGGGTGGCGGAGTGAATTTTGATGCTAAAATAAGAAGGAATTCTACCGATATGGAAGATATTTTCTTAGCTCATATTGGAGGTGTGGATACTTTCGCAAGAGCTTTATTGACTGCGGATAAAATTATAACTTCATCCCCATATGATAGTTTAAGAAAGCAACGGTACAATTCTTTTGATTCGGGGAAGGGAAAAGAGTTTGAAGAAGGCAAATTAAATTTTACCGATTTATATCACATTGCAAAAGAAAATGATCCAATCGAATTGCAAAGCGGAAAACAAGAACTTTTTGAGAATATTATTAATCGCTATATATAATCTGACGTTTTGAAAAAAAGAAAGACGACTCTCAAGACGTCTTTCTTTTGCTGCTTTTTGTAAGTCATTTTATATTTAATTCAAGTTGCGGGTTAATTATTCTTTTTTAACCTGTTACTATTTGAATAGACTCCAGCTTTAGTTCAATGTGATTAAGTTAAGATATTTTTTTCACGCAGATTTTGGAGATTCAGCGGATTTTTATATTTCAATCCGCTAAAAAATCTGCGTGAGACTTTTTTTGACAATCCTAATAACTTGTTTCATTTTGGAGATAAGAGAATTGGCAACTTGAATTATTTAGTATTGCTATTGAAAATTTCACACTATTTCATATCTGAAAAAAAGCTTACTTCTCCTTTTGCCGTTATTTGAAGTACCGAATTTTTTCCGTCTTTAGAAACCTCAACAAAGTAGTTATCAGTATCCGCAAACTTCTTATCATACCACAATAGATTAGAGTCATTGCTTTCATTATCATTATAAAAAGACACTTGCTTTTTAGTATACTCTTTGTATTTATCGTTTATTATTTTTAATGCTTTTGCCGGTAAATCTGTAATGTTTTTAGCGGTCATGGTTCCTACCAGTTTTGAGTTTGCGTCGTAAAAAGCAGTACTAGCGGCTCCGTCTTTTGTGAAGCTGGCTTCATCATAATAATCGGAGCGTTTCCATTTTGCAGCGGTAGCATTTCCAAAATCGGATTTAAACTGATCTCTGGTAGTACTACTTACATCCTGTCCTTCTAATTTGCGAAGTTCTTTTCTTAGATCCTGTTTTTCTTTTTTCGCATTTGGATCGTTTTTATCTACTGCTTTTAGTTCACTCTTTATTTGTGTTTCTTCTGCTGTCTGAGCTTGTGAAACCGAAACATTTACCATTATGGCAACTAACAATACAATTATTTTTTTCATAATTTTAAAATTTAGTTTTTGTTAATGATTTAAGTTCTGAAATAGGTATTATAAGTGATTTACTTCGTTAATGTCTCCTGTATTCCCGTGTATCTCCTAAAAGAATTATCGGAGGCTTTGTTAGTGTTTTTTTATTTTTAAATGACTTTGTCAGAGCGGAAATAACTATTTTGAAAAAAAATATAATTATTTGAATGTAAGTTTGTTACGTGTTTTAAGTATTACACGTTAGTATAGTAAAGTTACATATTTAAAATGAAAATTGGGTTAAATGAAGCATGTCCTTCGACATTGAAGTTATCCTACCGCTTTACATCAATGTCATTAAGTCGAAATATTTTTTCACGCAGATTCAGCGGATTTTTTTTATTTCAATCCGCTAAAATCTGCGTGAGACTTTTTTTGATAATCCTTAAATTAATTACAGTACGCTTTACATTGCTAAATTTTTTAGTCTGTCGGAATTGATAAAATTTAATGGTTTGCAATAGCGTAATTTTATAAACGTAAAACGAACAGGAATGGCAGTCTGATTACTTTTTTTTCTTCATTTTTTTCAGGTAATCACTTTTTGCCGCGGGATATTTAGCAAAAGTCAGCGCAAAGCTAAAATCTCCAAATTTAGAGTTGTTTATAGTATCTCTTGAGTAAGGAGCAATTGTACTGAAAATATGACAGTCGAAGCACGTTTTGGTGGATTGTACATAGGTTTCCATTGTTGAATTGGCTATTACCGTACCTGCACCACTAAGCATTGTTGATCTATTTATATTTCTTGGTACCCGAATTGGAACCGTAGGATCAGGCTGAATACTCTGCGACCATATTACATCAATTAACTCATAATATTGCCAAACCGAATTGGGATAAAATTTCTTGATTTTTCGTTGCATCAGAGCATTAATAGGGGCGGCATTATTTTTATCAATACTGTTTACGCGAACGGTTTGTATGGGTACCGGACCAGCCTGATTCAGATAATAACGAGGAGGGGTATTAGGAATACAGGGTACAATTACGAGTGAATCCCCATTTGGAGTACGAATTTTGACTTCGCGGTCTTTACATTTGGGATCGTAAAAATTGTAGCCGTCTGGAGGAGCAGATGAGGTATTTAAATTGTCCCTGTCAGGGACATTGTCTATGTGCTCAAACGTAGCCCATACCCATGTAGGCTGATTTTGTGTTTTATGCAGTATGTGCAATCCCACTAGTGCCACAACTGTCCTTCTTAGCCTTCTTGTAATCGGATCTAATACAATGGCTTTAGATAATTTATATCTTTTCCATTTCGATAATTCCGGCTTCACTACTTCCATCCATGCTGCTTTTAATTCGATGGCACCAACGATTCCGTTGTATTCCCCTTGCGGAAAATTAATGGGTAGATTCCGTTTTATAGTGTCATGTTGTACTTTGGCATTGTAAAATCCTTTCTCTACAATAAAGTCATAGTAGTCTTTGTTTAGCATAATTTCATACCACAAATTAGTGAAGTTTTGTGCTCCCAGCCAGCTTGGCTTTCCAACAGGTGATGCCTGATCGGGGGTGAAAGTGATTGCGGCACCGTTTTCTTCAATTTTATTGACAAATGTCAACAGTTTTGTATCTGTTTTATTGAAAAGAAGTTTCTGTGTTTTGAACATGCGGCTGTATTCGTCAGATACCATAGTTCCCCATGCAGGTGGTCTTGAACCGTCGTCTTTAAACATTACTTCTCTGTGCATATAAGTTTCCCATTGCACAAAAGAATAATCATGTGGTGTACCAAAATCAGAAGACGGATTTGTAGGCCAGTTCAAAGAAATAAATTGCTGCCATGCAAAGCAATCGGCTAAGATCTGATGATTAAAAGTGAATAAATCGCCGGGTACTATATTATGAAAGGTTATAGGGAGAATATAGCTTGTTGAGTCGGTAGCATAACAATTGCAGGTATTGGTCTTGGTTGGGATAATAGCGGTATAAGAGGAGTCGGAGTTTCCAAGTTTTGCTTTTGTACTAATAGCGGCAAGTGGGATTATTACCACTCCCAGCCATAATATCTTTTTAGAAAGTATCGTTTTTATATTCATTGTTTCCAGGGTTTAAAAGAAAATAAAAGGGAAAACAGCAAGATTGGAATTGGATTCCTGCTTAATAGTTTTCCCTAATAATAGTAAATTAGTGTATTAGCCAATAGTAATTTTAACCGCTATACTGCCAATATTATCAACAAAACCGGCTCCGTAAGTGCCGTTTAGATCATCATTAATGCACAATTCCAATTCTCCCTGAAGATTATCGGGAACAGTAGTTCCCATACCAACAGGAAATAGGGTACTGCCTACTCGTCCTATTAAAGAACCATCATTTTGTCCCGGCAGGGTATAACCGTCTTGAGCGGCTCTAAAGTTTGGAGTTCCTGAAGCGTCGTACAATTGCCCGTTATTATCATCCGGATTTGATGTCCAGAGTCCGCTGTGGTACGCAATTTTTACCGGAGTTCCCGGAATCACTGTCACTCCCATATTTTGCCATTTCACATTGGCTTCTACTCTTCTGGGGGTGACTGTAAGCATTGCGAGCATTGCCTTACTTTGATTTTGACCGACATTGGTAACAAAAATGCCGTGTGATCCTGACGCAGCATTTGCGCCTACGTTTACGGAAATGTACAAAGCCGTATAACTGCCGGGCATACTATTTCCGGGTACGGCATAGTCGATGTTGACGCTGACAGAAGTAACCTCTGCTGTAATGTTAGCATCAGTAAAAGTTATTCTTGGAAAAGTGGAACGATTACCGGGTCTTGCAGTACAGGAGTCACAGATCAATACCATGGGTACCCGGTTTGCCGAGTTAGAAATGGCTGGCGGAATAAAAGTACTGTTACTTAATAACGGAATAGGATTATTAACAGGATTAGGAACTTTATATTCATACATAGCCAAAAAGTAGTCCTGATGAAAAAGTTGTAAGGGCTGGGCAAAAGTATTGGCCTCGTCCGGTGTACCTACGGCATTATAGCCTCTGGGTGCCACAGGACTGTCAAAAGAGCTGGCAACAATTTGTACTTGAAAAGTAGCCGCCACCTGTGATCCCCATAAAATAGGTTCCTTACCTATGGTTATATCACTAATTGTATAATTTTTTCGATCCGCCTCGGTAATTTCAAATACAGCATGAAGTATAAAATTACCCGGTAAACGATTGCCGTATTGATCTGTTAGATCTCTGTATCCTCGCGTAATTTTCCAAAATTTAGAGGCTTCATCGTGATCGGGAGTTTCATAATTTCCAAAGTTAGGCATTTGAATGTACAATCCCGGAGGATCCGTAATGGTTGCTACTTGTGGTATGTTGTTGCTAAGTAGGCCAGTAACAACATTATTTACATTGCCGCCAATGGCAGGATCGCTGTTACGGTTTTTTTGTCCGTATTGTGCGAAACATAATAAATCGTTGTAGGATCTTGGTGGCCACCTGGTGTCACCTGTAGCCGGATTATTGCGTTGTACCGTTGCGGCAGTAGCCAATCCGATTTCTGTTTGTAACGTATTTGGGGTACTGGTCAAATGCATGGCACCACCTGATGATCTGGTAGATGTAGTACCAACGTTCCATTTATTTAACGGATTGTAAACCGGGCCTCCTGTAATAGGATTTACAGCACCTCTTAAGCTTAAGTCGGCAAGGGTAATTTCGGGTTTGCCCAGTGTTGATCGATACAGTTCCACTACTTTATTGTGGTCAATTAGCCACAGACTGTTCCAGTATTCCGGATTTTCGCAGGTAAAGTCAATTCGAATAATTTTGTTCAGTGCGTTTCTTGTAACGGCCCATTCACAATATTCATCCTGCCAGCCTCTCGGCCCATAAGGAAAATAGGGAATAGTTTCGGTTGGTATACCGCAGGGATTATTTTTGATATGTGACGGCATTATACCTGTATCTGCGATTTCATTTAATTTAAATTGTGGAACATTTGGAAAATTAAAAGCGAGTCTTCCGGGGAAGGCAGACCATGCCATAGGAAATGTTCTACCTCGCGGATTGTTTTCTATGGGATTGTAATAATTGGTTGTACTTGGTGCATTTGTCACATTCCAGGGATTGTTTAACATACCTTGTTGTGTAAAATCATTCAGGTTTGAACTCCATAAAGTATTCAATGCTATCTGTTTTGCACGATCACCTTGAAAATCCTGTATTGCAGCCGGTGTTCTGAATTGAAAATCAACAGCTGAATTATTGATTATAGCAATGTCATCCTGTTCGTTTGTGTCTTTTGTTTCCATAATATTAGTTTTTTGATTGGTCTTACTCGTATGGCTTTTCAGTACTCGCCCCGTTTTTTAAAGTGGGTTCAGGACTCCACATTATTCCTTCGTAATCTGGATTGTGTGGCAGATAAAATGGTATTGCGATAAAGTAAAAGAGGGGTGTAAAAAGAATGGAGCGTGTAGGATAGAGTTTGGACGAGTAAAATTAGAAACAATAGCTGTAAGAAATTAGCGTAGAAATACCTGTTTTAAGTATTTGGTAATCAGTGAATTGTTGTGATTTTTGATCTGGTATTTTTGTTCAAAAGAAAAGCCCGTCTTACAATTTGTAAAACGGGCTTTAGAAAAAAATTTGAACTGTATTAGGAATCGGGAACGCATCTTATTGATGCGTTCTGTATTAAACTCAAAGAGAAGAAATGACAAAGTTTTGATTTTTATAGTATCGGAACAAATGATCATAAATCAGCAGTTCATAGGTTCTTTGTTTAGAATTGTATTGTCGGTTAAGCATCATGTGGATATGAGCCGAGAGAAATTGATCGAGAGGGATTTCGATTTTAGCCTTAATTTCTAATGCCATTTTGTTGTTTTTTTTGGTTTTAGCATCCACAATTTTTAGGATTGCGCCAAAATGGTTTTTAGATTCAGAAGACAAGATTTTATGTATTTGTGGAGATAGAACCTGATAGTTTTTTGCTAACTCTTTTTTTTGTTCTTTGTCACTTTCGAATTCCTGTTTAAAAGTTGTTTGCAAGCGATCCATCAATGATAATTTTTCCTGATTTGATAATTGAAAAGAATTTAAAAACGAATCGATCGCATAAAAACTGAATAATAAAGGAAGTTCCTGTTGCTTAAACAAGGGCTTAATTTGGATATACTGCAGTATCATTTCACTGTCTCTGTAAAAGAGGCTTTCTGAAGTAATCATAGTTGTTTTACCGTATCGTTCTATTTCTCTTTTATAAGTATCTGCTTGTAAGGTCCAGACCACATTTTGTTGTATCAGTTCCTTAAAAACTGAGTAGAAGGCTTGTATGGCAACGGATAAATGAGTCGGATTTTCTATTAAAAAACGAATACGAAGATGCTCTTCAGGATCTCTGTAGCGAATAAAGAACCATTTTGTAATGATTTTTTTGTGTTGCAAATGGGTGATAACAGGTTCTAGTTTTTCCAGTAAAACAGCATCGGAAGTTTTTACTCCGGTATAAATCTTATAGTACAACCATTCGCTGCCTAAACAAAAATCTCTTTGCATTTTTTATACTTTTTCTTTAAAATAGGAGAGTATAATCTGGTTAGAAAAAGAATCCCCTGTATTATTTTTTACAACTGATTTTTCTGTGAATAAAAATTCTTCAAGGAAAAAATCTTCTTTTTGTTTCACAGCATTTAAAAATAAAGCAATTCCTATTGGAGATTCAAAATCAAACAATAGCGTATTGTCGGAATGAACCCAATTGGCAAAACGCGGAATATTTCTGCCCGATCTCCAATTAAAAAAAGCTTCGGTCAGTAGCTTTTGATCTGTTTGATAAAAAGGTGCTATTTCTTCTTTTCGGACTCTCCATTTCGCTTTTGAAAGTATAATGTCATTGTAAATTACTCTTGGAAAAAAATCATAATCAGCCTCTAAAACGCCCCAGCTAAACGAGTAGGCCGGTTTTTTATGCTGTAGTCCAAGATCTCCCAAAAAATGATATAAGGGTAGTGAATTTTTAGAGAAGTTATGCGCATTAGATAAATAAGGCAGTACTTCTTTGTTGTGTTTTCGGGAGCGCAAAACAATTTTTTGAGACGTTACAGCAATATACAAATCGTCTAAATCTAAGTTATTTTCTCTTGCAACACCGGGCGTACACAGGTAACTAATTTCATGTTTTCGGAGTATAGGTCTTTTTAGTATATTTCCTGTTCTGGACTCGGGAATATGCACGACTTCGGCCAGTATTTTATCATGATGATATTCCTCTTCTTTTTTTATGATTTCTTTGGTGAGGTTATGAATAGCAGTATTACCGTTGCAAAAACGCCCTAATAATTTTGCAGCACTTATATTTCCGGCTGAGGTTAAAGCAATTTTATCTTCATTAAAAAGCTCAATCATTACTGAAAAAGTAACTGGTGAATTCTTAAAATGGTCGTCAAAATCCGGAAAGTCCTTTTCAGTTAGTACAATATTTTCCTCGTTGTTAAAAAGACAATTGTGGAGTTTCTTTTGTAGAATATAATCAAAAGCGGTCCAAATCTGTTTTTTTTCTTTTGATTCTTTAGGACGAAATGAGAAATTTTCCAGTATTTCATGCGTGTCATTCATCTCCTGATTTTGCAGATAACCAATCCCGATTTCTGTATCGAGTACAGTTGCCAGAGGCATTTCTTTAGATTCATATCTTTTAAGAAAGGCTTTTTTAAAATTCTCAAGATTTTTGGATTTTTTCTGAACCTGTATACCGTTTAGAAATTGAATGGTTTTGAGCACTTTTCTCGACACATTTTTATTCAAATTATTGTTTAGAGTTGCCATATTCAAGTCCGTTTGAAAAAGGTATTTTTCTTCATAACTGGTTCCGATAGCTTCAATAGTCTGTTTGACTTGTTCATAAGACTCCTTTTTTGGAACTAAAGTTGTGTCCAGATCAGAAAGTTTTTCTCTTAGATTTTCAAGTAATCGTATTTCTTTACCAAAAAGAGGAATGGTATCAAGAATAGAAAAGACTCTTTTCCATTCATCAGTTCCGGTTACAGCCGCATCTAATTCACTTACTAAAAACTGAAAAGAAATTAATTGCTGAATAAATGCCTGAGCCTCTTTTTTTTCGGATGCATCTGCTGCTAAAAAAAGCACCATTTCATCTACCGTACATCCTGATTTTGTCTGAAGCAAAATTTGTTTCAACAAATCAGATTTACGTAATGCCGATATCGTATGTTCTCGTTTTGTACCAACATATTTATATTCGATGAATCGAAAAAAATCGCCTATTTCGTAAATGGAAGAGTTGGGAAAATACCTCAGATGAGGAGCTACTTTTTTTCTTTTTGCCGTATCCTGAAGCATGGCTACCCAGTATTGCATATCAAATTGCGTAAACCGCGTATGTTCGGTGATCGAGTTTAATGTAATATGAGTGGCCGCAGTATGTAAACTGCCCACAGAACATCCGGCGAATAATCCGAAAGGGGTACAGCGGGAAGACATTCTGGCGACATATTTTAAAAAACTAAGCTCTAATCCTGTTTTTTTTTCTTGGGATAATGTTGGCATTTCCGCTGCCCATTTGTCTAATTGTTGGCGTAATTCGGGAGAAGCCAGATTAATGGCTTCTTTTATAACAGGGTCTTTATAGAATTCTACCGCTTTTTCAGAGGAGTAGCCTTTTAGCAGTCCGAGATAAGCGGACAGTGGAAATAAGGGTGTTCTAAGTACGTATTCTGAAAAGCTGTTGATTTTAAAATCAGACATTATTTTTTCTGTTTGTTTATTTTTCAGCAAGTTCCTGGATCTGTTATAATTTGCTTTATTTCTGTGGTAGTAAAATTCCAACCGTTTAGGTCATCTTTATAGCCGTTGTGATCATCATTTATGCCATGGTTTGCAATTTTCTTTGAGTAGACCCAAAGTTGTTCCTGCAAATCCTCGTGATTTATATCGGCCTGAGCATCTTTTACAGATTTACAGGAGTAACAAAAAGAAGGCAAAAAGAATAAAACTGATAATAGATTTCACAAACGGTTGGAATGTTTTTTTTAGAAAGTTCGTGCATCAGTGTCGACCGTGTCAGTTGGATTTGTGGGTGCTACATTACCGCCAACAATTACACGCAAATTTTTCAATTTGGCCACTTCCATTTTGTCTAAATCAAATTTTTTGTTTTCTTTCTTAATCTTTTTCATGTTTCTTTTATTTGTTGATTTGTTTGTTTGAATCGCAAATATATTTGTAGTTAAGGAATAATAATTAAAATCTGTTTTTGATTTATCGTAATTCATGAATTCCGATATTTGGAGTGGTTTAATTGATTGACTATTAAGAGGTTTTGTCTTTCAATGTCTCTTCAATTTGTTTCATAAAGTAAGTCGGTTTTATGCCTGTTTTCTTGTAAAAAGCGATAGAAAATGATTCCGCATTATTGAATCCAAATTCGAGGGCAAGTGCCTGAATGGTGTATTTTCTTAGTTTTTTATCTTCCTTTAAAAACGTTACTGCATGTTCAATTCTTAAATCATTTATATACTGTATAAAACTTTTTTGTTTGTACAAGTTTACAATTTTGGATACATATCGGTTATTGGTATCAAAGGCATCGGATAGAGACTGAAGTGTGATATTGGACTCTAAAAAACGTTTTTCTCTTTCAAATTTCTCCAGTTTTTCTAAAATCTGACCCACTAATTCTTCATTTATTCCGATAGTATTTACTTTTTCGGGATTTATGTTGTCCTGATGCTCTGTTTTAGGCGCTATTGTCTCGATGGTATCAGGCTCTTTTTGCATCAGTTTTTCAAATCGGGCGCGATGTTTCTTTTTTGATTGGTATTGATAGTATCCAAATCCTACAGCCAGAACCACTAAAATGGAGGATATTACTATGCCCCAATTGGATTGTGTCTTCTCTTTTTCGAGCGATTGGATTAAGGTTTCTTTTTCTAAAATTAAATTTGGCGTATCGTATTCAACACGCAGTTTTTTGGTGAGCTCTTTATAGTTCGCTTGTAAAACACTGTCAATATGCATGTATCGGGTTAAATACTTTAATTGATTGGTCTTGTCTCCATTATTTTTATAGTAGGTAATTAAGTAGGGATAAGCGCTTTTAAATTCCGGAGCAATTGTTCTAGTAAGGTTATAAATGGAATCTACTTTTATAAAATTCTTAACGGCTTCTTTTTTATTGCCTAAACCATCATAAGTCTGACCCAGATAGAAGTAAGAGGCCAAAACATTGTCTGTGTTTTTGCAAAGTATAAGTTTGGGTAATGCCTTATTGATACTGTCTAAAGCGGCTTTGTAGTTTTTCTTTAGCGTCATATTGGCCCCTTCATTCAAAATAAAAAGGGCATTGTACTCCACGTATTTAGGTGATTTAGACTCATTGTACCCTATTTTGTTGTAATAAGTGGTAGAATCGGTATGATTAAGCGCTTTATACGCATCAGCCAATGCGAATACAGCATTCTGATAGGGATAATAATTAATAGGCAGGCTAATATCCTTTTTTTTGTAATAGTTAAAACATTCTTTATAGCCTACAAGTGCTTCGTTTATTTCACCTAATTCTTCAGATCTTAGAAGAGCGATGGAAAATTTAACCTTATAGAAAAAATCGATATTGTTGCTTTTGGCAATTCGCTCGGCTATTAAAAAGTTGTCTATTGCCTCTTTGTACTGAAATTTATTCTTAAACTGATAGCCTTTTTTGTAGTAGGCATAAGCAGGAAACTTATTATCATTTAGATTTTTTGAAAGAGAGATAACGCTGTCAAAGAGTTTGATGGCTTCATTTCCTTGTTTTAACAATCCTAGTAAGTACAAACCACGTGCTTTTTCGATCGCAACTCCATCCTTATTGGCTTTACTCAAATAGGCATTGGCACAGTCCAATTGCAGCTTTTTGTCTTGTTCATTATTCATATAAAGCTCTTTTAACTCTGTATAAGAAAGTTTTATAAGATTTTTTTTAGGTGTTTGTGCCAGTAAAGTGGTACAAAAGAATAATAAAAGTAAAGTTTGTCTAAATTCAGATCGGGTCATGCAGTATAATTTTTCATAAAAGTAAGGTATATGCGTAAAATTCGACCTACAAATAGAATTTTTTATGAAATATGTAATCGATTGATTTTGATGTAATTGTGTATTTTTTTTATCGGAATTCAAGAATTTCGTGTCAGGATTCCTGAATTCCGATAGCGTTCATTTGCGAACAATATTATGTTTTATCTAGTTTTGACTTCAGGAAAATGAAATTTTTAGAATAAAAAAAGCCTACAAATGCGATTGATCTTCCTAGGTGTAAATCGTACTTAATATTCCATTTCTAAAAAAGAAACTTTCCTGATGTTTATGATGGAAATAACCATTCAGATCATAAAAGGTTGAAAAAGAATTTGAATACTGGTATTCTGCAAAAGGCCAATTGAGGAAGAACGTATTTAAATAAAGCGCTTGCAAGCAAACCGATGGCACGGTTTATATGCCGAACTTTTAATGTACCCTATTTAAAACAAAAAATTATGAAATTAAGTTTAGACGCTTTAAAAAATAGAGCAGAAGCAGTAGCTTCACAAGAATTATTGGAAACTATCTCAGGCGGAGTTCAAGAAGCTTGTCACGATGTAAAAGTTGTAGCAGCTGAGTAATTAGTTCTATTAATTGATGCAGCAGCAATGTTGCATCAATAGTAATGTACTTATAGATTTGTCCGTAATTAACATTTACATTTTTAGTAAAGGTTCTTTACGGACATTTTTTAAATTTTAAATATTTTTAAATCTATATTATTATGGATAATGTCACTACTGCTAAAACAGAGCTTGTCAATACCATTAAGTTACTTATTTACAAAGAAGCGCCTGCTCTATTGGAAAATATAAATTTTGATGATGATGATATTTTTTTAGAACCCCTGTTATTTTCCTATTTCAGTTCTAAAAGAGAGTATACCTTTTCAAATGAACTTTTAGAAGAGGTAATACAAGGCTATTTTGTAGATAAAAAAGAATTAAAAATCAAACATTCTTATCATAATGATATTGCATACATTCCAAATGTCGGCTATTTCCTGAAAGATAAAGAAGAATTACATGAGCCTATATTAAAGATTGGTGATTTTGAAATATTAAAAGAAATACACCCGACACAAAAACGTTTTTTCAGGGAATATTATAAAGGACATATTTTAAATCATAATCCGGAATATAGTTCGGTTTGGAAAGAAAATTACGAAGAGTTATTTGAAGCTATTGAAATTATAAAAAAGAATCTTCCGGAATTTTACGAGCAATTGGTTTTTTCGAACAAAAAAATCTATTTGCATGACAATCCGAAAATCTTAAATTTTGCCACTGTTGAAACGCTTGGCGCACTGTATTTTTATGTCTTGGGGAAAAACAACCTCATCTACTACATTGAAGAATTGATACATCAGGGATCGCACAATTTTTTTTATTATGTATTACAAAATAAAAAAGATTTTTTTAAAATTGATGTAAGCAATTTAAGCATGCGGGAGTATACCAATCAAGAATGGGATTACAGAGATATTTACGGAGCATTTCACGGATTATATACCGTGACAAAAAGAGTAGAGTGTTTTGATTTATTGGTGTCCCAGAATGTTTTTTCGGGAAGGGAAAAACACGAACTGTTAGGCAGGTTTACCGATCAGATCTTCAGATTTAGAACCGGTCTTGAACTTCTGGATTTTGATGTAGTTTTTACCGAAAAAGGAAAAGAGCTCTACGCGGAATATGATACGAGATGTCACACTATTTTAGAAAAGTATAAAAAACTGGCAACCTTTTTTGATTTGAGTAATCGCGATCTGGATTTCAGATATGAGGATTTTTGCAAACTAAATCCAATTGAGGCATTTTATAAAAAGGAAAAAGAAGGTTTTTTTGAATTTTAACGACAACAATACTAACAACAATTACAATGGGATTAAAAATATTTCTTCTGACTTTACTGCTATCGTTTACCATCTCTAATTTTGGTCAGACAAAATCCATAACGCTGTCTGCAAATGTCAATTTGCCTAAGGACACAATTGTATCAAATAGACTGGTAAAATCTTTAAATGATTTTTTGGCATTAAAAGAGAATCCAAATAAAGAAAACGTCTTTGTTGAGAAAGAAGATTTGTTGGAAACCTCTTTGTTATTGGATGAAATAAAAAAAATAGAGCGAAATGCTAAAAATAAGGACGATAATTTCTATAAAGGGTATCTAACAAACGTGGTACAACTGGATAAAGATAATTTTTTAGTTCAGTTTTCATACATGGGAATAAACGAAAATATCCCGGTTTTGGCAGCCAGTTTTGAATTTATCGCAAAACAAAAAGATACTAAATTCTATTTTTCATCACCGCTAAAGCGAAATACAAGCTCGTGGAAAACTAAAAAAATAGGGAATTGTACTTTTCATTTTAAAAATATTTTAGATAACAAAGTCGCTTCTGAATATGTAAAAACGGTAGCGCTTTTGGATAAAAAACTCAATACAACCAATGCACAAATTGAGTGGTACGGCTGCAAAGATTTTCCGGATATCCTGCACAATATTGGAGTGGATTATAAATTAGATTACAATGGCAAAAGTTCAACGAATTTTACAGCAAACGAAAACAACACTTTATTAATTGTAAGTGGTAATGATGATGAAAGCTTTAGCAGTTTTGATCCGCATGATTTATGGCACGAAAGAGCTCGTTTTGCTTATTCAAGAACACTAATAAACAAGCCGGTCGATGAGGGGTGCGCTTATCTTTACGGCGGAAGCTGGGGAATATCATGGGGAGATATCTTAAAAACATTTAAAGAAAAAGTAGCTTCAAACCCGAAAACTGACTGGCTGACTTTAGCCTTGTACGAAACACCTCAACTTAATTTTGGAGAGAGTCAGGAAAAACACTTAATGGCAGATTATGTGGTCAATGCTTTATTAGTTAAGAAAATCGAGAAAGAAAAAGGATTTTCTGCTGTTGTTGAATTTTTATGTTGTGGAAAAAATAAAAAAGGAGGCAGTGATAATTATTTTATCGTTTTAGAAAAGTTGACCGGGATCAACAAAACTAATTTTAATGCTAAAGTTTGGGAGCTGATTACAGAAAGTAAAGTATAAAATGATTAAAAAAAACTTCCACTATTTTAAACAATTGGACTACAGAGATTGTGGTCCGACTTGTTTAAGAATGATTGCCAAGCACTACGGTAAGACGTTTTCAAGAGAATTTTTAAGAGATAAAGCCGGTATAACCAAAATTGGGGTTACTATGGCAGGTATTGTCGAGGCCGCAGAAGCGATAGAAATGCGAACACTTGGCATGCGTATTTCGTTGGAAAGTTTGATCAATGAAGCTCCTACACCCTTTATTGTACCGTGGAGACAAAAGCATTTTGTTGTGGTATACAAAACGTCTAAAACAAAAGTCTGGGTTGCCGATCCGGCCATGGGGTTATTGGTTTATTCACACGAAGATTTCAAAAAAGCCTGGACCGATACTACAGACGGAATCGGCTTTGTATTAATTCTCGAACCCAATACCAACTTTAATGATCAGGAAGAACATAAAGAAACGTTGCAGGGCTTTTCGTTTCTGTATCCTTATTTCAGGCCGTATAAAAAACTAATTTATCAGATATTTATTGGCTTACTGGTTGCAACCGTCATTCAGTTTATTTTGCCTTTTCTGATGCAGTCTATAGTCGATGTCGGGGTTAATAATCAGGATATTCCTTTTATTTATTTAATTCTGATTTCGCAGTTTGTGCTGATTTTGTCGCAAACTTTGGTTACGGTTTTCAGAGAATGGATTCTGATCCATATCACAAGCCGATTTAATATAAAAATGATTTCAGATTTTTTATATAAAATGCTGAAATTACCGGTAAATTATTTTGAAACCCGAAATGCGGGAGAACATTTACAAAGAATTACAGACCATACCCGTATTCAGAACTTTATATCTTCGTCGAGTTTGAATATGGTTTTTTCGATGGTAACCTTTGTAATATTCAATATCATTCTGGCGTACTACGATTGGACTATCTTTTTTGTATTTATTATTGGTGCGGTGCTTTATGTAGGTTGGACCTTTTTCTTTTTGAAAAAAAGAGCAGAGCTGGATTTTAAAAGATTTGATCAGTTATCGCAAAATCAAACGTCATTAATTCAAATTATTAATGGGGTTAAGGAAATCAAAATAAATAATTCACAGCGGAAAAATCGCTGGAGATGGGAGTTTAATCAGATCAGTTTGTTTAAGACTTCTTTGAGCACTTTAAAATTGGCCCAATACCAAACTATTGGCGCTAATTTTATCAATGAATTTAAAAATCTTATCATTACATTTCTTTCTGCCAAAGCGGTTGTAGATGGCAATCTAACCCTCGGTATGATGACCTCTATACAGTTTATAGTGGGGCAACTTAACTTGCCTTTGAGTAATTTTGTGCTATTTATTCAATCCTGGCAAGATGCAAAAATTAGTTTGGAACGTTTGTCACAAGTGCATCTTAAAGAGGACGAAGACCTTGTTTCTGCGCATAAAGCAAAAGAATTACCCAACGATAAGTCTATTAATTTAAAAGAACTGTCTTTTCGTTACGGCGGAAAAGCGTCTCCTTTAATTTTAAAAAATATTACCTGCACAATCCCAGAAGGCAAAACTACTGCGATAGTGGGTGCCAGCGGAAGTGGTAAAACGACTTTAATGAAACTGTTATTGAAGTTTTACAATCCTACAAAGGGAAGTATCAATATCGGGGCTATCAATTTGAATGACATTCACAATGATTTTTGGCGCTTAAACTGCGGAGCCGTTATGCAGGATACTTTTATGTTTAACGATACTATCGCCGGCAATATTTCTGAATCGGAACAGAATGAATTTATTGACAGAGATAAATTAAATAATGCGGCATTTGTAGCCAATATTGAAGATTTTATCGAAAGATTGCCCAATAAATACAATACCGAACTGGGAACTTCGGGAATCCGTTTAAGTGGTGGACAGGAACAACGTATTATGATCGCCAGAGCCGTTTACAAAGATCCTTTTTATTTGTTTTTTGATGAAGCTACAAGTGCTCTCGATGCCAATAATGAAAAGGTAATTATGGAAAATCTGGGGAATTTTATTCATGGAAAAACAGCCATAATTGTGGCGCATCGATTAAGTACGGTAAAAAATGCGGATAATATAATTGTTCTTGAAAATGGTGAAATTGTTGAGCAAGGCAATCATGAGGACCTGACTAAATTAAAAGGTAAATATTACGCTCTGGTTAAAAATCAATTAGAATTAGGAAATTAAGATGGAAGAACTAAATGATGACCTGAAAATATACAGTGAGGAAGTAAGAGATATTTTATCTGACCCTCCCAAAACCATTCAGAAATGGGGCAATACAATATTATTGGTATTTATAGTAATCCTTTTTTTAATCTCCTGGTTTGTAAAATACCCGGATATTATAGTTTCGCAAATCGTGATAACGACCAATACACCACCACAGAAATTGGTTGTTAAAACCTCAGGTAGAATTGAGGCTATTTTAGTAAAAGACAAAACACTAGTCAAGCAAAATATGCCACTGGCGATACTCGAAAATTCGGCTAAATACCAAGATGTATTTATCTTGAAAAATATTTTGGATACAATAAATATAAACAAGAGTGCATTTCCATTTGAGAAATTAAACTCCGCACAACTGGGAGAGGTAGAAAGTGCTTTTGCCAACTTCAGAAAAGAAAGTGTGGCCGATCAGTTAAATGCAAAACTGCAGCCGTATCGCGTAGAAGGAACGGCTCAAAACTACGAAGCAATTCAGCTTCAGGAACGATTAAATCTTTTAGAGTCGCAAAAAGAAATTAATCAAAGTGAATTAGTGCTCCAGAAAAATGAATTAAACCGATTTGAATCCTTATTTCAAAAAGGGATTTATTCCTCGCAGGAAGTAGAGAGACAACGATTGCTTTTTTTACAGGCACAGAAAAGTTACAAAGGTTTACTGAGTACGATTTCACAATTAAAATCGGCATTGAATGAATTAAATCGCAGTAGTAAAACAACTCATATAAACGAAAGCAAAGAACTAATTAATCTAGAGAACAATAAAATTCAGGCCTTTTACCAATTAAAAAAGGCTGTAAAAGACTGGGAATTAAATTATGTTTTAAGATCCTCAATTAATGGCAAAATCAGTTTTTTACAAATTTGGGCAGAAAATCAACCGGTTGAAGCTGGAGTGACAATTTTTGCCATTATTCCAAGTCGCGAAAGTGGTTATATTGGAAAAGTGAAAGCTCCGACATTAAATTCAGGAAAAATAAAAGTAGGTCAAAAGGTCAACATCAAACTTACCAATTTTCCGTACAGAGAATTCGGAATATTAAAAGGTAAAACCCAGGCAATTTCTTTAACGCCGGATAAAGAAGGCAATTTATTAGTTGACGTTTTATTGCCAAACGGTTTAGAAACGTCTTATAAAAAAGGAATTCCTTTTCAGCAGGAAATGCAGGGAAATGCAGATATAGTAACGGAAGACCTGCGATTAATTGAAAGATTACTGTACCAATTTAGGGATATTTTTGAAAGATAAAGGTAAGGGGGGAAATTCCAATTTTTTGAAATTCCAAATTCCAAAACTTGAAACTTGAAACCTGAAACCTGAAACTCAAATCTCAAATTCCAAGTTTTGCATTTTATATTTCACATTTGACCTGCTGAGTTTAAAACTTTAAGGAACTTTTAGACTTTATTGCTGTACCGCAATCCTTTTAATTTCGACGAAGGAGAAATCACGATCAATATTCCGATATTTTGATTCCTCAATCGTCGAGGGGATATATTTTGCTTTTTTTCTTTGAAGATACTCACAATTACTTTGTGATCTCTACAAAATAAATTTGTTAAAAAATTGTATCTGAGTGTTTTACTTTCTAAAAAGTAATAAACCGTTGTTTACCTCATCAGATGCTATAAAATAGCTGTTTTCCTGATCGAATTGAATGGAGAAATCCGATTGGAACTCCAGAATTTCAAATTGCGATCCATCTCCGGAAAGAAGTATTCCTAAATAATCTTCTAAAAAAGCAATTTCGTGTTCACAAATTAATTCGTTGAAAGGCAGGAAAAGGTCGTAGGTCTTTACTTCTCCATTTTGTTCTGTACGGAATGTTATTTTGTAAATTTCGGCTTCAAATGATACCGGAGAAATTTCCTTGTTTGCAACATAGAAAGAATTACTTAAGTCGATGCTGTTTCCTGTTCTTTTAATTTTAAATACCCGCTCTAATAAATTGGATGCATTTTTGGTTACTGATTTTAACGTCATTGGTCATGTTGTTCTTTGGAATTTTAAAAAAATGAAACAATTAAATTTGGGGTAATTTGTTGTTAATAGTACTCGTAAAGTTACTTCTTCTTTTTGTTGTGAAGAACGAAATTAACAGCGATTTAGGAGAACAAATTCTTCTTTTTTTAGTTTCTATTTCCTTTGTTTAAAGGTGGTTAAGAGCAAAACAGACCGGTCTTTTTTTGTTTTCTTATTTTATGGTTTGGTGTCTGTAAAAGAGACTTTTTGATGGTGTTATTTTTCGGTATGAAATTTAGGATCAATAGTGATTAGAAGTTTTTTAAACAGCCGTATCAAACTATTTCTAATCGATTTGAGAATTAGTGTCATGGCGTCGAAATTTTCTACTTCTTTTTTTGTCTTTATGGCAATAATATTACTGATTATCGAAATGCCGTCACTTACGATAAGCAGGTCCATAACAATGGTTACAAACCATTTAAAGTTATAGTTAAGCCCTTTACTCATTAAGGCCAAAGCGGTAGGGATTAACAGCACGGCTAATTTGGATACAAATCCTAAAGCCAGTTTTTTAAAGCTAAAAGCATTTCCTAACACTATAGTTTTGATAATGCCTAAAATAGTATCTAATACCATTAAGTAAAACAATACTTTCACAATTTCGACATCCATTTCTAAGTAAACAAAAATGCCATAAAGCAATAATTTGATTTCGTTTGAATATTCTGAAATTTTATGTATCATCGGGATTGTGGTTTTATTAGTCGGTTGGGATAGGTTTTTTGAAGGGATTAAAATCAATTAGATTCGGTAAGTTGGTTACTCTTTTTCCGAATATCGACAGCGTAGGATGACTGTCGTTTTTTCTTAAATCATTATTTGCAACTTCCTGTACAGTATCAAATTGATGGACAGGAGCAGGGCTGACAAGAGTGTCATTTGTTACAGTTCGGATGATCCTGTTTCCCATAATGTTAAGGTGTAAACGAAGGTTTTTTGAAAATCTTAAATAATCGTTCCAGTCTAATAGCGTATACAGGGTGTAAATAGGGTAAAAGCCTAAAGAACAGAGTATGGTAGTGGAAAAAAAGATCCATTCGGTATAGTTTTTTTTTGAAATAAAGAAGGTTGGCAGTAGTAAAACAACAATGGGTAATACGGTCAGGATGGTGACCAACAGCCACAGCAATGCCGCAGTGGTAAAAATAAATTTTACTACTTTCATAGGTAATCTTTTTAAGGTGAATGATTTTAAGTAAGTACTCTTTTGGGGCAAAGTGCCCCAGAAGAGTACAATAAACTTATTATTGCATTGGTATATCTTTTTTATTATGAGCAACAATTCCCGAAATAACATAATTATCTACAGTTTCTACATCCAGAACAGCTACTTCCAGTGCTTCTTCTTTAAAAAGAATCGATTCGATTGCTTTTGTTTTTCCGTTTTTGTCAATCAATGACATACTTTGCAATACATTTTTAGTATTTAACCATTGTAGGTTTTCACCATCTTGAGTAACTAATAAAGGATGTTCTGCGGTAACTTTAATGGTCGTATCTGCGGTTTTAATTTCGTAGTAATTAGGTTGTAAACTCGATATTTTGTTTACGACTGTTACTTCTGTTTTTACCGCTTCATTCAATTTTCCTTTCCATAACATAAAATTTCCGGCAGCTTCATCAATTTCGTTTGGAAAAGAAAAACCTTGTAGTTTATCTCCAACGACAATATTTTTTAGTTTTTTCGATTGTCCAGAAGCCATAGTTACCAAAGATTCTACATCAAAACAAGTGGGGTCTGGCGGGATTATAATTATAGAAAATGGTTCGGTATAGTTAGATGAGTTTCCATTTTGATCAACCGCTTTTACTTTATAATTATGGATTTTTATTTCGTCATAGTACCTGTAATCGGTATAAAAGAGTTGATCCGTTGGAGCGAAATCGCTTGAATTATTAGGAACTCCATCTATTGCTCTATGTACCACATATTGAACTGGACCACTGTTGTTTCCAGCTTCCCATGCAATATGGATCTTACTATCGGCAGGATTATAATCAACCGTTAAATATGTTGGTGTCGCAAGCTGAATCGCGGCAGGAATTTCTACGGTAGCATTATTACTGCCGGAAGAATTTCCTGCTTTGTCTTTTGCAATAATCTGGTACGTGTACGATACGCCTGGAGGCAACCCTGCGTCATAATGAGAAAGAGCGGTACTGAGTTTTGTAGCCAGTAAGGCACCATTTCTATAGACTAGATAATTAGTAACACCAACAGCATCGGATGATGCACTCCAACTTAACGATGCATTTCTGCCGTCGAGTGACACTGTTAAAGTTGGAGCTGTGGGAGCTATTTTATCACTTGGCCGACCTGTATATTCTATGAAATGAACTACTTTGTAAGGACTTTGTAAAGGGAAAGGATACCCTTTTCCGGTTTCTCCTGTTCTGTTTGTTTCAGACAACCCTTCATCTCCATTACCCGAGTTGACTATGGTTTGCATATCATTGCGGCCACCACCATCAGTAGGTAAACCATGAGTGTGAGGGGGCATTTCGTTGATTTCTATGCTTTTAGCTACGTGACCTCCAACGTTTTCTAAGGAGTCAAACGGCCATATCCTATTTCCATTTTCAAAATAATAAGTTAGATTCTCATAATAACTTCTTTGCGCAAATTGCTTAGCTCGTTCTTGAGGATCAGGATTATAAAGTCCTACAGGCATCCTTCCACTCAAGGGCTCATACTCTTCCCATCCCTCAGGAAATGGCGCTGGTTTCCCCCAAATGGCAATCATACCAATAGGCACTGCCGTTGACACAGGTCTTGCTTCTAAAACATCCAGACGACTAATCAAAGAACTGAGAAGCTTATTACTTTTAATAATCTGATTTTGTCCATCTAATAACAACACGGCACCATCGGCATCTGAGGTCAAGGTATTATTTAAATGTACTTTTCCTCCAATGTGGGTATGATCCCAATCTGCTTGATAATTTAGGGTAAGGCTCGAGGTTGTTGCATTTTCGGTGCTGTCTACTACCGCTCTTCCTAAATAATTGGCACCGTGTTTTAATCCTCTTCTTAACGGTGACCCTAGTCTGAAATCGTAGGCTCTTACATTTGCTTCAGGACTTTCACTTACATCTAATCTTGAGATATGATAAGCCGCCATATTCAAATTTCCTGTCATGGCTTTTGAGCCGTTAAGAGGTAGGTAGGTATCTTTAATTACATTAATTTGGTTAGTGTTTTCGTTGATCCCCGGCTTAACGACATTAGCAATATCAGCTTCGATTGCAGTAATTCTTGGCTTAACGACATTAGCAATATCGCCTTCGATTGCACTAATTTTTGGTTTAACGACATTGGCGATATCGCTTTCTATTGCATTAATTTTTGGCTTAACAACATTGGCGATGTCACTTTCTATTGCACCAATTCTTGGTTTAATGACATTGGCAATATCGCTTTCTATGGCATTAATTTTTGGTTTAACAACAGTAGCGATATCATTTTCTATCGCATCAATTTCATTCTGTAATCTTTGCAGAATGGCTTCAATAGCAGCAATATCCTTAACTATTTGGAAATCGTCCAATTCATAATAATATACTGTTAAGGCATCATTATTAGTTGTACCACTTCTATCGGCATTGTTATAGTCGGTTTGACTGATGTATTGGGCTTCGTAATCAAAATAGGCGGTTTGAAATGTTCCCGTACCATATACTAAACTGGTCCCTGTTCGGGTCGTTTTTAAGCAGCTGTCTTGTGCTCCTTTTGCAATTGGATACAAAATGCCTTCTATTTTTTCTTCTCCCTGAGCGTTTTTTTCGATTTGGTGTATCACTGCCAAGCCTTGTTTCTCGGTTGTTGCGGGAGCTATAATATAATTTATGGCTTCTCCAATAGTGGCAGGAGCCTTAATACTTAAATGTCTTTTTAATGCTTCGTATAATTCAGACCTGTAGGCGGTCTGAAGTCTTTCTAAAGTTTCTTGTTCGAGTGGAAATCCTCCTGAATGACTAAAATTTATTCTTTTCATTTTTTATTAATTTAAATGGCTGTTGTTTTTTTAAGTTTGTTCATACTTCTCTATGCTAGCTTCTATAAACTCTAGTTTATTTTTCCGGCTCATAAGAATAGCTTTCATAACTTTTACCGGCTAATCTGTAAAAATTAAGAAGATTGTGATAGGCCATAGTGGCCACTTTTATAGGTTCCGTTTTGTGAGGAGAGGCGTCTCTGTTTGCTTCGCAGACTATGGTTCCGTTTTTTAGTAAACTTTCCGGTATAAAAACTCTGAAATTGGCGTAGCTAATCTTGGTGTAATCGCTTCGATGAGCCAGATAAACCGGTTTATTGTTTCTTTTTTTATACCCATTACGGTCAAAAATCTTTAACAGCGGAATCGATAGTTTAAAGATTTTTAAGGTTGGAGTTGATAAAACTTTATCCGGTTCGTAATACTCTTTGTTCAGGTAGACATACTGTATGGTAGGTTTGACCGATTCGTCTATATAAATAAACTCCTCCCGTCTTTTTTGCTCCATACTTAAATTAGGATTGTAATTTTTGGTCACATTAAAAGTCTCGTTGAGTACTTTCTCCAGATAGATAATCTGACCGGTATGCTGCATTTTATAGAGAGTCTCTTCATAAATCTTAGCGATAGGCGAGAGTAAAACATTAAGCCAATGATAATGTGTCTGTTTTCTAAGAACCGGGGGGATCAGCCATAACAATAACTTTTCCCATTTTACTGTGGTGTATTTATTCATTGTCTATATTAGGTTATTGTTTATCTCGGTAGAAATTATAAGGAATGTAGTTTACCTCAACCGTTAGGGTATCCAAATCAAAATAACCGGCTTTAGGAATGAAATACTCCAGGTTACTAACATCGTAAAGTTCAGGAGCCAATTCATCATTTGGATTTTGGGCGACACTGGTTTGGAGCTTAGTTAATATTGGAATTTTAACACCTGCGGCTTTCTGTAGCGCATCAACGAGATACGTTTTGACAAAGGCACCGTTAAATTCAATATTTCTTAAATGTTCTTTGGCAGCTTCCAGTATTGGATAAGTCTCGTTATCTGTTATCAATGAGCCGTTTTTGGAGTCCGGTTCGTAACCCTCCAACTCATATTTATTCAATTTGTCTTTTTGTTCCGGTGTCAGGATACCCGTTAAACTCTTTAACTGATTGTATTCAATATCGTTCGGGTTAATATAAATTTGCAAAGGATCGATATAAACATTTAAATTTAATTTCAGAATATCACCTTGATCTGAAGTGATATGCACCTGATTTCCTGCATCTTTAATTTTGGCGATATATTCTTTAAAAGCATAAAGTTCGTTGGGAACGTCTATTTTGGCGATCTGATCTCCTTTTACCGTAGCGACTTTTATAAAAACAACACCAATTTTGTTGTGGAAGAAGTCCGAAAAAATTTGTTCAGGTTTTTTTTCGGTATCAAGGATGGTTCCTAAGTCAACCTCACTTACGGCGCAATATTTTATTATTTTAGACGATTCAATTTGTTCAGGACTAAGATCTGTGGTATCAAATTGATAGGAACCTTCTTTCCAGACGAGCGACATTCCGTTGCTGGAATCAGGGTCTAAGGGGGTGCCATAATGAAAGTTTAAAGCCTGTTCGCGATACCAGTTTAAGGTATGAGGCCTTGATATTAAGGCATTTTTTTCTACGATTTTTTCGTGTAACCAAACAGCAGTAGCCACAATATTGATCCAAAGATTCCAGACACTAGTCTTTGATTGTGTTAAGTTGTTCAGGGAAGTATATTTCCCTTTCTCTAACAGAATTTCATTCTGTATTTCAGCAATTGTACGTGCCATATTTTAATTTTTTAATATAGTTTAGCCTGTAAGACATGTGTAATATGCTTATAGATAATTGTTTATGTTTGTTTTGTAAATACTACGGAGAAGTAGTTTTCTTTTTAGAGATTTCTAAAAAAGGGCGCTAAAGAGGTAGTGGTAGCTGCCAATTGAGTTGCTTTCGAAGCACTATTTCAGGTAATTACAGCTAAGGTTATTTCTTAATAAATGATAAAATCGTCTTCAATAATCATATAATCAATTCCCGAGAATTTATCCAATAAATACTCTTCTTCTTCGGTAAGAGCGGTTGCGGGCTTTAAATTTCTGGAACTGTAATACTCGACTATGTCTTTCTTAAAAGCTTCTCTGCCCGTTTTTAAATCTTTGTAAACAGAAATATCTTCTGTAAGATCAAATTGATCATTGTCTTCTAAAAGGTCGAAGACTTTTTCGATACTACCGTACTCTTGCAAGGAGATGTCGAAAATGTTTTGGTTTTGTTGTGGTTTAATAGTTCCCATCGATTCTAATGTTTTGTAAATCGTTAACATCCAGTGTTGTCACATGAAAGTTGTCATACGTTAATTGTTTATCTATTTCGTTTTCTAATCTTAGCCTGGAAGTGGCATCAGGACTATTGATGTATTTTTTAATACCTACTCCAAGTATTGGAAACTCTTTATAGCCTCCTTTTTGACTTAGTAGCAGATGTTGCAGGTTTTGCTGATCTGCCACTTCAAGGACAAAATCTTCGCCTGCAATCAGCAAGTCTTCTTCTATGATAAAATCTTTCATATTTCGGTTCTATTTGTTGTTTTTTGGATTAATTCTGCTCATGAAATCGTCTTAGAATCTGCGCGCTACATCCTCAAGATGATTTTTATTTGATACTGTAAAAATAAGCTTTGCTTTGCCCTTTGCCAAGGTTTTTAGTGAGACTAATCTGTAGTTTCAGTAAGTTTGGTTTTGTTTTAGAACGGCTTTTTATTCGTAGTAACAGCAACTTTTTTTAGCCGTTTTTTTGCTTTTTTTGATTCGAAAATGGGAGGATCAAATTCTGGGAAGTACGAATTCAAGAATGACTTTAAGAATCATTTTTATAATGTTGTTTTTAATGGCATTCAATCTTATTTTAGAGATCCCGGTGTTTTGCAAGGCTTGTAAAACCAATAAATCGAGTTGACTTTTTAAGAGCCATTCAAATTCTTCTTCGGTCAGGGCTGCAGAAGCATACAAAGTGACCCAGCGTTCGAGTTTTTCTTTAGAGGTTTCCAAAAAAAGATTCAGGTCTTTTTCCAATTCAGATTTACTGTCTTTGTAACTTTTTGTTATAAGAATCCTTAACTGTTTTTTTAAGTCTTCTATTAATTTATCGTTATCCATAAGTTTTAAGTTTTACCATTAATTAAATCTAAAAGAGCATCCTTCGATTCTTTGTCTTTTTTAATCTCATATTGAATAAGTAAATCCAAAGCATCACTAAGCTGTTTTTTGGATTCTTCGATAAAACCCTGTGACAAAACGCCTTTTGTTTCCCAATGTTTGAAAAAACCGGTCAACAGATTTTTTTCCTTATCAGTGAGTAACTTCCACATCGCAAAAGTGATTTCATTATGAGGTTTGTTTTTTTCGTATTCTGTCAATTTTTCAATGTCAAGCAATACTGTTTCAACTTCGTCTTGATGCATGGAGTAAGGCGTCTTGGCCTTACTCATTAGGGCAGTGATTGCTACTTTTAATGTGGTCGTTTTTTGGTACGAATACGAATCGTATAACGCTGTTTTTGTCGAAACACAGGAAGTAATTACAAAAGCAATTAAAAAAGATATAAGTTGTAATTTCAAATGTTTCATCTGTTTACTTGTATAAGATTACATAGTTTTTTTTGTCTCGTTTTAACTTGCTGAGTTGTTTCCAGTCGCCACATCCTTTTTTGTCAAAGTGTGGAAGGTCTTTAAAGGTTTTCCAGTCGCCGCCCCAGTTCCAGTTGTATTTGGCGAAAATTTTCACACATTCCTGCCAATCCGAAATCTGGTCGTTGTCCCAGTCTTTTGCCGTATCCCATGAAGCAACTTTGCCGTCTATAATAAGACAGATATCTACCGCAAAGCCAAAATTGTGAATCGATTGACCTCCTTTGGCATTGGTTACTTTTTTTCCAGGTTTGGTTCGTCCAAAAGCATAAAGATCGTCCTGTTCCGAAAAAGTTCTGAGTCCTTGTGTAATGCGCACTTTTGCTTTTCCGGTCAAGGCAAGATCGCATTCTGCGATAATTTTGGTAACTTCTTCTCTCACGGTAGGATGAAGCAAATCGATGTGTTTTTTTGTTGTTTGATCCATATTTGTATTTAGTAATGATTTCAGGTTTTAAGCGCAAGAAACCATCCCGATTGTTCAAAAAACAATCCTGATGTTAATTTGGCGATAAGGTTATTTGTGTTTGAAATTTATTTTCGACTAAAACCAGGTAACAAATAAATTTCTCAAAAGCTCTTTTTTTAGGGTCGCATCCGATCTGGAGCAAATGGTTGTAAAGAACAGTGTAAAAATACGCTGAAATAGGGTGTTCTGAAAATTATTTGGCTTTGTAAATCAGTAGTTTCAGTAAGTGATAGTGCGGTTTTTTGATTTTATTTTCAGAACTTTTAAATCAGAAAAAAGATAAAAAAATACCCGTTTTTCTGTAGTGGAAAAACGGGTATTTAGTTGAAAAAATTAGCAATAGACAATTAATTGATGGCTCTTAAAAGGATAATTTCTAAATTATTTTTTAGAATAATATTTATTCCAAAATGGAACTGCTACTGTCATTCCATGGTTGAATCTGTTTTTCCAATCCATTATATCCTTATGCTCATCGAATCTGAGTTCAGGACTTACACCGATACCAAAAAGACCTTGCCCTTTTGCCATTTTTGAGAGAACTTGAATAATCTTTGGGTTTATCCGTTGATATTTAAAATAAGTAGGACCAACAATATCTCTTTGTTCAACGGTTAATGTCACCATATCCCAGTTTTTTGCGGTCTGGCCTTTTAAAACGGGGCCATTGTATAAGTCTCTTAATTTTTTAAAAACATTATTAAAAATATCCTTATTGCCAGATTCTGCAAACGCTTTTATATCGGATTCCACATCATTATCAATAAGAGAACTGTTGATACTGTGAATATTGGACATCTGGGCAGCAACAACAAATGCTGCGCCTGCCCATTTCGTTTCGTAACCTCTTAATTCGGTCGTTTTCTGAAACCATTTGTAAAAACCTGCTCGTTCCTCTATGGTCTTATAGGCATATTCACCGTTTTTTTGTTGAAGATTAAAATGATTCGCATTTTGCCAAACTAAATTGTTAGTAATCCTGTCATCTTCTTTCCAATCCCCTTTTCCGAGCACGCCGTTGTAAGAATTTGGTCGTTCAATCGCTGGTGCCATGTCATCAAGGTCATCAGAAACAATAGTATTATTTTGAGACGATGTTACTTGGGGAATAGTACTGTTATGAGATGAAATTTCGTTCTCTTTTGTAATTGCAGTAAGATTCGCAGGATTGTTTATTTGAGAATTTTTAGCATTTTGAAGTAGTTCGACAACATTTTTCTCGTCTTCCACCTGCTGACGCCAAATGCCAAGAATAATTTGTCTCAGTCTTGCCATTTCTGCCGGACTAGTGTCTTTTAAATTTATTTTATGGTTTCGAATAATCATTAGGATGGAGTTTTATAGAAAGACAGAAAGCGATTTTGCGATTACAACACCTCTACTTTTACAGGTTTAGGTTGAATATGATCAGAGAAAGCGGTGGTAATGTTGAGACGTAAATCGTCTTCTTGCTCGATTTTGCCGTCACCGCCCAGGTAACAGTTTTTGAATAAAACTTCCAATGCCTTAAATTCATCCATTTTAGAAGCCTGCAATACCGCCGAACGAATACTGATGTCCGGCACTTTGAAATAAGCAAACAGGATCGTCCCGTCATCATCTGTGATCGTAAGTTTGATTACTTTTTTATGCTTGTATTTCCATTGGTTTAACTGTGCCTGCGTAATATTTCCGTCAAGAACATCGGCTGTTTTGGGTTGAGTTATTTCCATTTTGAAAAGTTTTTAGTTGTTTTTATGATAGGGTAAGTACTGTCTGATTTAAGGGTGTCTGTTGTTAATTGCAGTTGCACAAGCAAATACAAAAGCATAAGAATACTTCCCGACACGAGGAATATGATTCTTTAAATAATTAAGGTATTGGTATTGCTTTCTCATTAGCATTTTCATCAAACCTAAAACATGAAACATGAAACGTGAAACATGAAACATGAAACGTGAAACATGAAACGTGAAACATGAAACATGAAACATGAAACCTGAATCCTGAAACCTGAAACCTGAAAAAAAAAGAGGCCGCCAGAGTTATTTTTTTGGAGTTAAATAAGCTCAAAGCAGCCTCCTGAAGTAGATTCCCAATCTAAAACGGACTAATAAAGAGCAGGTAGAATAGTTTGCTTGCAAAAATCATGTTCTTTGAACTTTTTTTTTGCGTAACGCAGTTGAATATTGGGTTTCTCTTTGAAGTCGGTTTTAGAGGAAGGGAAGGGGGAATTATAATTTTAGGAATTTATCAAGTGGATTAATTCCATTCAACGTGAGAACAGATCAAATCAAAAGAAACGGCGATTTTAGTATCTCCTTGGCTAATTCCTCTGCTGTTTGAGTTGAACTCACAGTTTCTTACGGTGTGTGTAATCACCTCGTTGCTGTCATCTAAATAACTTACGATGATGCTGAAAGGATTGATATCCTGTAATCTTTGTCCTTTTGGTAAAGCAGCTAAAATTGCTTCTACTTCATAGTTGTATAACGTAATCGAAGCTTTTGCCTCATATTTACCTCTACCTCTGTGAACTGGCATATCTCCGGCACCATAATGGTTTTCTTTAGATACTGAATCGCTATAGTTTACAGCCGTAATACCGGTAACGATGTTCCCTGCAATACTTACTTCAATTGATGACCAGCTGTGTTGTTGTCCGTTAATTAATGGTAATTTATTCATAATGTAGCTTTTGTTTATTTTTTAATGATCCTGATAACGATCGGGGAGTACCGCCATTCTTCAGTTGTTTGCTACAATTGAAGACTGACGTTATCCGTTGTGAATTTTTATTGTTTGTGAAGTGTAGTTTTGGGAAACTAATTAGGCTTTGTCAATTCCAAAAGGATTTTTGAATCCTAAATCAACTTTAATTTTACGAGCCGTTCCAACCGGTGTAATCTCAGCAACTACTTTTAATTCTGAAGTAGCCAGGATGTTTTGTTTTGGATCTACATAAACATCAAATGCAGATACTTCCTGATTGGCTACCATTCCTTCTAAGGCGCTTCTGCATAAACCTTCGAAACTTTTTGAAACAGATTGTGGTAATTTACCATCGATATCAACTAAAACCGGAGAAGCTAATTTTGGTAATAAAGCCGTGCGTAACAAACGAGTTGCTTTATTGATTGTACGGTTGTTTTCTACATAAGCATAGTCTGATGTACCTGCAATACAAGTATGACTATCATTAAAATAAAGACCCGGTAAACCAGTATGAGTTCTGGCGAAAATGTATCTTTTTTCGTTTAACGTTTCTAAAGTCCCCAACGTTTTAATTTCTTGTCCACCAATAAAACCTGCTTTTGCAAAACCTTCACCTGTAAGATTGAATTTTTCGATCCAGGCAATGTTCTCAGACACTTTTGCTCTGGAGATTGCTCCCAATGCCAATCCTACCGCTGCGGTATTTTTGTATGAATCGGTGTAAATGAATTCAATAGCGACTCCATTTACTTTTTTAGGTTCGTTCTGATCATCAAATACGAAATAAATACCCTCATCATCTCCTTTAGCCACTGTTTCATTTGGAGCTAGCGTATAAAGTTTTAAAGTATCTTTTTGAACTAACTTTTTTTCAAATGCTTTTTCGGCATCCATGGCTACGACAACAGATACATTTTCTGCACCATATGTATCCAAAGAAGTAGCTTCTGCTGCAATAAAACCTTTTCCTTCTAAAATAACTTCAAAAGGCATATAGTCTTTATAACCAAGTGCTGCTTGTGTTTGTGCTGTTCTGGCTGCAGCTGCCATATCTTTAGCTGATGCACTGCCGCTAAAAATTATTGCCATTTGACGAATGTTTCCGTTTGCCAGTTCTTGCATTTCCATTGCTTTTGCAGCGATAGCCGGGTACGAATCGGCAGTAGTTGCCAAAATATACAAGTCTCCTGAAGGATTCATTCTGAAGAATTGTTGAATTTGGTAGTATGCCGATTGTCCATTTACATCATAATCAGCCGTAATTCCTAACGCTTTCGCATCCTCTAATGAAGCTAAACGCTCTATTTTGTCTAATGCTAATGTTGCAGTCGCAACCCCGTCAAAAAGTAATCCTGAAACCATGTCCTGTTCCGGAGTTCTTCTTCCTAATCCGCCTGATAGTTTGCTAATCACTACATCGTTTAATGTACTCATAATATAAATAGTTTAATTGTTTAAAAAATATTTTTGTTTTTTGCTTGAAATGAAGCATAAGAATGGCCGTAACAAGTTGTTAAACTGGTTATTGTCAGTGAATTATTGTTTTAAAATTGAATTGTAATCTAAAAAAGATTGGTGCTTTTGAACCCTTTGTAACAACGGATTCTTTGGTTGGATTTTACTCTTGGCCAAGAGATAAACTTGCTTTTGATATCGAGTACAAATTTAAGGCTTAAGATCGCTTTTTCCAATTTTTTTGATGTGCAAAGCCAGTAGTTTCAGTGGTTTAAGCTCTGGCTTCAGAAGAAAGACCTTCGTTTATAATGGTATAAATCGTGCGCTCTGTCAAGAACAAAGTATCGGAAAGTTCAGAGACTACAACCTTCATTTGTTTGGCCTGATTACTATTTAAGTAGTTAATCACATAATCTCTTCTTTTGTCTAATAGTGTTCTGCTTCTTTTCATATTTGTGGTATTAATTGGTAGTGGGTTAGTTTTTTTTTATGGTGTAGGCTTTAGGTCAATGTCATTAAGTTTAAGAGATTTTTTCACGCAGATTCTGCGGATTTTGCGGATTTTTTTTATTTCATTTCGCTAAAATCTGCATGAGACTTTTTTGAGAATTCTTAATTTAATGAGATTGGACTTTAAGCCGTAAGCTGTATTCTTTATTCTGTAAACTTAATGTGCTGGTAAATTCAGATTAAATATTGTTTGTTACTTCTACAGTGCCACCGACTTTATTTGGGTTTATTTCGATTATTCCGTTGGTGAGGTCGTAACCAAGATCTTCGAGTGCTTCATTACTTAGTCCGTTGTTGAAAAGGATGTATTTCTTTTTTAATATGTTTTCAACTAAAGTGGTTTTATAGGTTATTTGCCAGATGAAATGATCGTTTTTATTCCAATACACCTGATCATTGTTGCATTGTTTTTCGTTTACTTTAAATGTTGAATTGGTATCGATGAAACTGGTACTGGTACTGGCAGTCAAGATGGCTTTGTCGATACGCTCTGCAATTTCGAATGCCGCTTCATAACTTGTTGAAGAAATAATACCAACGGGCATCACAACATAGAGAGAAAAAGAAACATCAGCTTTGTAATTTTTCTCAGAAGAGGTCTCCCAGGTTACATTGTTGTATTTAAACAGTACTAAAGGTTTTTCGATAGTGGTTTTAAAAATAGCATCACTATACAAATGAACTACCGGCGCATCAGAAATAAACTGTGTTTCGATGGCGCTCTTTTTCTCTTTATAAAAATCTTTTAAAATCATATGTTGGATTATTTTTAAGCAAATATAAAACATATGTTTGGATATTGCAAACATATTACATAAAAAATGCAATAGTTTCAGTAATATGATAAGCCTGCTAATTGCTATTTTTTGACCGGAAAAAAGGCTGTTTAATACAGTACTTTACTACAATAAAGGGCTCTTTATCTCTTGGAATAGTAGGGTTTAAGAAAAGTTGTACCTATTTCGTTTCAGGAAAAAATAAAAATTGAATTTGGGTATTATTACAGGTAAGTATTCTGTATCAGTGAGTTAGAACGAGTTTAGTCAGCTTTGCATTACGGAAATCAGGTAAGAAAAAGAGTAATGGAGTATTGATAATTAAGTGTTTAATGAAAAAAAAGAGAAAGAAAGACAATTGTTAAGCATATATTATTTATTTTTGCAACATATAGTGGAATGTTTTACAGGAAATAAAAACATATTACATAAAGCAATGATAAGATGGAAATACACGCTAAAATAAAACGTATTATAGACGAGATGAATCTGAATAATAATTCTTTTGCTAAGTTAATAGGAGTAACCAGTACTACAATAGACAGTATTACTGGTGGCAGATTACAATCTGATGGAAACAGGAAAAGAACTAAACCGGGCTTCGATCTGATCAATAGTATAATTAAACACTGTAATGTAAATCCGGAATATTTTTTTGGTGACAGCGAAGATATTTTTGTGACTGCAACAAATAGTAATGACGTCAATTTAAAATTACCTAAGATTATAACGGTAAATGAAAAAGGAGACGAGAATATTAATTTTATAGGGGTGAAGGCACGCGCCGGTTATTTAGACGGTTATTCTGATCCGGAATATATGGAGAGTCTTCCTTCCTTTAGCATGCCAATGTTAAAAAACGGAACCTACAGATGTTTTGAAATTAAAGGAAACTCAATGTCAACAACCATACACGACGGCGATTACCTTTTTGGAAAATACGTTGATAATTTTGATGATATACTCGACGGTAGGATTTACGTTATTATCAGCAAGAATGACGGAGTTGTGGTAAAAAGGGTGCTAAACCGAATCAGAGAGAGTGGAAAATTAATCCTTAAATCAGACAACAGAGACGGGAATTATCCGATGTATTCGATTTATGCAGAGGATATTTTGGAAGTTTGGTACGCAAGCATGTACGCTTCTAAACAAATGCCGGATCCGATTAATATTTATGAAAAACTACACACACTTGAAAGTAAATTCTACGAATTGGAAGAGACTTTAAAGAAAAAACTGAATTGATACAAAAGCAAAAACGAGGCTATCTAAAAATTACTTTTTGATAGCCTCGTTTATTTTAGATGTTTTTAAGTGAAGTGGAGTGTTTTTTATTGTGAAGTTATTTAAAGCAGCAAATCCGGTATTTTGAAGCTTTGCTTAGTTAGTATCTGTCTGATTGAAAGAGTTACTTTTTTGGATTTAATACTGCGGGTTTAAAATCAGAGTATTTTTTTTCCATTTGTTTCTTCCAATTTTCGTAGGTAATGGTGTTGACATTTTTTTTGTGAAATTTTTCGTATTCCTTTGAAAAGTACAGTTGCGCATAATGATCTCTGTCAATTTGTTCCCTTGTTAATTCCTTTTTTCTATTAAACAAAGCAAATATTTTTTCTCCTGTACTGTACAACCAAAGTTCTTTTTTAGTAAGAACTAACTTTTTTAGGCCAGTGTCATAATACATCCAACCATTCTGATTTTGCCAGGCAGTTGATAAATAAGTGTTTAAAATGGAACGATAGTTATAAAGGACCAGCTTATTGTATTTGTAGTCACTCCCGTCATCAATAAGAGAATAATTTGTATTGCCAAATAGTTGAATGTTTTTAGTTGTAAAATCAGCAAGTTCTTTTAAGAATTCGGAATCGTTGGCTTCTTTACATGCTACCGAAATAAAAGTACCACCATCCGGTAGCCTGTTTATTAAATTTTTTAAACCCAAACAAGCTTTGATTTTTAATTCATCCGGACCGTTTTTACTAAACAGAAGTTTTGATTTTTCGAATACTCGTAAAGCATATGCATCATCTATAGTAACGGGAACTTCTCCTAATTTAGAAATTACGAGTTTTATTTCGCGAATTTTGTTGGAAAATAAAATAGCCCTGCTGTTTTTACCTTTAGAAGTGTCAGAGAATATATTTCCATGATGTACAATGCAAATATTTTCAAATTCATAGCTATCGCCAAGATTATTAATCTCTTTTAGATTAGCCAGACTATCTAGTTTTTTAACGGTCCAGAGGTCATTATAAGTTCTTGAAAATTGTGTTGTACCTCCTAACTCCAAAACAATTAAAAGATTTATCTTTTTCTTTTCTACAACTAATGTTTGATCTTGAAAACCAGTATCGCCGTTAACTTCTTTAATTCTAAATGTTCTTTCCATCTTGTTTGTTACTAGTTTACGGTTTCAATTGCAATTTCTTCTTTTAAAATGGCAAGACCATCTGCATTGACCTCTCCGCTGAATTTTATTAGTTTGGTATTTGTTTTGACATCTTTGCCATCGACTTCGTCGATTACAATTACCACTGTTTCTCCTTCTGCGTAGTTTTTTGTTTTTACAACCAGGCTCACTTTATCTCCAATATAGGCTGTATCGATATCTTGGTCTAAATCTGCGTTTTTCCAGTTCACACTTACAATTTCCTTTGTTAAGGGAGTTACTGTTGGTGGTACATAAGCATCAAATACAACTTTTTTAGGCCCATTTTGAAGCGGATCTGTTATCATAATCTCGCCCTTAAATTCGCATTTTAAAGTTGAAGTTTCTAAAAGCGCTTTTTTATTGTTTGCATTTACATTGGTCGCGGTTTTCTCCCATTTAGTTATTATATTAGGAGCACACAGCTTATTATTTTGTTTAGAACAGTTTCCGAAAAAAGGAGCTGTGAAAGTTTTTTCTTCGTCTGTAGCCATTAATTTTTCCTGAATAAAAACGGTGCTTTGAGATTTTACTTCTAAGATGCCTACTGCACTACCGCTATCGCACATACATAAAGCACCATCACATACATATTTGGTAGCCATAATTAGTTGATTTTTACGTTGGCTCCGCTAATAGTTGTATCACCGGTAGCATTGATATTTATTTTTTCGGTAGATTTCATATTTATGTTTTTCCCTTCGATGTTAATATCGCCTTCGGTTTTTAGGGTAATGGCTGTTTTTCCTTTTAGTTCAATTAAATTGTTATCGTCTTTTTTTAATCGAATACTATCGCTTTCGCCATTGAGTTCAAATGCCAATTTTTTTAGTTCATCCTCCTGGAACAGATAGCCGGCTATTTTTTCTTTTTCAATGGTCAAAAAAGCCTGTTTTTTATCCTGATCGGTTTTCAATAAAATGGCGTACTTTTCGGGTGTTGCGACCAAAGAGTTTAATTCTTTACCTTGATTATTCTTAAATTTTAAGGAAACCGTATCTTTTGCTATCGCCAAAGCCAGACGTTCTTTTACTTCTTTGTTTTCAATAGAATTAAAAGTAGCGGTGAGACTGTCCGGCGAAAAATGCGTAACGGCCAATGGTTTTTCGTCAGCATCAAAGTAGCTGATTTTAAAATTTTGGTCTTTATCAAACTCTATTTTAGCGACATCTGTAATTTTGGCCTCATTACTTTCGCCTTCGGTATCCGTTTTCATGTAACGAATATGCAGTTTGGTACCATCGGCGCTATAATCAAAAAACAATTTGGGATCACTTGTGGCTTGTATGCGCCCCATTACTCTGTCGACTTCAGCATATTGCGAAATAAAGGCACGGGTTTCAACGCCATCTATTATAGTAGCCAAAACCCAGCTGTCTTTTTTAGGAATTGTGATAATTCCGTGCTCTAAATCCTGAATGGAGGCCTTTAGTCGTACATTTTTAAGTATGGCGCCATCGCCTCGCATAATGTTTACAGTATAAGCATCTTCGGGATTATGAAGTGATGCTTCCTCTTTGTTTATTTCTATAACTCTTGCCGCAAAAGTTTCAATACGTTGATTTTTAGCAGCAACATTTTTTACTAGATCTGTTATATTTTCCATTTGTGTATTTTTATATTGCTTCGACTCTTCTACCTATATAAATCCTTTGTCTGTAACCGTTCTCGCCATAACTTCGTTCTACTTTCTCGACCTGAAAAGTCCCGTTTTTTTCAATATCCTTTGCATTTTCAAGAATCACTTTATCTGTAGGGCGCACAAACGGCTCGCCAAAAGTGAGAAAAGAACCTTCAAAACCACTTGGCTTAGATCCCATTGCTCTGAAAGCGGCATGTTGGAACAATTCTGCAGCAGTTTCTGCAGCAGCTTTTTTAAAAGCCGTTGGATCTGTAGGCAATTCATCTGTATCACTATGCAATACATGGGTTTTGATTAACTGTCCGTTTGGGTCGCCTAATTCAATATAAATGGGAGTGTTTGAGTTTTTAAAGTATTTTTCTACTCGTGTACGGGTATTCTTCGTGGACTCGTTCACGACTACTAATTTGTCCTCTATAATATTGTAATGAAACCTGAAAAGTGCTTTTCCTAAAAAACCTCCGGGAATGACTTGCATTACTTTGTTTAATTGGGAACTTAACAAGTCAAGACCTTTATTGATTAGTTTTTTTGTAATCGCTCCTACTAATGGACTTTTAATAAAATTTCGATCGATAAAACCTCCTAATTCAGTGGCCGTATATTGCTGTGGATTATTGGTAATGGTAAGTACCGGCCCTGTTTTTTCGATTTTAAAATAGGTGAAAATCCCGCGATCTTTCAGCATCTCAAATATCTGTGCCAGACTATGGTTTCTGTTGATCATGATGTTACCTAATTCCTCGTTAAGTGCATTTACTTTAAAAGGTAATTTTAGCTCTCTGATTCTTTTTTCGAAGAACGTTTTAGGATTAAAATTTTCAACATTTATAGTAGGGTTTGCCGCAACAACATTAAGGACATCCTTCGGATTCTGAACATCATCATTTTTTACTGCTTTTATCTTTTTTAAAGCATACATCATGTCCTCACAAGATATAGTCGCATTGATGTCTGATTGCACTCCGGTTATATATCCTCGAAAAGCCGATTTGTAATCGCCGTCATAGCCTAAAAATATTTCTATAAAATTTTCCAGTTTAAAAAAATCATGAATTGATTTTTCCTTACCACTTGCATTCGAAAACAGATTCTGATCAAAATCTTTGGTATCGGTATATACTTTTTTTGGCATTACAAGAGTAGCCGTATCGGTAAGCGATTTATATGAACTGCTGATGGCTACATTTTTTACATAGGTAAATTCGTAGAACTTCGGAGTTGGGATAAGTTTTACCGTTTCGTAGACTCTAATTTTAGCATTTAGTTTAAACATTGTCTCTAATTATTAGTTCTACGGTTTCATCTGAGGTCGCACTGGCAGTAAATTTTTGAATGTTTTTTGTTCCCGAAATAGAAGGGATAGAGTAGGAATCGATTACTAACTCGTAAATTCCAAATCGATTCAAAATGGCATGCGTAATTCTTAAGGAATAGGGAGCATTTAGAAATTGTTTCAATAAAAAAAGTTTTTCTTTTGGGTATTCGTCCCCTTTTTCATTCGCAATCAATCCGTCAATAGAAATACTAAAATCACCATTGGTAATATGTTCTTTGATCGTTGAATCTCTTCCTTCGATGCTCTCTTTTTTTATGGTTTTTGAACGATTTAGATTAACAGTAACAGCATCGATTCGCAAGCTGGGAAGAGTAAGATCTTTTTTTATCAGAGGTTCGAAAACCAAGGGAGCAAAAACTCTCAGATTAAATTCACCGCCTGTTTTGTCTATAATAAAATCTTTCGATTCCGATTCGTTATAGTTAATACCGGTATATTCGTTGTCTTTGGAGTCTAAAATTTCGTTTACATTAAAATTGAATTTCATACGTATTTATTTTTTTATTTTTAGTTTGAAAATGTTTTAGCAAAGGCTGTGATAAAGGTATTTTCCAGTCTTATCTCGTTGTGTTTTTGCAGCCACAGTGCTTCTTCGAGTAATTTGTAAAACTCGTCCATCGATAATTGATACGGATCTACCTGAAAAGCCTGTCTGATAAGGGCAGCCGATTTTTTGAATTCATCTCTTTGCGGTGTGGCATCTATTGTAAATTCGCTATCTGCTTTTATCGTGGCTACAAGCGAATTTCCTGCAGAAAGCATGAATTCGTCTTCATAATTTTCTTTTTCAAGCACGCATTCTTTAAATAAATACAAGATGGCTTCATGCGGATTGTCCTTGTATATCTTTTGGTATTTTAGAAATGTAGTAAAGGATGGTTTTTTGCAGTAAGCAGTGGTCGATTGATCGTCGGAAGTAAGTTTTAATACCGTTCCGTATTTTTCTTTTAGTTTTTGAAGGGAAGTTTCGTCTGGCATTTTTTATGATTTTATAGATTAGGTCGTTTTAAGGGGAACCGGAAGTAGCTCTAAAAGTTTTTTGCAGCATTTGACTCTAAATAGCGCTGTCTCTGCTTTCTTTCTTTATGGCTTCAGACAAGCTTTCCTTTTTTTCAGTTGGGCTTAAAGGACTAATCGTAAAACTGTCTATAAAAATGTTTCCTTGTGCTGGTTGTGCCAGGGGATTTTTAAAAGCACTCATGTCCGGTGGTTTAGGTGTTTCTCCCAGGTCTTTTGGTGTATAATCCATAATTAGTTTATTGTTATTTGATTATTAAAATTGATCTACAATTGTTGAGGTTTTGCTTTAAAATAAGCTGAAAATGAAAGGGAATGACTGCTCTTATCAGGCGTACTGACAGTAGCATTAGCGTATGTAAAAGTAGTTCACAAGAAGAGAAAAAAAGAAAAATTGAACTCTTGGATTCTGTAGTTTCAGTAAAAAACAGTAATTGTTTGTTGTTGATTAACAGTGCGTTATGTTGTAGTGGTTGTTGGATTTAGAATTGCGTTAGTTTGCAATATTTACCATTTTTTTTTACAAACAAAGTACATCAAAGTCTACAAGAAAGCTTAAAAGCTCGAATAGACTTTGATGCACTATTTTTTTATTACTTAGAAGCTATTTGTTTTTGGATTTGATGTCTAGCTTAATTTTGTCCACGCTGTCCAGACTCCATTTTTACAATTTCGAACATAAGTATTAGGTACTGCACCCATTGATACATAGGTTTGGATTCCGTAATCTTCAGCGTCATCTGTTTTACAACTGGTTAATATTCCCCAGGTTGCGGAGGTGCCTGTTTCAGGACAAAAAGCACTTTCGGTATGTACCTGACAGGTGTTGACCGAGCTTCGTCTGTAACCCGTAAATAAAGTGTTTAGATTCGTGATACTTTTGTATGGAACGTCAGGTACGCTTATTTTATCTCTTACTCCGGCATGAGTTTCCCATAATATTCCACTAGAGTCACGCTCTATCGCTCCATTTTGCGGGGTCGTGGTTAACTGTCCGTTTGGGATTATGAATGCCGGATTTATTGTGTTACCAGGGGATGTTGTTATAAAATCATCTTTTAAAGCTAATGTTCCGGATTTGTTCGGCATTAGAAAGGTTCTTGAGGCGGTTAAATTATCGGTATTAAGTTCTGCCTGAACCGATGATCTGCCAAATTTTATTCCATGGGAGCTTATTTCAGTTTTAAAATTACCGTTAGAATTGGGGCTAAGCAGCATTCCATCCTCTATTGCAGTTAACATATTGTAGGCAGAATTGTCTGGTCGTTTTAGAAAAAGCGTACCGTAATCTAGCATTACAAAGTTGTTAAAAGTTTTATGACCACTTATAGTTTGACTTCCGGTTTTCTTCACATTGTCACTATCTATAATGGTAACATAACCAAGTGTTGCTATTTGACTGGAATCGGATCCCGGCGCTGGGGTTATTGCTGTTGGTGCCCCCAAAAGTCTAGGGGAATAAATTGGTGCGTAATAGGAGGCAGGTTGTCCGGCAAGATTTGTTGCGTTATTGGCTGTGCCAGTTGTATCTTGGTTTAAGATTGGAAAATCGCTCGCTACTGCAATGGTATGGGCTCCGCTGGAAGTGGTGTTTTTCAGAATACCGGTTTCCAGAGCTGTTGTAGGTTCAGCATAATCTGTTCGAACTTGGGCTATAACAGGAACTCCGGTAGACGTTGTATTCTTTAAAATACCAGTTGCCAATCCTGAAAGTAAAGTTCCATTAATTCCTTTTACCGTTAAAACATTTTCGCCGGTCGCATCACCTGTATGGATGGCGTTGGATTTTTTTGCATCTAATTGTGCCTGAATACTGGAAGTAGCATCATTAAACGCTTGTTGCGTCGCCGATTGAAATTTTCTTTCTGCCGTTTCCGTAATCTGATTAGCCGTATAATCTCCGTTTTGGGAGGTAACAGCTCCATTACGGCCAAAGACTGTTGTAACATCACTGGTAGGAGTAAGTAATTCCTGCCAGTCTGATTGTACGGCTGGATTTGTTCCTTTTAGAATGAAAGATTTGTTTAAATCGGTTCTAACTGCAATATCTCCGGTTTCAACTGCTAAAGCCAACATTTCTGCTTGGGAAGCAATTACAAAAGTGTTGTTTATAGTTAGGGCAGGAAGTTGTGAAGAAAGTAATTTTCCGTCTGCACCAAGCCCTGCATAACCATTAACGGTATTTTTATTTGCAACGTTTTCAGGAATAAATCCTAATGCAGGTTGTTTTGTATTCCAGGTCGTTTTCTCGTCATCTGTTACAAATCTATTATTGAGATTCTGAGTAATAATATCAGGGGAATGATTAACGGGATGAGTGTAATTTGCAAGTGTACCAAGTCTGGTGATTTCAGCATCAGCAAGTAAACTTTTGCCAGGAGATTTGTCTACTTTTTTGTTTTCTAATAGCTTTCCCATCTCAGCAGTCAGTGCTTTGGCAGTACCACCGGTTGTGAGATCATTTACCAAAATAGTGCTTAAAGTAGCCTGGATAGTTTCAATGGCATCTACAATTTTTTGAACTGTGTCCAGATTATTATTGTCTGAAGCCAGTAAAATAGTAATAGTATTAATTTGCTCCTGCAAAATCATACCCTGTTCAGCACTTAAAAGCGAAGCAGAACCACCGGAAATCAAATCATTCACAATGTCTAAATATTGACTCGCTAATTTTGTAAAATGGTTTAATGGAGCATAACCGTCAGCGATACCTTTTTGGTTTTTGTCTTCTTTAGCTTCAAACAAAAAAGCGTGTGCGGTTTTATCGATTTTGTGGGCTTCAAACTGTACTTTCTCTGTTTTAGCATTTAGTGTGTCCGTTAGATCGGTTATCTTGGCTTGAGGAATTTGTTCGTCTTTATGCCAAAAACTTTGCCAGGTGTCCCAAAATTGCTTTTGGGTTGGCTTTTTTCCGGTTTTAAACCAGCCTAAAATGGTATTGATGTTTGTTATCATATTACATTGAAATTAATGGTTAATTGAATTGTTTTTTTATACGATTAGTGCGCTTTTTTATGGGGCTCAGAATGGCCGTTATTTGCAGAAAATTGATCTCAAAAGGATGGAATTAAACTTCTCCGGGAGTTCAAAACGTAAAACAAAGCCAGCATTAGAAGGTTTTAATTCTCCAAGTCTGGCTTTGAGTTTAGTTAAATTAATGATTTAGCTGATTTTTTAGATTGCTGTCTCTGAGAATGATGCCCTTATTGATAGCTCTAATGCAGTAAAATGTGGAAGTAGTTTTTACAAGAATAGGACACAACCAAGTCTAAATTTTGTACTATTTTACCAGGTTGTTAAAGAAGAACGAACCCACGTATTTGTTGCTGTACAAACATAGATGTAAGTTGTTGTTATTCGAATTTCCCCAAGTGTGCCCGGAGCAGTTGCAGAGACTGGGGCGGTATCAAAGGCACTTTTATTGATTTGTCCGTTAAACGTCCAGTTGGTGCCATTGTTTTGAGCTTTTATCTGGCCTATACCGTTAGCAATTACAATATTATTCTCTAAAGCCGCCGGCAATCCTTCTGCTTTTCCAAGGACAATGTTTCCGGAACCAGTAGTTATACCATTAAAAATACCGCCGTTTGGGGCTATTACTAAGTTATTGCTACCCGTACTAACGGTCAATTTATAATCAGCAGTAGGTGTTAAGGTACCAATTATTACATTCCCTGATCCTGAAGATATGCCGACTCCCGAGCCATATCCGAGTGCTACGTTTCTGACACCTGTAGTATTTCTCCATAAGGAATAGGTTCCTATTCCAGTATTTTGGTCCGCGTAATTTCGAACTAAACTTTGAAATCCTACAGAGGTATTACCACTTCCAACAGTATTAAAATTTAAAGTTTGATGGCCTAAGGCTGTGTTCTCATATCCGGTAGTATTATAATAAGATGCCCCAACTCCAAGTCCGGTGTTTGATTTTCCTGTTGTATTATATTCTAAGACAAGAAAACCAATTGCGGTATTATATTCTCCGGTAGTATTAGATCTTAGCGTGTTTACGCCTATTGCAGTGTTGTTAGAAACGTTGGAATTACCTTTTCCAATTCTGATACCATTGATTAATTTATCAACTCCACCCAATTCTTGTAATACTTTGTTGTCCACAATTCCCGGTAGTGATGCACTTACGGGAGTAGAAGAAGATCCACCGGAAGTATTAATAATATAAGGGTTGTAGTTCGTTCCGGTTCCTGTAATAGTCATATTAGTTCCGGCTTGTATCCTTGTTTCACTACCATTGGCAGCAGCAGGGATATCGACTTTTTTTACAATTTTATCTGTTCCAATGACAAGAATTTTTTCAGTGTTATTCCCAGGGGGCACATTATCAAGTTGTAATTTTTTAGTTATAATCTGGTTTTGAGCATTTACGATCGTTCCGATTGCTAAAATGCATAGTATAATTGCTTTTTTCATAGGTATTATTTTTTTAAGGTTTTGCTTTGGTTTACTCCGGTTGTCCAATTATAAATTCTTCCGAATCCTCCAAACCACCAATCGTATCTATTAATTTAATAACTGTACCCGCAGTAAAATCAAACCAGGTTACCCATGTTTTCGGATAAGTGCCATTAAACCATGCGTTTGAGAATTCTTGTTCTCCCGGTTTTTTGTACATAAGATAAACTCCGCTATATGCACCACAGCTCAAAGATCTAAGCAGGACTTCATTATTAAGTTCATAAATGATAAAGTCATCATTACTTGAATCATTGGAAGTGAATGATACAATTCTGCCTACTTTATTGTTTAGTTTGGTAAAACTGGTCATCAAACTGGTATCTCCACCGTAGTAAGTTGCTTCACAAAGGAAATTGTCTTGACAATAACCAATCACACTGTCACCTATTTCTAAATAATCAGCTGTATTTGGTTCAACTTTAAAAACGATAAATTCTCCGGGTTTGACAATTTTAGTTTTTGCAAATAATTGGGCATGTGCTGTTTCATCTGTTTGGTGACTATTAAATAGATCGGTCTCTAGTTTATTATTCAGGGTATCCACCAGATTGGTTATGTTTTTTTGTGAAATCTGTTCATCCTTATGCCAGAAACTTAGCCAGGAATCCCAAAATTGTTTTTCAGTTGGTTTTTTGCCGGTTTTAAACCAGCTTAAAATTGTCTTGATATCTGTCGTCATAGTGTATTGGTATTAATTTTAATAGTGTAATTAAATGGTAGATTTTTAGAAAGTCAAACTTTCCTGAGATTGATTTTGGAAAGAATACGATATCGGTTTCCGCGTAGTATTCCCTTTTTTAGGGCAACTGATTTGATGTTTTTTAATGATGGAGGACTATTTTTTACTTCCCGTCCTCCTGAGAAATACGTTTACTTTGTTACACCGGTCTGATCACCATCTTTGCTTACAATTAAGCCAAGAGCAATGCAAAGACCTGTTATTTGTGTGCCAACTTCTGTTGTGATATAACCCAAAGCAACTGCCGCTGCTACTCCTCCAACAATAATTCCTGTTACTGTTGTTTTCCAGTTTTTAATCATGTTTTTCATTTTTTATAGTTTAAATAATTAAGAGATTCAATACGTAATGGCAGGTGCGCTTGCACCTTATACAGTAAATATTTTAGAATGTTAAAACCTTTGCTGAGGTTGTTGTGTTGTTTTCATAGACAGGAGCGAACGAGAAATAATTAATGCTTAAAAATTTTCGTTTTCCCCATTTAGTATCTAATGAGACTTGGACTGTTTTATAAGATTGGTTTGGTAAATTTTGAAATTTCGGCTACCTATAAGACAAGCATATTAGCTGTTATTTGAGGGTGTAAAAGTAAGGTAGAGAAATGTAAAACGACCTAAAAAAAGACCACTGTATTCAGTAGTTTCAGTAAGTTCTGTTTCTGCTGAAACTACTGAATACAAGTGGATTGAAATTTTAAAATCACGAACTCTGATACTACTTTTACACTCAGAAAAATACTCTAGCCATGCGTAAAAATGCCATTCACAATTTCAATATTTCAATAGAAGACAGTACTGTTACAGGTAGCTCCGAACAACTAACTAAAGACATTCTAAAAGAGTTGGCCAAAGTTTCAAAAGAGATGAGCCAGCAAAAAGATATCGTACAAGAATGGGAGGAGCAAAAATCCCGTGAGGCTGCTGCTATTTTAAACAATTCCAATGCCTCAACCGAAGGAGGCGCTACCGATACGACTGTCGGAACGAACCAAAATTCGTTTACATCGATTAGCACTACTCCTTCGGTTTCTGAGGAGGCAAAGCCAGATTTTACTGCATCAACTATAAGAGAGACTACCAATAATAGTATTTCTTCAACTTTTTCGGAAACGATGTCAAATGATGCTGTGACAACTGTAGGAAGGGGTACTGCTAATAGTATTTCTTCAGGAACTTCATCAAATACTGCTAAAACAACTTTGGGAAGGGATAATAAACAAACTATTTCTTCAGAAACCAGCGTACATCCAACTGCAACGGCAGAAAGAGCTACCATTTCACCAAATTTATTGAGCACTACTTCTTCGACTACGAAGACAGCACAACAAACTTTAACCACTCCAACCGGAGGAGGCGCTGTTGATACTACAGGCGGAACGAATAAGAGTTCTTCCACATCAACAGGCAATACTTCTCCGGGATCAGGAGCTGCAAGTAGCATTCCAAATTTAAGTGGCGGTCTGGCGACTCAAACTTATGCTAGTGTGGCAGCACAACAAATCGTGGCGGTACCGCAAAAAATGCAAATAAACACGGGCGAACCAACACTAGAAGTTATAAAAGCAGCAATTAAAAGGAAATTAGCAGTAGCTAATGAAACGAAGGATGCTGTTGCGATAACGTACTGGACCAGTATTGTTAAAGCTTTTGAGGAAAGAGACGTTGCAGCAGATTTTGATGGTAAACCGGAGCATACATTATTTACAGAAATGTATGCCTTATTGAAACAATCCAATCAAAAGGTTATAGAAACTCAAAACTTTAATTGGGACATTGTCCGCAAAAAAATGATTAAAGCAATTGACTCCAATATATTGCATGGGAGAATTTCTAAAGGAAGTAAAGAGCGTTGGACGACGATTAAAAAACAATTAGGGGATGATAGTATTAACGTTGCCAACCTTTTTGAGCAATATGATGAACTTTTCTTATTGCTAAAAGAAGTGGAAGGGCTTGATGCCTTACCGAATACCATCACAATAACTTCCAAAACCAAAATATACCCGAATTTAAGTGCCGACAAACTATATGCATCAATTGGAAGAGAAGAGGTTTACGTATTCCTGAGAAAAATAGAAGACATTCAAGGAAGTGGCGTAAACAAAGGAGGTGTGAAAATTAAAAATGCAGAAGCAACTTCATTTATTATAGGAGAAAGTCTCGAATTTTTCGTTGATGAAACCTTTATAAATGAAAGTCTGCATGAGAAAGAAGACATAAACTGGATTGTTTATAACAGTAAAAACAAAAAGGACAAAGGAATTGTTTTTGCAGACAAAGGAACTTCGTTTCACTATAATTTTGACAAAGCGGGAACGTATAAAATAGAAGCATACGGATTTAGACCCGGAGCAAACAATACTAAAACGATAAAAGGATCTGCTTTTGTAGAAGTAGAAATAGTTGCTCAGGAAATTGTAATTACTCCTCCTGTTATTATTAAAGATAAATTTACAAGACCATCTACAGAAGCACAGTTATTTAAAGTCGCTCTAAAAGATACGAAAGTAAAAACATTAAATCCGCTAAAACTTTATTATCAGGTCGTGTATACAAATGCCAATAAAGTAAGTACGATTTCAGAAGAACAAGAAGTAGATTCAACAGGTACTATTAAACTTGTTATGGCTGATTTGGGTGAATTTACTATTAAAGTATGGAGTAAAGACCAGTACGCCTTGAGCAAAAATTATAGTATTAAAACGATTAAGAATTTTGTTGACACTATAACAAAAGAAGGGGATGAAAAGAATATTTATCTATTGAAACCAATAAGTCAGGAAGCCAAATTCAAAGTTAAAACATTTAAAATTCCGGCTACTCTCCAGGAAAAGCAAAATGTAAAATGGCTGGTTTATGATAAAAACAATAAAGTATACATTCCGAATGGCTTGACATTGCAAGTAGAAAATAATCAAGCCAAAAAGCAATATTTAGCTAAAGGAGAATCTTTTGCTTTTCCTATTCCTAATGTAGAAGGAGAGTTTACTATTGAAGCTTACAGTAACAGTAGCACAAAAGAGGGAGGTAAATCGAATTCAACTTGTAAAATAGAGGTGAAATATCCGCAAGCAACAGAGGCAAGTTGGGCGTACAGTAATGGTAGTAAAAAGGGAACATCTGGTTTTGCGGGAGAAAGCAATTGGATAAAGGCAACTATTCCTAATTACAATAATCAGATTGTTAGGATCTATTTCTATTTGAATACAATTAAAACGAATCATTATTGTGATGTAAAAACAAACGAAAATGGCGAGATTTTTAAAGAAATAAAATTTGATTCTAATTTCAAAAAACAGATCGGATTCCAAAACAGAAAAACGGCCAATATCGGGTTTAAACTGGAAGGAATACAACAAGGAAAATTATATCCATTTAAAAAACCGGCTTATAAAGAAACAGATGTAGCATTGCATGTTAGCGTTGAGAAAAAAATCATTGACGCTTATTTCAGATACGATGGCAATAGGGTAACAGCAGAAGATGAAATTTCTTTTAATGCGAAAGGCACCATCTTGACTATAGTCGTTAAAACCCAAAATATGATTGGTGATGAGGTTGTGTTAACCGCTCACAAAGTGGGAGAAAAAGCGGTTTTTTCGAATAAAGCAAAAGTAAATGCAGCAGGTGTGGCGGCTACAAGTTTTTCTATAAAACGTCCTGAAGGATCGAAAAATGGAGAAAAAATGAGTTATTATGTGGGAGTTGAAGGTTATTCTACGAAACATTTAACTTATAAAGGAGTGAATATGGTGGCGGGGACTTCAAGTTCTATGAAGAATGACTCGAAAGGAGGTAGTAAAAATGCTATTGATATCGCCTATTTTCTGGAAAAATACAAAGGAGAAAATGAAGCGAATCTTAAAGTGTTGTTGACTGATATGAATGAATATTTTATGTTAGAAAAATTAGTGCCACTAAAAGAACAGGTAGCTTATATGCTTGCTACGGTTTACACGGAAACATTTAAAACATTTAAACCCGTAAGAGAAAGTTTTTGGATAAAGGATAAAGTTTCAAGAGAAAGAACCTATCACAGGTACGATCCGATTTTGGCAAATACTGAAAAAAGAAGAAAAACGGCAATTGAAAGAGGGAATACAAAAGAAGGAGATGGAGTAAAATATTCCGGTAGAGGTTATGTGCAATTAACATGGAAAAATAACTATGTAAAGATGAAAGACCAGTTTGGTGTAGATTTAGTCAACTATCCTGATAAGGCAATGGAGCCAAAAATTGCTGCCAAAATTATGATTTGGGGAATGAACAATGGTATTTTCACGGGTGTTAGTATCAGCAAGTATGTAAATGAGTCAAAAACGGATTATGTTAGTGCCAGAAAAGTTATTAATGGAAAGGATCAAGCCAGGTCAATAGCAAATGATGCTGAAGATTTTGAGCAAATGATAAAAATAAATAAGAGTACAAAAGTAGGCGAGGTAAAAAGGAAACATAGTAATATTGTTACGTTTGATCGTGGTTTGTCACAAGAGCGAATTAATCAAATTAGTAATAAGACGATAACAGTTTTAGAAAATGCGGCCAATGATTCCCTAAATAAATCGGTAATCATAACCAGTACAATTAGAAATCCTATGCAACAAGCCAAAGCGATGTATGATAATGAGTCATTTGGCAATCATATTAGATATGCAGAACCGGGTAGAAAAGTAGTTAAGCTATATAATGATTCTGTGAAAAAAGGAAAATCTGAAAATGAAACCCTGAAATTGATGGCTGAAAAAATAACAGCACTTTATAAATTGGGTGAATTAGTTTCAAAGCATTGCGTACCAGAAGAGGTTTTTAAAAATAACAATATTGTTGATGTTTCTTTTAGTCGTGGGTTAATTAATAAATTAGATTTTATACAAAGTTTACTTAGGATAGATGCTGTGACTAAAATTATACATCCTTTTCCAGGACTTAAAGCGCATAAAAAGCTGGTTCATGATTCGAAAGAAGGTGCAATACATGTTGAGGTAAAACAATAAAGAAAAGGATCATAATGTGGATTAAAATTTTAGATATCAATAAAATTACACTAAAATATTTTTTTAAAGATTTATAAATAATAAAAACATTTACTAACAAAGGGACTGTGTCGTAGTTTTAACGAGGCAGTCCCTTTATTAATTCATGGCTATAAAATAACCGAAAAGCTATAACTAAACCTTGCGCTCCTTGCGTAACACATTGCGCTCCTTGCGGTTAAATCCCCACAACTAATAAATAACTAACAAATTAGTTTAAATATTAATAAATTAGTTTTGCTACTAACTAATTAGTAGTTATATTTGTGAAAAAATTTAACCATGATAAAATTAGCCAAAAGAGAAGAACAGATCATGCAGGTCTATTGGGATTTGAACAAAGCCTTCATTAGAGACGTAATTCCATTGTTGCCCGATCCCAAACCACATTACAACAGTGTAGCCACAATAGTCAAGATTCTGGAAGAAAAAGGATTCCTGAATCATGAAACTACAGGAAACATGCATTGTTTTTTTCCGGTAGTCAGTAGAGAAGAGTATCAGAAATTTGCCTTAAAAGATATCGTTAGTCAATATTTTGATAATTCGTATCCTCGTATGCTTGCTTTTTTTGCCAAGGAGCAAAAGCTTAGCGAGAATGAATTGGATGAAATAGTTGGCATCATTAAAAAAGGAAAAGTATGATACCTTATATCTTATACACCGCCCTGATTCTCTCTGCCTGTTTTGTATTCTATAAAGTACTACTGCAGAAAGAAACGTTCTTTGATCTCAATAGATTTGTTTTGTTGGGCTGTATGCTTGTAGCTTTTATTTTGCCGTTGCTTCCCGTACCACATCAATTTTCATTTAGAAAAGATACTATACTGACAGCTATTCCGGCCGCTAAGGTTGCTGTTGACAAAAAAACAACTGTAGCGCAACAAGCACCACCCGTTCAGGAAGTTTTGGTGGAACAAACCCAACAACACTTTAATGTTGAGGTAATGTTACAATGGCTGGTTTATTTGTATTGGTTTGGCGTACTAATCTTTGGACTTAACTTTTTGATGCAGGCCGTTGTACTGTTATATCGATCCTATTCCTTATCGGTCATTCAGGATGGCAAATTCAGGATTGTCGAGATAAAAGACGACAAAGCACCTTGTTCGTTTGCGAATACGATTTTTATAAATCCCGAAAAATACGAGTGGGATACGTACAATCAGATTTTGTTGCATGAGAAAATTCATGTGCAGCAAAAACACACTATTGATCTTTTACTGGCTGAGGTAGTTCTTATTTTTCAATGGTTTAATCCATTTGCCTGGCAGTGGCGAAAAGTACTGGAGAGCAATCTCGAATTTTTAACAGACAACAAAATGTTAGAACAGAACACAGTCGAAAAAGAAAGTTATCAGTTTAGCCTGCTCAAAGTAGCGGCGCCACAGTTTCCATTGAGTCTTACAACCAACTATAATCAATCATTACTCAAAAAACGAATCATTATGATGAATTCAAAAAAATCAAACGTACACACCACCTGGAAATATTTTTTCCTAGTGCCTTTATTGGTATTGTTTGCCTGCCTTTTTAATCAACCGGCAGCGCAAAGTCAGACTTTAAATTCCGATCTAAAACAGAAAGAATCTAAAGCACAGTCGAACATTCAGAACGGAATGGAAACAGAAGGAAACTGGTTTGCCACTATCAAAGGTAATACGGTAAATATCCAATTCAAAAACGATGGCGATAATAGTTCGTCAACGACTTTTCAATTGAGCGAATTGAAAGGATTGGAAATGGACAAAAAAAGCGAGTTCACGATAACACGTGAAGCAGGAACCATGAATTTTACCGGAAAATTTGAAGGACAAACCGGAATGGGAACCTATAAATTTGTTGCCAATAAAAATTTCAGCAAAGAAATGGCTCAAGAAGGAGTTGAAGTTGCAGATGATGAAGACCTGATGGTGTTTTTTATCGTAAATTTAAAAAGTTCTTATGTAAAAATGCTGAAGAAAAACGGTTATAAAAATGTAGATAAAGATCAGTTGATTCCGTTGGCAGCTTTAGATGTAAACGAAGACTATGTTACTTCTATCAAAGAATCGGGGCTTGTAAATTTTGATTTTGAAGATTTAATTCCTTTTAGGTCAATGGGAATTGATAAAGCTTTTATCGACGAAATCCGCAAAGCAGGCTATAAAGATATTAGTGCCGATAAACTCATTGCCTTAAAATCTCAGGGTATTGACGGGAAATATATTGCTGATTTTCAGGATGCCAATAAAGGAAATTCGGGTAAGATAACCGAGGATGATATTATAGGATTTAAATCAATGGATATCGATAAAGATTTTGTGGATTCCTTTAAACAATTAGGATACAATGATCTTTCCAATGATGAACTGATGTCTTTAAAATCCTTAAATATTACTCCGGAATACGTAAAAGAGTTTGAAAAAATGGGGTACAAAAACATCAAAGTCGACGATTTGTTTGCTTTAAAATCCATGAATATTACGGCGAAATATATAAATGATATCGAAAAAACAGGTTATAAAAACATCAAACCGGATGATTTATTTGCTTTGAAATCACAGAATATAACAGCCGATTTAATCAAACAATACAAAGACTTGGGATTTAGTGATTTGAATCTGGATGATGTTATTGCTGCAAAAGCGATGGGAGCTTCACCTCAGTTTGTTAAATCTATGAAAGAAAAAGGGCATAATTTTAAAAACCTTGACAAGTATGTGGAACTAAAAGCTATTGTTGGCAGATAAAACAGACCACAAATTTCGTTACTTACTTTAGGTCTTTAAGTTTAGACCAAATACAAAAACCAGTTGAGGTGTAAGACTACAACTCAAATGCAATAAAGCCCAAACCGAAATAGGATTGGGCTTTTGTTTTGAATCAAAAAATCAGAAGACTTTTAAGAAATCCATGTTATAATAGTACTCCTTGCGGTTAAACCCCAAGCAAAGATTTATTGTTTTTTAATAATTCTACTTTGTGAATTGAAATAAACTTCAATAGAATCCTTGTAATTTTTTTTAACCAATACCCCATTTGAAGGAACATTAAGTCTTAACCGACATAATTTCGAATTAATTTTAAGCAAGACCAAATCTTCATTTCTTTCTTTAGATACAATGTATCCGTGATAAGACAACACGGGCCATTTGAGACTGTTATCTATTTTTGGAACTACAGCTGCAGTTGTTTTTTTTACAGGAATGTAATTCGAAATTACCTTTCTGGTGACAACAGTTGGAGTAGTTTGAAATTGTTTATTTAAGAACGGATCTCGATTTATTTTTTCTAATTCAAAAGTATCTTTGTTAATTTGATTGAGGGTTATATTCTTGAGTTGACTCTCGTTCTCCAAAGAAACCTCATTACTGGAAAACTGACGATTAATCGTCCTATAACCAACCGTTCCCCAAAGTGCAAGAACGGCTATAATTAGAATTATATTTATTTTCTTTTTTACCATTTTATTTAACAGTAAACTTAAATTTGGTGCTATTTGGACCAACATTTCCGGCGCCATCAATTGCTCTTATTCTCCAATAATAAACCCCTGCAGTAGAGAAGGATTGTTGAAGTGTTGTCGAATCGCTGTTTTGAGTTAGCATAATTATATTAAAATCGACATCATTGGAAAATTCCACTATATATGAAATTGGCGATTTTGCACTTCCCACATCATTTGGAATACTCCAGGTATAGTTCATACTCGAATTGATTGTTTGGGTTGAATTATCAGCAGGCAAAATATTTTTTGGCTGATTTGGATTAGTAGTATCGATATTGAATTTTCGTGCCGCGTATTGTTTTGTTTCCGAATCAATGTTTTTAGCCTTTAATCGCCATTCGTAATTTCCATCTTCCAGTGTTAGTAAATTGAGTGTAATAGAGGTATCCGTTATGTTAGGATTGGAATATACTTCTCGCCCTGTTACTGTATTGACAACTTTTACATTATAACTGCTGGCATAATTAAGAGCATCCCAATGTAAAGTCACATTAATAAAATTAACAAATTTATCATTTTCAGGACTTTTCAAGATCACTTGCTGATTGCTTAAATCTTTAGAAATTGTGGTCGAAAAATTAGAGGGAAAAGAATAAATAGACTCATAGGCATAATTCTCTCCTCTTACCCTCCAGACATAATCTCCAGCTTCTAAAGGTAAAGTTATGGCCGTTTTTGTAGTTAAAGAATCAAGTATCAATATTTGATCTGATCCATATACCTGAATACGATATTTATCGCTACCCTTCAGACTATTCCATTTAAAGCTGACCACGTTACTCTCAATTTCAGAATTATTTGTTGGTGAAAGAATTTGAACCGTATCGTCGCTAATATCTTCTTCAAGAATATCTTCGCAGGAATAGGTTAGGAATGACAAAAGAACTAGTATAATTTTATTTGTTGTTTTCATAGTTTTGAAAAATCATTTTTAAATGTAAAACTTCGGATTTATTATTATTTTTGGTTGTATAGAAACTCGTGCTGACTATTCTGGAAAGATTGAATTTTTTTTCAAAATCATAAGCTAGTTTTAAGAGCTGATTACTGTTGCCGGTTACGTCTAATTGATTGGTAATAATATGATAATCATCTTCAGGAAAATTATGTATGGGTTTCAGATCACTTATAGAAATTCCTGGGGAGTTTTCGGAAGCAAAACTTATAATACCTTGTTGTACCATTTCTTTTGATGCGCCTTCTTTTCCAATTATTTTATCTAAATAGGCAAGATCTCTTGTGAGACCATTTGTGTTTTTTGCTTTTTTATTAATGTTATCTGCTTTTTCTGATAGTATTCGATATTCTGTAATCACATCAAATAAAGCATGAAAAGATCTTTTATATGCGGTAAAAGACAACATAAAAAAGAGTACTATCAAAGCGTGAAATTTTTGTTTATAGGAATAATTCTCAAACATTTTTCAGTGTTATTTTTATTTCGAATATTGATTTGTTTTTTTTGTTTTTTTTTAGGCTGATGATTTCAAAGCGCTGTAGCCAATCCATTCTTTTTATGTCTTCAAGCCAGTTGTTAAAAGAGGATTCTTGAAAAGTTTCACCTTTAAGCAGGATGGTTTTGTTCTCAAAAAAAACTTTTTTATTTTCTTTATATTCTCCGCTTAGTGGTATAATGTTTAGCTCATTTAAAGAAATATCAGACGGAACAGATTTTATAATCTGATAACCGTAATAAGAAAGAAACTTGGAAGATAAAACACCCGATTCTTTTAAGATATTCAGTTTTTTTTCTTTTTGAGCTTCCAGATCCAAGATCAGTTGATACGATTGGTTCGAATATACGGTCTGGAGATTTAATTCTGCATTTTTGGTACCATAATATTGTATTAGAAAGTAGCTGACTAATAATGAAACAAGGAAACCAACAAGCATAATGACACCTAAGTAATGAAACGCTTTTTTATAAATAAGTTCTTCACTGTTCAATGTTTCATTGGTCGTTTTTGAAACACCTTCAGGCTGAACAAAAAAATGAATTATGGTGCCATAAAGCGGTAAAAAAGTAGAAGAAACACTATCTTCTCCAATTTTGTAGGCTACCGTTTTTACCGTTTCGTTTTGCTTGGTGAAACGCAATAATTTATCGTTCTCAAATTCTAAAGATAAATCAGTTGAAAACAGTATTTCTTTTTTTAAGGTATTGTTTAATAAAGCTGCCAAAAAAGAACCAATATAAACATCTATAACCTGGAACCCTTTTTTCTGAAATTTGGAAAGAGTTTCTTCTACAATGTTTTTTCTGCAAAAACTGATAAAATTAGAATTTGCTCCTTTGATGTCTGTGTAATAAATGGTATTATAATCAATGTTTTTCTGCCAATTTACATCAGCTTCATTTTCAAAATTAATTTCTTTATTTAAAACACCTTTTCCTTTTATTACAATTAGAAGAGGTATTTTTTTATCTGTTGTTTTGGCTAATATTTCAAAGTTTTCAAAAGTTTGTTTGGAAACAATAGTAATCTTATTCGCTTTCTTTTTAATAGAAAGCAGATTGTAAACTTCGCAGTCTTCTTTTTTAATTACACCAACGACATTTATGTCATTTAGCTTTATAAATTTAGATAAAGTCGCTAACATTAGTAAATAACTGTTGGTTTAATAAAAATGTGAAGCTTAGAATCATTTTTAGCTTTTTTCCTGCTGCTGAAGAACCATTTTATAACGGGAACCCTTGACAGTAGTGGAGTTCCTGTTCCTGAATTTTCTTTTTTCAATTCATCCAGACCACCGAGTAAAATCATTTCTCCGTTTTTTACGCGTACTAAAGATTCAAATTTTTGTGTAGCCTTTCCTGGAGGAGCATCTTCACCAACTCTGGCCAAAAAAGAACTCTTTTCTACCGCAATGGTCAATGTTACATTTTCGTCTGTAGAGACATGAGGTTTAATAGAAACACTCAAATTGGCATCAGTAGATTTCCATGTTCCCGAGTTTAGGATATCGTTTCCGATATTACTATTTATCAATCGGTTATTTTGCTCAAAATAATAACTGGTCTCACCAATTGATAATTTGGCTTCATGTCCGCTAATTGTAGCAATTTTAGGAGTAGATTCTATTTTTAAAACGGAGTTGTTTTCAAGGAGTTTTAGGTTTAAGTAAAACGATGAGGTTACTTTTCCTAATTTAAAAAGACCAAATCCGTTAAAAGCATCTATTAAACTATTTACCGAAGAACCGTTTAGCGTGACATCGGAGTTTGGAAATAAAACACCGCTCGTTTTAGGCGTATTAATTTTGTCTAAACCTGCTTTTAATCCTGTTTGTATGTCGTATGATTTGTTGTACTGAACAATAATGACTTCTATTTGTACCATTGGTACAACTTTGTCAATTTGTTTCATGTAAATTTTCAGTTCATTAAGGATCGATCTGGATCCTGAGACAATTAGCCCGTTTAGCTCTATAAATTCTTTTATTTCTAATTTTTCAGAAAAGAGTTTAGGCAGGGTATTAATAACAGATTCGATCGATCTGTTTTCTAATTGAATCAGTTCTGTAATTCTCAAACCCTCTGTTGCTTCTTCACCAATGATATAAAAATGATCCTGTTTTTTATAGGTATATTTTTTTCCCTTAAAAATATGTTCCAAGAGTTGATCGAAAGTTATATTATCTGCTGAAAGCGTTGTTTTTTCGTTTTCAGGTTTGTTGTATAAAAAGTAATTAATATGCAGTTTTTCTGCTGCTTCAGTCAACAAATCTGCGGCATCTGCAACAAAGGCATTTACTTGTAGAAATCCGTTTTTGTTGAGGTTTACGTCATAAAAACCAGGAACTCCAAGGTTTGCTTTAGGCTGTTTTGCTTTAGGGCTGTTGCTTTGTAAGCTGGCAGTAGCGGCTGTGTTTTTTTGTATAAAATAAACATCATTATTATCCTTAATCGCAGATAAATCATTTGATTTTGACATCATTTCGATAACCTGATCAAAAGGACGATTTAAAATATAAGAAGAGATTCGGATATTTTTTATATCCTGTGCCAGAATTAGATTTTTCCCCGATTTGTCAGTAATTGCTTTTGCAACCGCAGATAAAGTATCGTTTTCTATTTTTATGGATAAAAAATCATTTTCCGGATTGTAACTTACATCAATAAATTTGGGACGTTTTTTCTCAACGATGGCAATAATTTTCCTTTTTTTGAAAATGATAATGTTATTGGTGAAGCTAACTTCCAAATCATATTTCTGAACCAGATGTATCAACACATCTTTTACTGTTACATCAAAAAAGTTATTGGCTACCGGTTGATTTAGTTCTGTATCGACATCAATATTTAATTGATGTTCTTCGGCAATTGAAGCAATAAAATCATGTAAAGCGAGTCCTGAAACATCAATTTTAATGGTTTCATTCAGTCCTTTTTTTTGTATCGATAATTCGTCAAATTTTTTACTTAGTTCAACAATATCCTGCTGCGCTGAAATAATAGTGGTAAAAAATAACGCAGCTAGTACGTATGCAACCTGTTTAAGCATTTATTTATATGTTTATTAAAATTGAATATATTTCTTCCAGAGAAGTTTCCCCTGCGGCTAAGAGGTCAAAAGCTTTCTCAGGAAGAGATTTGTAATCTTTATTGTTGTGGTATAATTTTGTGATTGTGTTATTTTTAATCGCTTCTGTAATTACCGGATCGATAGTTAGAATTTCATAAATTGCCGTCCTGCCTTTATATCCGGTATGAAAACACGTATTACAACCCACAGGCTTATAATACGAGGTAATGTCATAAGGAAATTTAAAGTTTAAGGGAAAGTCTTTACTATTGCAGTTTGTTTCTTTTTTGCAATGATCGCAAAGTTTTCGAACCAATCTCTGAGCCACTGAAAGGTTTAAAGTTTCGGCAATTAAATAAGACGGAACCCCCATATCTATTAATCTGGAGATTGTTCCTATTGCAGAGTTGGTGTGTATCGTTGATAAAACCAAGTGGCCGGTCAATGAAGCCCGAATTGCCATTAGTGCCGTTTCCGAATCTCGAATTTCTCCCAGCATAATAACATCAGGATCTTGACGTAAAAACGATTTTAAAGCGGCAGAAAAGGTCAGGCCAATATCTTCTTTTAATTGTACCTGATTAATTCCTTTCAAAGTATATTCAATCGGATCTTCTACCGTAACAATATTTCTTCGGCTATCGTTTAATAATCTTAAGGTAGCATAAAGGGTCGTGGTTTTTCCCGATCCTGTTGGGCCGCTTATTAAGATGATTCCGTTTGGTTTTTTTACAGCTTCGAGGTAGTTTTCTAATTCTTCTTTTTGTAAACCCAAAGTACTCAAATCTATATTTGAGGCATCCTGACCTAAAAGACGCATCACTATTTTTTCTCCAAATAAAGTGGGTAAAATAGAGACCCTGATATCAAAGGATTCATTGGTAATTCTTCCGTCCTGTGGCAGTCTTTTTTCGGTAATATTTAATTTGGCTTTTATTTTAACCTTATTGACTAATTCGAGGTAATTATCACGTTCTATTTTGTAACGTTCAATTAGTTGTCCGTCGATCCTAAAACGAATACGGGAGGAATCTTCATAAACTTCAAAATGAATATCACTGCATTTTAAAGATTTAGCTTCAAGTAATAGATTTTCGAGAAAATCGCCTTTGTCAACATTTAAAGATTTATTGGAGTTTAATGCTCGCTCTTTTCTGTAATAAATTGACAATGCCTTTTCTATTTCTTCTGCTTGTATAGGATGAAAAACGATATTTTTTCCTAAAAAAAGCTCCAGCTCATCTTGTGCCTCTTCATTATTGTTCGAGTTATCAACATACAATTCTAAAGTATTTTCAAAGTAAGACTTTGGCAATATTCGATATTGATTGGCAAGGTCATTAGTGACCATATGTTGCACGTCAGATTGAATTACGATATCTTGTGTCATTATAAAAAAGTGATTTTTTGGAGAAACATAAAGTGGTCTTTCAGCAGTACAATCAGTAAAAACAGGGCTGAAAATCCAGCTAACGGAACCGTTTCTTCTTTCATAAATCTTTTTAATGCAGTTTGCAGGAAAATGGCAAATAAAAGAGACAATATGAAAAACAATATGTAATTTTTAAGTAAGAACAGAGGACTTATGGCCACGTAAAATAATAAATCACCCAATCCAAAATAATGTTGGAAGGGATTTAAAAACTTTTTAGCCTTAAAACTCATATAGGCCGTCAAAATGCTTAACGTAATTAAAAAGAAACTGATATTAGAAATAAGTATCGTACTTAAGATTTTAATTTTAGATAAAATCAGAAAGCAGGATAAAATGAAAATTACGATTGGCAGCGCAATGTGTATTCTTCTGTATTTTAAATCCTGAATAAAAATTACAATCAAACAAAGCAATAAAATGGCATAAGCTATTTTCAATTTATTCTTTTGTTACTTCAGTTAATATTTTTTTACTGTCAATTTCCCAAGTATTAAAACTACCGTCACCATCTAAGTCAGAAGTCGCAGTTGCTCTGGCAGAGAAGGATTCGTTTGTAGCATCCAGTATTTCGATTCGGTAAACCGCCTGTCCGCCTTCTTCTACCGTTTTCTCCTGTTCAAAACCAATTTCTTCTAAACTGCCGGAGTATTTTGAATGCTTATAAAAGTAACTTTTTTCAAGTCCATAAACCTGATTAAGCATCGCTTGTGCCTCAATGGCTTTTGCCTGTCCAATTACTGAGGTTTGATTGGGTAGCACCATCAGTAGTAATATACCAATGATACACAACACAATTAAAATTTCTGTTAGCGAGTAGGCTTTTACGCTAAATTTTTTGTTTAGCGTGTGGTATTTTTTAATCTTATTCAACATATATCTATTTTTTATTTTTATTAAACATTGTTAAGCAATTACAGTAAAACATAAATGAGTTTTACTTAAATAACTATTTATTTATAATCTTACTTAAATCAAACATTGGAGCATACATAGAAACCATAATTACACCTACAATGGCACCAATTACAATAATAATCATAGGCTCCAGAATAACGCCGATCATCTTGGTCTGATGACTTATTTCTTCGTTGTATTGCTCGGTTAAGCGCTCAAACATGCTCTCAAGCTGATTTACCTGTTCTGCGACTTCAACCATCGACACCATTTTGTTTTCAAATACAGGGTGTTTCTTTAAACTTTCATTTAGCGAAGCCCCTCTGGTGATATCTTCTTTTATTTGCTGAATGGCAATTTCAATCGGGTAAAAACCGATCATTTTTGCCGTTAATGTCAATGAATTTATAAGAGTTGTTTTAGAAGTAATCAGTAAATTCATGGCCTGGCAAAAACGTGAAATATATATTTTTCGAATCAGATTTCCGAAATACGGAATTTTAAGAATTATTTTTGTGGTAAACGATCTGTAGCTATCTTTCTCTTTTAACAGGACATGAATCGTTATTAATCCAATAATAATTCCAATGACAATAGAAAAAATCATTCCGGAATGATTGGATATTTTCAAGATAATTTGAGTGCTTTTTGGCAATTCGCTTCCAAATTGTTTAAAGACAGAGCTGAACATCGGAACTACTTTATTCAACATAAAATATAAAACCAGAACTGTTACCAGCATAACAATTGTAGGATAGGTCATAACCGAAATGATCTGTCTTTTTATCTGAATTTTTCGATTGAAATACTTTTGTAATTCCCCTAAAACTTCCTCCAGTTTTCTGGTTTCTTCTCCAATTTGAATGCTATAATACTCGTAAGCAGAAAATTGATTGCTCTCCCGCATTGATTCGTAAATGCTTCTTCCTTCGACGACTTTTTCTTTGATTCGAAGAATTAATTCCTTTTCAAATGTATTGCTCGATTGATTGCTTAAAATTTCGAGTGCTTTTTTAAAATCTACTCCCGAACGTAAAAGCATGCCTAGCTCTCTATAGAAAATTTCCTTTTTTTTGTCGGAAAGTTTTTTAGAAAACTGAAAAGAACCAGTTTGAATCTTGAGATCTTTTGTCTTGGCTTTTGGTGTTTTATAGGTCGTTAAATCGAAACTCATTATTTTTTAATCGTTTGTAATAGTTCGTTTGGATATACTCTTTTGTAAAAACTTAAATCCATTTCCTTTTCATTTGCTTTGATATTTAATTTCACTTTTTGGAAAACAAATTGCTCTGATTTACTTCTTACAGTGTCCAGTAGTATGCGATTAAATTTGACTCTGAAAGTATCAATGAAAGTTTCACTGTTTCTTAGAATATAATCTTCCGAGAATTGATAGGAAACACGTTCTCCTGTATATCCGTTTAAGTAAATTTCATTTTCGACAACGATCATTTTCTCTTTCTCAAAAATATCTTTGTTTAAGCTATAGGTTAATCGGTTTAAGTCGTTTATTAATTGATTTTGATTTTTAAAATCCAGCATTCTTCCCGTAATAATCGAAAAAATAACAAACAATATTCCCATGATAATAGCCGTAATAGCCATACCAACGACTGCTTCAATAATTGAAAAAGCAGGCAAGGATTGCAGGTTTTTACGGTTTTTGGACATAGAATTTTTTTTCAAATTTAGATTGGGTACTGTCTTTATATATTATTGAAATTTTTTTAAGATCATTGGTAATAGTTTCTTCTTCTATAAGCAGATTTTGGTTTTCGTTGTTGTTTAAAACAGAATCACTTTTTAATTCAGACAAATAGAAAAGTTCATTAACTTTATTCTGGGTGTTATAAAATTTAGCAGTTGTTTTTGGCGTATAGACAGAGGCAAAAATCAGGATTGCAAAATAGAGGCAGATTGAAATTATTGTCAGCGCAATAACCGATTCCAGTATAGAATTGGCGGGTACTTTACAACACTTTTTTGATAACACCATAGGTCGTTTTTTGAGTATTGAACAAAGGGATAGAAATAAAATAATCAGGTCGTTTTGTGGTATTAATTTCGATATTACTGATGAGGTTTTCATAGCTGGACGATCCGGTTTTCATAAAAAAGCGATTGGTATAAACCGAACCGTAAACATTGCTTTCCAACATTAGTTTTCCGGTGCAGTACAAATCGCCAAACAATAAGCCATCTTTCTCTATTTCGATGCTGTTTTTATCAATCTCTTCGGGCGTAGTACCAAACAGGACAATTGCTCCCGTTATTTTACATTCTTTTTTTATTTTTATTTTAGCTTCCTCTTTATTCACATTGTAAACACAAACGACCGATGGATAGTTTAAAGTTACTTTTTTTTCGAGTTCAATTCCATGAGTCGCAAAAGCTTGAACAGTTCCTTTAAAACCCTCTTCAAATGTTATTTTTGGAGCCATCAAAATAACATCTTCCAACACTGCGTTTTTCTTTACCCGTATAGAATCTTCAGATCGTAAAATAAAGTTGCCTTTGAAAATAACATTAGCCAAAATTGATTTTACTTGAATTTCTTGAGTAACCTTATTAAATGAATTATAATATAAAGAGTCCTTGATTTTCTCTAGATCGGAAAGTTGTACTTGTTCGGATTTTATATTTGAAAACAACGTTTTAAAATTCGGATTTAGTTCCGGTAATTTTATATCTGAGAGTGTATTTTCCCCTTGTACAGTGAGTTGATTTAAACTGTTGTCGATATAAGAAGTTTCAATAAAAGTACGAGGCAATTGATTGTTTCCGATGAGGTTTACTTTTCCGGAATAAGAGAGAGATTTGGATAAATTGGTTAAGTAAATCGCAGTTTTATCGGTATGTCGTGCCCCAACAAAATGTACTGACGATACAGTATCGTTAGCAAGATATGAATTGGCTATAACCAAAGAGAGTAATCCGTATTGTTTAGTTTCATAGCTGCCTTCAATCTCTGAGTCCTCGTCTTTTTCGATTATTGTAACGACAGTTTTATTCCCTAAGGCAAAGTTTAAAACAGATTGATTTTGAATGTAAAGTTCTTCCTGTAAGTTGTAATAAAGATTGAGTTGATTGTACAAATTTGAAAAATACAGTAGTGCACCACATATAATTGATACAATCAAGCAGACATAAATGGCATACAACAAACTGTGAGCTCTAATCATTATTCTGGAGCTTTATCCTTCTTTTTAAAAAGATTTTTAAAGAAATTCTTTAATTTTGACTCTTTTTTTGGTTCATTTTTAGCTTTTAGCTTGGCGTCTTTTTGATTTTTTTTCGCCGTTTTTTTTGAAGCAGCTTTTGATTCGGCTTCTTTTCTAGCCTCTTCTTTTTTCTTTGCCTTTTCTTCTTTATTTTTAGCTTTATAACCGTCAAGTTTAGCAGCATCAGAAGTTTCTTCTGCTTCTTTTTGTTTCTTTTTGGCTTCTTCTAATCGGACATTGTCCTGCTGAATACGATATTTTTCTGATCTTGTAAAAGTTTCTTTTTCTTTTACCACCAAACCTTTTCGGTACGTTACTGTCTCTTTACTTTCGATGTTACTCCATTTTCCTGTTTTGAGATTCGAGCTGTATTTACCATTTTCAACTAGATTGCCGCTTTCATCGTATCTGAAATATTTCCCGGATCTGAATCCATTGCTGTAGGTTAGGGTAGTAGCTAAAATACCATTCTGATGCCAGGTTTTCCATAAACCGATACGAAGTCCGTTTTTAAATTGACCTTGTTCCGCCAATTGATTGTTATGATACATTTTAACAAATTTATCATCTAATAAATCGCCAGCAATACCACCTTGGGCTTCATGTATTAATCCGCCTTTAAACCAATAGTAAGTTTTGTTTTCTTTGGGAGTTATCTTTTTGTCTGAAGTGTAAAATTCGTATCTGTATTCTTTATCAGTGATCCTTTTTATCAGGTAAGGATCAGCAAAAGATAGCAGTGTAAAAGCAAAAAGTAGTAGAATATAATGCGGTATTTTGTGTGTTTTCAAGGGGTTATTATGATTTTAAAAGGTGCGCAAGTTACTTTTTTTTCTTTTCATTATCAATGAAACGTCAGTTTGTTAGGACTAATTTTTTTGTAAATAATGTTTTAAAGTCTTACTTGTTGATTAGGTGTGTTTTAGGTTTTTGTAAAACGTATTTTTGATAAAGGGTATTATTAATTTCATTATGATACTTGTTAACTTAGAAATAATAGTGGAAATTTTGCAATTTTTAAAGAGTACAAAGACCATTGGTTAAAACCAACAATGAGTCAAATTCGGATTAATTAGTGAGGATTTTTTCATTTTAAAGAAATCTTACTGCATTAAAAAAAGAACAGTAATTAGAATAGTTACGGGTTAAATTTTTATTTTTTTTCGTGTTAAAAATTTTGGATACTTTACTGTTTAAATATTTGATTTTTAGTGTGGTATATTTTGCTGATAATTTATAATTTAACTTTTTTTTATGTTATTTTCTGTTGTTTTAAATAAATTTTAGCCTTTTTTGGTGGTAAATTCTTAAAAAACAATACTTTTGCCGCTCCTAAGAAAATGGGATTATTTATGTTTAAATACGAATTTACGGCTAAATTTATTGCTAAAGTGTTGGCAGTAAGTTTGCTAATTGTTTTATTGCTTTCGTTTTATTTTATTAAATCGAATAAAGAGATTGTTTATGTTGACTCTGTTAAACTATTTGATGGTTTTGTGATGACCAAAGAAATGAAGAAGGTAGGAGAGAAAGAGTTTAATTCAAGAAAAGCAGTTTTAGATAATTTATACGCCACTTTGCAAAACCCTGAAACTTCTGAAGCTGTAAAAGCGCAATTAATGCAGGAGTTTGTAAGAGGCAAAGAAGAATTTCACCAATTTGAGCAAGCTTTTATTTCAGAAGAATCTTCAAAAATTTGGAAAAGAATCAAAAGTTATTCCTCAGAATTCTCCAAAGACAAAGATTACAAGCTGATTATTGGTTCCGACAGTCAGTCTAATGTTTTGTTTGCAGATGACGAGATTGATGTAACAGATGATTTACTTATCTACTTAAATAAAAAATATGAAGGACTTAACTAAAATTGTTTTTGTCCTCGCGTTTATTATTTTGTCTTCTTGCAAAAAAGATAAAGAAACAACAACCTCAGATGATTCAGAGATTAGAGACCGCTATTTCAACCTCGAAAAAATAGGTTGGAAATCTCGCATTTATACACAAAAGGTTGAAGATGTTGGTTTTATCGCCACAGAAGTTCCTGTTCAATATTACTTATTAAAAGATTTGGGGAATGAAGACCTAAAGACCGTAGATTCTATTTATGAAGAAAATAAGCGGGAAAGAGTTGTAGAATTTACTTTCCAGCAAGAAGAAGAGAAAGATCTGCTTGATAAAAAATTTACAGGTATGGATTACACCGCTGCCGTAAAATATATGTCATTTGGACTTGAGAAAGACTTTTATGTTATCACCTCCAAAAAGGACACGATTGCTTGCTCAGGAGTTACCTACGAACGAAGTTACAAAATTGCACCTTATCAAAAAGTACTGCTATTCTTCTCTGGAATCGACCCGAATGAAAAAATTCAATTAGTATATACTGATTTCCTTTTTAGAAAAGGAACTCTCAAATTTCAATTTAAAGATACCTACACCCAAATAGCCTTATGATTACGCAAAAAAAAATAAGTAAATTTAAAAAAACGGTGGCTATTTACTTAGCAATGATGATTCTGTTGGAAACCTTCCAGCCTATGCAGCTTTATGCATTGACAGGAGGGCCTTCTCAGCCGGAATTTGAATCGTTTACGCCCATAGGAACATCAGACATGGTGGATTTATCCAGCGGTGATTTTAACTATAATATTCCGATAATGGATGTGGGAGGATATCCTCTAAACTTAGCTTACAACTCGGGTGTGACTATGGATCAGGAAGCTTCGTGGGTTGGTCTTGGTTGGAATCTTGACGTGGGGCAAATTACCAGGCAGTTACGCGGTTTACCGGATGACTTTAATGGAGATGAAATGATCTATGAAAATAGTTTGAAACCTAATATAACGATTGGTTCCAATGTGAATGTCTTTGGAACTGCTTTTGGATTTAAAGAATCAAGAGCAAAAGCAAGTGTAGGATTAGCAGTTAAATTCAATAATTATGATGGAGTTACCGTAACATCAAGTGCGGGTTTGAGTTATCAAATAAGTAACAATCTTTCGGTGGGTATGAATATTGCGTCTTCAGCCTCTGAAGGTGTTTCGGTATCGCCAAGTCTTTCTTTTAGTCAAAGAATCACTGGGGCAGATAAAGGTAATAATGCGTTGGGAGCTAGTTTAGGAGTGAGTTATAATAGCAGAAAAGGTGTGGAAAGTATGACGCTGTCAACTTTTGCAAGTAAATCATTTACTAAGAGTACTAAAGATGCAGCGGGCAGGACTATAACAGTTGCAGGTAATGAATCTACCGACTTAAATTCAAGTACCCTTTCATTTGTAGATGCATCATTTACACCTGTTAAAAGAGTTGGGATGGCATCATCAAATTATATGTTTAGTGTGAATATAGAAGGTGAGGTTTGGGGAATTGAGCCGGGAATGAAATTTTCCGGTTATATAACGAGTCAAGGTATCAGAGATTCCGAAAAGTATAAGTCTGAAAAAGCATTTGGTTTTGAGAATACTTATAACGCCGGAAAATCAGATGTTTTAGATTTCAACAGAGAAAAAGACAGGACATTTAATAAAAATACAACTTCATTACCGATCACGAATAATACTTACGATTTATACAGTATTCAAGGTCAGGGAATTTCGGGAATGTATCGTCCGTACAAATCTCAGGTAGGGTATGTATATGATAACGCAACTACAGACGTGAGTTCGGGAGGATCATTAGGTTTAGAATTTGGTGCCGGTGGTGGAGTGCACGTAGGTGTAGACGGTACGATGACTTTGGGTAACAGCCATTCGAGAGTATGGGAAAACTCTAATCCTGCTCTGGGGCGGTTTAAAGAAAAAAAAAGCAAGAGTCCTGATTACGAGAAAGTGTTTTTTAAGACCATTGGAGGAAACCATGTGGATCAGGAATTAAGTCTTTTAAACAACAAATTAGGAGGATATAGCCCTATAAGGTTAGAGATCGAAGGAGGTAAATTCTCAAGGAGAACCAGTCAAAAATATCATGTAAAAGATAAGACTGATGGTATCGAAAAAGAATTTGACGGAGCGGGCTCGTTACTGCGTGACAAACGTTTATCAAGAAACCAAGCTATCCAAAAATTAACGCGTACAGAAGCCAAAGCATACGGCTCAGATTTGATAAGTCCTTATTCACTTAAAGGGAAACACGATCACCACACTACCGAAATAAAAGTAACAAAGGAAGGTGGAGAACGCTATATTTATGGTAGAGCTGCTTATAATATAGTCAAAAAGGAAGTTACATTTGATGTTGGTAATAATCCTGTCCACTATAAAGAGGGATTAGTTGAATATGGAGGAAACGATAATTCGACCAGAAATAAACGGGAGGGTGATGAGTATTTCAACCGTATTACTACGCCATCTTATGCACATTCGTATTTGTTAACCTCAGTTTTATCACCAGATTACCAGGATATTAAAGGTGATGGACTTACAGATGACGATTTGGGAACATACACCAAATTTGAGTACGAAAACAAAAATAAAGATAAAGGGAATACTTACAAATGGAGAATTCCATTTAGAGGGAATATGGCCAATCATGATGAAGGTCTAAGATCAAGTCAAAAAGATAATAAAGGAAATTATATATACGGAGAGAAAGAATTATTATATGTTAAAAAAATTATAACAAAAACACATATAGCTCTTTTTCATCTTTCTGAAAGAAATGATGGATATGGAGTTGCGGGCGAAAACGGATCGATAGGTAAAGATTCAAAAATGTACAAACTGGACAGTATTTCGTTGTATTCTAAACCGGAATATGATGCTAAAATTAAAAAAGGAGAAGTGCCAATAGCAATCAAAAAAGCACACTTTGAGTATAATTATAGTTTATGTCAGGGTGTAGACAATAATATTAATGCAGCGGAAAAGGATGCATTTGCTGGACAAAAAGGGAAATTAACACTAACGAAGGTTTATTTTACCTATAAAAATTCGAAGATGGGAAAATTTACGCCCTATGTCTTTAAATATGCTCCAAAAGTGTTGACGGAGAATACAAATGGCACACCAAATGAAAACTACAAAATTGAAGAAGATGTAGTAAACAACCCGGTTTATGATATGAAGGGATATGATGTCTGGGGTAGTTACAGACCATCCCTTGCACATGTAAATGGTAGTACAACCGGTAACTTATCAAATGCAGAATATCCATATATAGATCAAAATGATCGGGTAAAGGCAGACCAATATGCTTCGGCATGGCTGTTAAAAGCGATACGACTGCCGTCGGGTGGTGAAATCGAAGTTAATTTTGAATCAGATGATTATGCTTTTGTTCAGGATAAACAAGCGATGCAAATGTTCAAAGTTGTGGGCAGTGGAGATAGGACGCCGAGGAATTTGGATGACATTAATACTACTATTAAAAAGAGAGCTATAGGTGAATATGTCTATGTTGAGATTGATAAAGATATGGATGAAAAAACCTTTAAAGAGAGTTATTTAAAAACGGTTGGTACAGAAGAAAACCCGCTTTATTTTAGATTCCTGCTCAATATGGTTGATCCAAGTCCTCTGGCTGGTGGAAGTACAGATAAGTATGATTATGTAACAGGTTATGTTCAAATAAATGCCGACAAAAACTGTGGTTTTTTTGCAACAAAAGACGGAAAAAATTATGCTTCCATTCCTGTGTTGTATGTGGGAGAAGGGGATGGATTTAGCGAAAAAACGGATAGAGATACAAACCCAATACAAAAAGCAGGATGGAATTTTGGAAGACAAAACCTAAATCGTCTTGTTTATAGTTTAGGCAATAAAGAAGATACCTCTGATGTAAAAGGGATTATTATGGAACTGATTGGATCTATGTCTAGTCTCTTAGACATTTTTGAGGGACCAAATACCCAATTAAGAGAAAAGGAAATTGCCAGCATGTTTGTCACCGGGAAGTCATGGGTCCGCCTTATGAATACTAATAATTGCAAAATAGGGGGAGGAAGCAGAGTTAAGAAAATAGAACTCCATGACCAATGGAATGTGATGACTGAGAATATTGAGAACAATCTTTATAAGCAATCATACGGGCAAGAATATAAGTACACTGACGAACATGGGAAATCTTCGGGCGTTGCAACCTATGAACCATTAGGATCTAAAGAAAATCCATTTGTTAAACCTTTTTACGACAGAAGTAAAAGAGATTTATTGCTAGGTGCGGAAAGTGAAAATTATGTCGAGGAGCCATTAGGAGAATCCTTCTTTCCTAATCCGAAAGTTACGTATAGCCGTGTAACGGTATCGAATTTGGCACGAAAGAAAACCGAGAACAATCAAAACATGGTAGTAAAAAAGCATGCAACAGGATCTGTGGTGACGGAATTTTATACTTCAAAAGAGTTTCCGACGATTGTTGACAAAACAACTTTATCGTCCAATTTTGATTCATCAACAGCTTTAGCGGGTATAATGAATCTGAATGTTAGAAACCATATTTCTTTAGCGCAGGGATTTTCTGTACATACCAATGATATGGATGGAAAAATGAAAAGCCAGAAAGTGTTTGGAGAAGGACAGAGTAAAGTTATTTCTGAAGTTGAGTATAAGTATAGTGTAGAATCTAATCCCGGAGATATAAATAAGGGACGATTAAATAATATCATTGAAACAATCGATTCAAAAGGAGCGATCGATAAAAAAATGGTGGGTGTTGATTATGATGTTATAAACGATTTTAGAGAAAATAAAACCAAATCTACAACTGGTGGGGTTCATTTAAATATTGCAACGCTTCCTTTTACGATAATTATCGTTGTTGTTCCTACCCCTATTCCAAGTTTTAGCGGGCACGAAGATCAAATTAGAATCGCTACAACAACAAAAGTTATTCACAGTTCAGGAATATTGGTAGAAAAGATTGCGCGTGATGTCAGTGCAGTAGTTTCTACAAAGAATCTGGCTTGGGATGCAGCTACAGGAGAAATTTTGTTAACGGAAACAATCAATGAGTATGGTGATAACTATTTTAATTTCAATTTCCCTGCCTATTGGGGGTATGATGGTATGAGTCAGGCAGTTAAAAATGCTGATTTTACATCTAAAATTGAAAAATTCAATGAAGGTTACAAGTGTGATGGAGATACAAAAGAAGCCGATTATTTAATAAATGGCGATGAGGTATATGTCACAGGATTTGATGCTGAAGACAATAGAATCGATTCCAGAGCCTGGGTTGTTAAAGTAGAGAATGAAAGTTTTAAACTTATTGATTTACAAGGAAAGTTGATTAAAAACATTGATAAATCAGGAAAAATTAAAGTAATTCGTTCCGGTCATCGCAACATGCAAATGGCAGGAATGGCAAGCATTACTTCAATGAGAAACCCATTATACAATTATGATGCAAACAATGAGATTGTTTCAATGAAAGAAAACATTGGAACGAATCCATTTGAATCCGGAGATGCAAGTAATAGAATTGTAAACGCCTCTGCCATATTGTATAAAGATATTTGGCCTTCACAATGTGAATGTAATTTACCTAAAATGGTATTCAATGAAAAAGGCGAATTGCAACATGAGTATGAAAAAACAACTTCAGCTAGTGATGATGCAGACGCGGCTAATTTTTATAACCCGTATGTGTACAACGTTCTTGGAAATTGGAGAGCAAACAGATCATACGCTTACCTGACCGGAAGAAACTATACCGAAGATCCGACACCTCGTAAAACTGGCTTTTTTGCAGATTTTTATCCGCTTTATGTCATGTTAGATAATAAATGGGGAATTTCAACTCATAAAAACAAATGGACGTCAGCTTCAGAAGTGACACAATACAATCCGTACGGACAGGAAGTTGAAAACAAAGATGCTTTAAATCGATATTCATCTGCTATATATGGTTATAACAACAGACTACCTGTTGCTGTAGCTTCTAATACGGAATATAGCGAATTGGCTTCTGATGGATTCGAAGATTATGATAGCAATCCTGATTGTGCAAAAGCGTCTCATTTTGACTACAAAGCACAATTAAAGCAAAATAATATTAGTGTTAGCACAACGCAATCGCATACAGGAAGAAAGAGTCTAAAGGTGGCTCCAAGCCAGAAGGCAATAGTGAAAAAACAGGTAATTCCTTGTCTAACACCAAAAACGGCTGCAAAAAAGTAATAATTTATGACTCACATGAAATTAACCAGTACATTAATTTTTAGCTTTTTTTGTATTCTTAGTACGAGCACAATATTTTCTCATAAGTTAAAAAAGGAAACTATTGGATTTACTGTAGTAGAAGGAAAAATATTTCTTAAGAAGTCCGGAACTACCGCACAAAACGGGAGTCTGGAAATTAGTATCTCAGGAGAGAAATATCCGGATTCTAAAAGAAGAAATAAAGCGATTTTTAGGAAAGACAATACAATCTCGCAGAATTCAAAGACAATTGACGAAAAATCTTTTGTTGTTATGGAAGCAGATATTTCTGCGGAAGAAAAAAGGTTTTTAAGAGAAATTTATAGTATTGCCTTAAACAAAAGTTTTTTAACAGGTTGGGATTTTAATAAACCTGTAAAAACTTATGCGGAAGAATCTAAATTAGGATGGAAAGGAGTAACAGTGACCAATGGACACATTACGGAACTTTATTTTCCTGCGGATGTAAATCTAAAGGGAATCATTCCTCGAAGCATAGTTGCGCTTAGGTATTTAGAAAGTTTTTCTATTACGGAAAATGCAAATCTCTTTGGACAATTACCTCAGGAAATGGGGCAATTACTTAACCTGAAATATCTTCAGATTAGTTATACCGGTGTGACCGGTTTGGTTCCGGATTTTGTTAATTGTCAGGCATTAAAAAAAGTGCTTTTAAACAATAATAAATTAGATTCTTTACCGGCAAATTTTAAAGCAGTAACAGCAAAAGTAGTGGTGAATTTAAGTAACAATAGTTTTAATGAACTTGATTCGGTGTTACCTGCAATGGAAAATATACCGGAGAATAATGCTAAATCTAAGAGAAGTACTAATGAAAAAAGTACCGATTTAAGAGGCGCTTCATTTAGTTCAACAATAGTTCCGAGTAGCGAATGTATTCCAATTATTGGAGAGATTGTGGTAGATAAATGTAAGACCAATGTTAGGGCAACGCCATCTTCACAAACAATCAAACCCGGAAGTGCAACCAGTATCTCTTTAACATCTTCAGTTCCGGGCACCATTTTTAAATGGGAAGTAGTCTCTAATGGCGCCTCCGGTGCTTTAGCGGGAACCGGAAATACAATTACTCAGATACTAACTAAAACAGGAGCTGCTGCCGGATTAGTTGTTTATACGGTAACGCCAATTTTGGGTACTTGCCCGGGAAGACCTATAAACGTAGTTATTAATGTAGAACTTTTATATACGAATAGTGTCAAAAGTGGTTCTTTCGTTAGAAACAATTGTGGTGCAGGAGGAACAGCGATTGCCGTAACCTATACAGTACCGGCCAATACATATTTTTCTTCTTCTTCTCAGGCTGAAGCAGACACACTAGCTCAAAATGATGTAGATACAAAGGGGCAGAATTATGCCAATACAACTGGAACCTGTTCTTATCTATTTGGGAATAATCCAAAAGGGGATTTTTTTACAAATGAGACCTGTGGTGGAAATCAAGAACCCGAGGTTGTAAGTTACAACGTTCAGGCAAACACTTATTTTGCAGCAACTCAAGAGGAGGCAGATCAATTAGCGCAAGATGATGTTTATGCTAACGGGCAAGCTTATGCTAATAGTCAAGGAGGATGTACTCCAATAAGGTAAATCATCACCTGTAGGAGGGCCAAGAAAATTTAGTGAAGTTAACATGACATTAATAAAGGATTGAGATAGGTGTTCTTGTATAAAAACGATCTCTGGGCAATTCTATTTTAAAAATAATTAATTCCGGTTAAAAAAGAGACTGTCGGTTTTAAAAGTCGCAGCATAATAAAATTAAAAATGAAGAATATTTTTAAAACAAAGAAACAATGGAGCATGACTTTTATAGTGATGTTTTACTCATTAGTTTCATTTGCTCAGGATTGTCCATCCATTATAGGGGTGATTAAAACGACTCCTACGAAATTTCCTGAAACTTGTTTAGCAGATGTTTTTGCTAGTCCTTCTGCGCAAACGATTTCTACAGGGGAGACGACCGCTATTAGTTTGGTAGCAACTAAACCCAATACAACATATAGTTGGACCGTAACCCAGGTTGGTTTAACCGGCGCGACTTCGGGTACCGGAAATGCGATAAGACAGCAATTAACAAATATAGGTAGCGAAACAGCATTTGCAACTTATGTGGTAATTCCTAAATTAGGAAATTGTTCAGGTGCACCAGTTACGATTGTAGTTAATGTAAGACCTTTATATAGAAACATTGTCAAAAATAGCACGTTCACCAAAAACAATTGTGGAAACGGAGCAATAGGATCTACTGTAATTTATACGGTAGCTGAGGGAACCTACACAGGAACGACACAGCTTGCAGCTGATGCTTTGGCAGAAAATGATAGTAAGACTAATGGTCAGGCTTATGCCGATGCCAATGGTACGTGTAGTTTTGAGAATGTGGTTAAAAGCGGATTTGTCAGAGACAATTGTGCTCCGGGAGGAATCGGATCTGCAGTAGTTTATACAGTAGGGGTAGGAAAATATAGAGCAGCTACTCAGGCCGCAGCTGATTTATTAGCACAAAACGATGGACAAGCTTATGCCAATGCCAATGGCACTTGTACTTTTAGCAGTACCAAAAGCGGTTCTTTCACAAAAAACAACTGTGATGTTGGAGGAACGGGATCGGTAGTAGTGTATTCAAAAATGATTACCTCAATTATCTCTCAGGAAGATGCGGATACTTTAGCACAAGATGATGTAAATCTGAATGGACAGGCTAATGCGAATAAAACGGGAACCTGTAGTTTTGGCAATGTTGCTAAAAGTGGATTTGTGAGAAACAATTGTGCCGTAGGTGGAATTGGATCTGCAGTAGTTTATACAGTAGCAGCAGGAAAATATA